>CABUPZ010000008.1 GCA_902493585.1 uncultured Fusicatenibacter sp. | reverse complement strand
TATATAGTTTTTGCTACACCCCATAAGAAGAAATACCTTCTCCAAAAAAGCCAGCGATCCGCTGGCTTTTTTACTGCCAAAAAATTGTTGTAACGCTACCCGGAAAGGGGTATAATTATACTAACTACAAAGATTGTGAGGCTTACAGCATATGGATAAAGAAAAAGCACAGCAGTATATTTCACAGGTGCGTGGAATGTTCAACAAGCATGCGCTTTACAGTGACGAATCACCGCAGTACCAGTTTCCGTTTGAACCGAATCCGGGAGATGTTGTGACCATCCGTTTCCGGACGCTGCGGAACAACGTAGATGCGGTGTATTTTATCAGTGGAGCCATCCGTGAGGAGATGGAAGTACGAACCATTCGCAACGGTTTTGATTATTATGAGATCGATATTCCGGTGGGAACGGAGACGATCTTTTATTATTTTGAGATCCGATATGGCAAGATGGTCTGTTATTACAACAAACTTGGAGTTACCAGAGAACTGCAGGAGATGTATTCCTTTGGCATTGTGCCGGGATTCCATACACCGGACTGGGCGAAGGGCGCGGTCATGTATCAGATTTTCGTGGAGCGTTTTTTCAATGGTGATCGATCTAATGATGTTCTCAACGGGGAATACTGCTACATTAAGGAAAAGGTGAAACAGATCGACGAATGGGGCAGAGAGCCGGAGCCGATGGATGTGCGGAATTTTTACGGCGGTGACCTGCAGGGCGTGATGGATAAGCTGGATTATCTGCAGGATCTTGGTGTGCAGGTCATTTACCTGAACCCGATTTTTGTGTCGCCCTCCAACCATAAATATGATATTCAGGATTATGATTATGTCGATCCTCATTTTGGAAAGATCGTAGAGGATGAAGGAGAGCTTCTGAACACCTGGGATATGGACAATACACATGCCACACGCTATATCAATCGTGTCACCAACAAAGCAAATCTGGAAGCCAGCAACGAGCTGTTTATCCAGCTGGTAGAGGAGATCCATAAGCGTGGAATGAAGATTATCCTGGACGGTGTATTCAATCACTGTGGCTCCTTCAATAAATGGCTGGACCGGGAAAGAATCTATGAGAATCAGGAAGGATACGAACCGGGAGCCTATGTGTCCAAGGACAGTCTTTATCACACATTCTTTAAATTTTTCAATGAGCATGACTGGCCATACAATGAGTTTTATGACGGCTGGTGGGGACATGACACGCTTCCGAAGCTGAATTATGAGGAATCGCCGGAACTGATGAGCGACATCATGCGGATTGCCGCAAAATGGGTTTCTCCGCCGTACAATGTAGACGGATGGCGTCTGGATGTGGCGGCGGATCTCGGTCACAGTCCGGAATTCAATCACCGGTTCTGGAAGGAATTCCGCCGGGTGGTCAAGGCGGCGGACCCCGAAGCGATCATTATGGCGGAACATTATGGCGATGCCAGGAGCTGGATGCAGGGGGACGAGTGGGATACGGTGATGAACTATGACGCGTTCATGGAGCCGGTGTCCTGGTTCCTGACCGGAATGGAGAAGCACAGCGATGAGTTTAATCAGGGGCAGTTTGGCAACAGCGAGAGTTTTCTTGGAGCGATGCGCTACCATATGCCGGCATTCTATGCACCGTCACTGTATACCGCGATGAACGAACTGGATAACCATGACCATTCCCGGTTCCTGACCAGAACCAACCACCGGGTGGGAAGAGTCGGAGATCTTGGTTCCAAAGCAGCGGAGGAGAATGTCAACAAGGCGGTGCTGCGCGAGGCGGTCGTCATCCAGATGACATGGCCGGGTGCTCCGACCCTGTATTACGGGGATGAAGCAGGTGTCTGCGGCTTTACCGATCCGGATAACCGGAGAACTTATCCCTGGGGAAAAGAAGACAAGGATCTGATCCGTTTTTATAAGGAAATGATCGAAATTCATAAAAAGTATCCGGTACTGATTGACGGTTCTCTGATGGATCTGTATCATGATTACAATCTTCTGGCGTATGGACGGTTTAATATTACGGAGCAGATTGTAGTTGTACTCAACAACAGGAATGAGAAGGTGCATGTGGAAATTCCCGTGTGGCTGACAGGGATGAAGCGCAGTGAGGAGACTGAAATGGTTGAGATTTTCCGCACCGACGCACTGTCATTCCGGCGCCAGGAAGGTGTGCATGAGGTGAAAGCTGGAATTCTCGAGATGGATCTGCTGCCGCTGTCCGCGGTGATCCTGCATCGGGAGGAAAAAGCACAGTTGGAAGAGTCCAACGATTATCGATATGATTCCAGGAGAAAAGAAGAGTAGAAAGTGTTTTTAATAAAAATATGCAATTGTCACCGCAAAGATAAGAAAAAGTGAGAAAGCAGCCGGAAGCATCGGTCGTACATAGACGTCCGCTGCTTCCGGTTGTTTTTGTCTGATTTTGGGCGGTAGCAATTCCTTTGGGAAGATATTTCCACCTCATTGGGTTTGTGGTAGAATAAAACGTAACAGTGGAAGGAGAGCGGAACAATGGAAAAGTTTGCGGGGAAATCAATTTTGAAAGAAATCGCCATTGGAAAGATCCATTATTACTCTAAAGAGAAACAGGTGGTACAGCGGAACCGCATAGACGACACAGATGCTGAGTTTCAGCGATATGAAGCGGCGAAGGAAAAGGCATTGGTACAGCTGCATGAGCTGTACGAAAAGGCAAGGAAAGAAGCCGGGGAGGACAGCGCTGCGGTTTTTGATGTTTACGCGATGATTCTGGAAGGTGATCAGTTCAGTTCTTCCATCCGCAGTGTCATCGAATCTCAGAAAGTCAACGCAGAGTACGCAGTGGCGGTAGCTGGTGATGAGTTGGCGAAGATGTTTGAGGCGATGGACGACGAGTATTTTCGGGCGCGTTCTGCGGATATCAGGGATCTCTCGGAGAGGCTGGTTTCCATCCTTCAGGGAGATTCAGCGAAAAGCGCGCCGGGTGCTGCGGCCAGCGCGCCGGTAATCCTGGCGGCCAAAGATCTGACGCCCAGCGAGACTGTCCAGATGGATAAGTCGAGGCTTCTTGGATTTGTCACTGAATTCGGTTCTTCCAGTTCCCACACGGCGATCCTGGCCCGTACGATGAATGTTCCGGCGCTGATCGGAATTCCCGTGGACGAGAACCTGGAGGGCAGAATTGCGATCATCGACGGTGTGAACGCTGCGCTGATTCTGGACCCGGATGGGGAAACGCTGAAGTTTTATCAGGAGAAAAAGCGGGAGAATGAGCGACGGAGAGAACTGCTGCAGGAACTGAAGGGCAAAGAGGATGTGACACTGGATGGAAAGCACATTCGTCTGTATGCGAATATCGGAAGCGTTGAAGATACTGCAGAGGTTCTGTCAAATGATGCGGCGGGGATCGGTCTGTTTCGGAGTGAATTTCTATATCTGGGAAAATCTGATTACCCGACAGAGGAAGAACAGTTTCAGGCGTATCGGACGGTCGTTCAGAATATGGAGGGCAGGAAAGTCATTATCCGTACGCTGGATATCGGCGCGGACAAGCAGGCGGACTATTTCCACCTGGGTCATGAGGATAATCCGGCGATGGGATACCGTGCAATCCGGATCTGCCTGGACCGGGAAGAAATCTTCCGCACTCAGCTTCGTGCAATTCTCAGAGCCAGTGCCTATGGAAATGTCGGGATCATGTACCCGATGATCATTTCCGTGGGTGAGGTCAGACGGTGCAAAGAAATCCTGAATGAAGTGCGCGGGGAACTGGAGAACCAGAAAATTCCGGTGGGTGAGATTGAGCAGGGAATTATGATCGAGACACCGGCAGCGGTGATGATCAGCGATCTTCTGGCGGAGGAAGTGGATTTCTTCAGTATCGGAACCAATGACCTGACCCAGTATACGCTTGCCATCGACCGCCAGAACGCAAAGCTTGATTCAATTTATGACCCACACCATCCAGCGGTGCTGCGGATGATCCGGATGACTGTGGAGAACGGCCATAAGTGCGGCTGCTGGGTCGGCATCTGCGGGGAACTGGCGGCGGATACGGCGCTCACAGGAGAGCTTCTGCGGATGGGTATCGACGAACTGTCGGTGGCGCCGGCGAGTGTGCTGCCGGTCCGGAAGATGATACGGGAATCAACGGTTAAGTAAGAAATAAACGGAAAAAACTGGGAAAAACCAAATTCTTTCAGCTGGCTGCTGAGCATTTTGTGGGTGACTTTTTCCGGGGCACGTTTTATTTCGCTGTACCGGAGCACCTCTTTTTTCCACAGCCAGAATAAAATGTGCATTTTCCATTTTCCTTCTACGAGGGAAATGGCGTAAGCAAATGGACGGACATCAACTTCTTTACATTCCATGGTGCAAGTGCGTATCCAATGCCAAAAACAGGTTTTGTGCCATTGGAAATGACACTGGTTGATATAGAAAAGGTGATCCACGATTTTACCCGTGCTGCTGTACGGGCAAAAAGCGCCGGTTTTGACGGTGTGGAGATTCATTCTGCCCATGGATATCTGCTGAACCAGTTTTATTCTCCTTTGAGCAATAAACGAATCGATAAATATGGAGCGCAAACGCTGGAAGGGCGGCTGAAACTGCATCTTGAAATCATAAAGTCGATACGGAAAGAAGTCGGACAGGATTATCCGATCGCTGTACGTTTGGGAGCCTGTGATTATACAGACGGAGGAACAACCTTACAGGACAGTGTCTCAGCGGCGAAAATTCTGGAACAGGCCGGTGTTGATCTGCTGGACATTTCAGGAGGATTTTGCGGATATGTCCGTCCAAACGTAAAGGAGCAGGGGTATTTCAGTGAATTGACCGAAGCGATCAAAGGCGTGGTCAACATTCCTGTTGTTTTAACCGGAGGAATTACAGATGCTTCTGCCGCAGAAACGCTGCTGGAAAACAATCAGGCGAATCTGATCGGAGTCGGACGGGCAATTTTAAAGGATTCCCTCTGGGCGCAGCGGGCAATGTCGGATTCACAGAAGATGTAAAAAGCAACCGCAGTGGTTGTTTCTATTATTCGTTAGCTTACCGGAAAAAAGTAAATAGTAAATCTATTTGATCCGTGCCATGTTTCTCATGAAATGTGGCACTTTTTGTATGATATCTGCTTTCCCGATTGCACAGGTCAAAAATACTCAGCGTAGCCCGCTACGCCTGCGTTTTTTGTCCAGCACACTCGAAAAAGCATTCTGCGCGAATGTAGCAGTTATTTAGTATTCGCTGTACTAGATATAAAAATATTATCAATATTCTTCAATCTTCTGTTCTATTGCATGAAAATTGTTTATAATGGAGGCAAAGAAAATTCAGGAAAAGGAAGATACAAAAAACAGAAAAAAAACAGGCAGCGCAAACCGACTGCCGAAAGGGAGAAGGAGGAAATGTATGATGGAGTTTCAGGCAAAATGGATCCGACCAAAGACAGATCTGGGGGATATCTGTCCGGTGTTCCGGAGGGAATGGAAGAGTGACGGAAAGACAGAGAAAGCGGAACTGCTGATCACTGCAGTCGGCGTCTATGAAGCGCGTCTGAACGGAACACGTGTTGGTGATTATGTGCTTGCACCGGGATGGACTTCTTATGAGACGCGTCTTCAGTATCAGGTTTATGACATTACAGAATTGCTGAAAGAGGAGAACTGTCTGGAAGTTACCGTCGGCAAGGGCTGGGCGCGGTCGCCGATGCCGGGATTTGTGGAAAATGAGGAGAAGCAGCGGAGGCTGGCGCAGCCCTGTGGATTATTTGCGGAGCTTCGTTTGACGGATGCTCAGGGCAACCGGACGCTGATCGGGACGGACGGCGGCTGGCAGTATGCAGAGAGTCCGGTGCGGTTCAGTGAGATTTACGACGGAGAGTGGTACGACGCGCGGGTTTGTCCGGCAAACTGGCAGAATGCCGTGGTATTTGAAAAGTCCTGTGGGAACCTGATTCCGCAGGAGGGTGAAAAAATCTGCGAGAAAGAACGTGTGCAGGCAAAGCGTGTTTTTGTGACTCCTGCCGGAGAAACGGTTGTGGATTTTGGACAGGAAGTGACCGGATATGTGGAGTTTACCGTGGACGCGGAGGCAGGACAGGAAATACGGATTCTGCACGGGGAAGTGCTGGATGAGGAAGGGGATTTCTACCGGGACAATTACCGGGACGCGAAGGCGGAACTCCGGTATGTATGCCGGGAGGGAATCCAGACCTGGCATCCGCTGCTGACGTTCTTCGGATTCCGTTATCTGAAGCTGGAGGAATTTCCGGGGGAGGCGAAACCGGAACAGTTTACGGCGATTGCAGTCTATTCGGACCTGAGACAGACCGGGCATCTTTGCTGCGGTGTTCCGGAACTGAATCAGCTGTTTTCCAATATTCTCTGGGGACAGAGGGGAAATTTCCTGGATGTGCCCACCGACTGCCCGCAGAGGGATGAACGTCTGGGATGGACCGGGGATGCGGAAGTATTTGTGAAGACGGCGAGCTACAATTTCGATGTGGAGAAGTTTTTTATCAAATGGCTCCATGACCTGGCGGCGGATCAGTTTGAGAACGGCGCGGTGGGGCATGTGGTGCCGGATTATCTGCAGAATCCGATACCAAGCGCTGCCTGGGGCGATGCGGCGACGATCTGTCCGTGGCAGATCTACCAGACCTACGGCAGCCGGAAAGTTCTGGAGGATCAGTTCGGGAGCATGAAGCAGTGGGTGGATTATATCACTCATGCGACAACCACCCCGAATCTCTGGACTGGAGGAACCCATTACGGGGATTGGCTGGGACTGGATGCGCCGGCCGGAAGCTATAAGGGATCCAGCAGAGAGGATCTGATCGCGTCTGCCTTTTATGCCTTTTCCACGCAGCTGGTGATCCGGGCGGGGCATGTTCTGGAAGAAGAGGTGGAAGCCTACGAGGAGCTGTATCCGGCAATCGTGTCTGCGTTCCGGAACGCTTATCCGGAGTACCGGACGCAGACAGAGTACACGGCTGCAGTCTGGTTTGGCCTGGCGGAACATCCGCAGCAGTCGGCGGACGAGCTGGCGGAGCTGGTGAGAAAGGATGGCTGCCGGCTGCGGACGGGATTTGTGGGAACTCCATTCCTTCTTCATGTGTTGAGCCGGTATGGGCATGAGGAGCTTGCATACACACTGCTGCTGCGCAGAGAATATCCTTCCTGGCTGTATCCGGTGACAAAGGGGGCGACGACCATCTGGGAGCATTGGGACGGCATTATGGAGGACGGCGGCTTCTGGAGTGCGGACATGAATTCCTTCAATCATTATGCTTACGGTTCTGTGGCAGACTGGATTTACGAGGAAGCGGCGGGAATCCGGCCTCTGGAACCGGGCTTTGCACGGGTGCAGGTGGCGCCGAAGCCGGACCGGCGTCTGGGCTGGCTGGAAGCTTCCATTGAGACGAGAAATGGTGTGGTGCGTTCCCGGTGGGAATACCGGGACGGCGGTGTACGCTATGAGATCGAGACGGGGATGCCGGCGATTGTCGTGATCGACGGGACAGAGCGTATCATGCCGGCAGGAAATTATATTTTCTGGGGCAGTGAAAAAGAAAAAAACAGATGAAAAGAAAGTACCGGGAGGAGGAAAGATAAGATGGAGCAGATACAGAGTGTGGAGCGCTGGGGCGTGTTTGAAGTTACTTGTGAGGGACCGTCCGGCGGTAACCCATTTACGGAGCAGTGGATCAGAGGAACCTTTTCCGGAAAGAATGAGACGGTGACGGCGGATGGATTTTATGACGGAGACGGATGTTACAAGGTGCGGTTTATGCCGTCTTTTGAGGGTGCGTATAAGTATCAGGTGGAGGCTGGTTTTCTGGAACAGCCGTTAACCGGAACGTTTCAGGTTCTTCCGGCAGAGGAAGGAAATCACGGACCGGTACGGGTGGCGAATACCTATCACTTTGCCTATGAGGACGGGACGCCGTATTATTCCATCGGTACGACCTGTTATGTGTGGGCGCTCCAGTCGGACGAGCGGATTGCGGAAACACTGGAAACCCTGAAAGACAATGCGTTTAACAAGATCCGGTTCTGTATCTTCCCAAAGCATTACGATTACAACCTTGGCGAACCGCGTTCGTATCCCTATGAGGGAACACCGATGGATTCCAGCGTGCTGACCAGCGAAAATTTCTGGCAGTACCAGGGAAAGGCGGAGGGAAACGACTGGGATCTGGAGCGTTTTCACCCGGAGCATTTCCGACATCTGGAGTGGTGTGTGGAACAGCTTCGCGATCTGGGGATCGAGGCGGATCTGATCGTCATGCATCCCTATGACCGCTGGGGCTTTTCCTGTATGACACAGGAGCAGGACGACTTGTACTGGAAGTATGTGCTGGCAAGATTTTCTGCCTACCGCAATGTCTGGTGGTCGCTGGCAAATGAATACGATCTGCTCCGTTCCAAGAATGTGGAGGACTGGGAGCGCTATGCGGGGATTATCTGTGAAAAGGATCCTTACGGGCATCTGAGGTCGATCCATAACTGTGGACCGTTTTATGATCACAGCCGTCCCTGGGTGACCCACTGCAGCATTCAGCGGCAGGATATGTACCGGACGGCGGAGTATACGGACGAATGGCGGATCCGTTGGAAAAAGCCGGTGGTGCTGGATGAGATCGCCTACGAGGGAAATATTCCCCACGGCTGGGGAAATATCACCGCCGAGGAACTGGTGCGCCGGTTCTGGGAGGCGGCCTGCCGCGGCGGCTATGCAGGGCACGGGGAGACGTATCTGAATCCGGAAAATGTCCTGTGGTGGTCCCACGGAGGAAAACTTTACGGAGAGAGCCAGAAACGTTTCCGGCTGCTGCATGAGATCTTGCAGGAGACACCGGGCATCGGTCTTCGGTACGACGGGGATCACTTCGGGGAAGTGCGCGCGGTGCCGGAGGAAAGCTGGGCGGAACAGCCGGTGAAGGATTATTATCTGATTTATTACAGTTTTATGCGTCCGTCGTCGAAAGACTATTATTTCGACGATACGACAGAATTTCAGGTAAAAGTCATCGACACCTGGAATATGACTGTGGAAGACCGGGGCGTCATGAAAGGAAAGATGCATATTGAACTGCCGGGAAGACAGTATATGGCGGTTCAGATGAAGAAGGTAAGTGGGAATGATTAGTCGGAGTCGCGTGGAAGAATGACCTCTGACCGGTATCTGGCAGGATTGATTCCTACATACTTCTTAAAAACTTTCCGAAAGTGTTCATAATCATTATAACCAACTAAATCGGCGACCTCATAGGTCTTGATATCGGCAGATTCCGCCATCAATTCTTTGGCTCTGCGGATGCGGCACATGGTAATGTATTCAGAAATACTTGATCCTGTGTGTTTTTTGAACAGTGAACTCAGGTAGTTCGGTGTGAGATAAAGTTGGCTGGCAAGATCAGCGACGGTTATTTTCTCCTGATAATGTTCTTCAATGTACTGGCAGGCAAGAAAGATGACAGGCGGATAGCTGGCTGATTTGCAGTCCGACAGGCGGGCAATGATTTTCTGACTTAAAAGATTCAGCAGTTTTTCAAGGCGAATCAGACTTTCTTCCTGCGGAAGTTCCACTTCTGTCAAACCAAGCTCCCAGAGAAGAGGAGAGAGACCTGCTTTGATGGAAGCCAGAAGGGTGTCAAGATCGATCAAAAAACTTCGCAGTTCTCGGCGCAGGCTGTGCATGGAAACATTTTTCTGAATGGCGGTTTCTATCCATGAATGGATCAGACGGCTGCATTCTGAGCTGGAAGAAGCGCGGAGTGCCGTAAGAAAACTGTCTATCGGGAGGAGCTTGCAGGTATTCTCCCTGGAAGGCTCTGGTTTTCCGATGGGCAGGAAGCGGCTTTCCAGACTGCATGTGCGGCTGTTCAGCGTGAGCTGTATCTGCTGAAAGGCAGAGGAAGCATTCTCCAGGTGATCAAAAGGCGCGCTGAGACAGGCGGTTACGGACATCTGTGGGGGAAGAGAAGACATAAATGTGTTCGCAAAAAATTTTTGCACGAATGCTTCATTGGCTCCGGTGCAGTCTAGAATCCCAAGAGAAGAATGGAACCGTTGATGAGTCAACAGAACATGGCTGACGCAGGGCAGCTCTTTCAGCATCCGGAGCAGGCGTTCGGTTTCTCTGCGCGGGGCATCGGAATCCTTGTTGGGCAGCAGACCGTCAAAGACAAGCTGAAAACACAGATAGCGGCAATTTTCCACCGGAAACCCTAGGATAGCGCCTTTTTCTCTGAGTTGTTTTGTCAGGTCAGGGACAGGTTCTTTCAGGAGGAGCTCCAGAAAAGATCTGGTGATGTCCGGAAGGGAATGCTGAAGATCTGATAAAATTGTCCGATAATTTTCTTTCTCTGCACGCTCCTGTTCTATGGCAGCGATTGCTTTGCTGACCGAAGTAACGATATCGGAAACAAGAGACGGTTTTACGATATAGTCGATCACGCCGTACAGAAGGGCTTCTCTGGCGAATTCAAAATTCTGGTGTCCGCTGAGAATAATTATTTTTGTGCTTTTGTACTGCCCGTAAATATTTTTGATAAATTCAAGACCGTGCATGTTCGGCATTACGATATCTGTGATGATAAGATCCGGATGGTACTCCCGGGTCTTTTCAATTGCATCTTCGCCGTTGCTGGCGCTGGCTACAATTTCCACATTCATGGATTTCCACGGGACACAGTCCCTGAGGTAGGACAGCATGAAAGGCTCGTCATCGACCAGTAAGAGTTTATAGGACATAGAATGGTTCTCCTTTCCAGTGGTTGTTGGGGGCGACTAATTTTCCGGCGGTTCTTTCAGATAGGGTATGGTCAGGCAGGCGACGGTTCCGCCCTCCGGAGGAAAATGATACCGGAGTCCATATTGACGGCCAAATGCATTTTGAATCCGCTGATTTACGTTATATACACCGTAGCCGGGCGTGGCTTTCGTCAGGATCTGTTGGGAACGGTCTTCATCCATTCCGGTTCCATCGTCGACAACGCAGATTCTGACAGAATTTCCATCTGGCTTCACGGTGATTTGGATGCGGCCGTACCCGCCTGTTTTTGAGAACCCGTGTACCAAGCTGTTTTCTACCAGCGGCTGCAGAATCAGATTTAAGGTATAGCTGTCGAGAATCTGAGGGTCAACATCCCATTCGATCTGAAAGCTTTCTTCATATTTCAGAGACTGGAGCTTTAGGTAGGCGCTGACCTGCTCAATTTCCTGAGCAAGAGTCAGGTATGTTTTTCCGTTATTCAGCGAAAGTCGGAGAAAACGACCAAAAGTATGGACAATATCGCAGACCATCAGATCGTTGTTTTTCATTGCGACATAGTTGATCAGCTCGATGGTATTGTAAATAAAATGCGGATTGATTTCCGCCTGCAGAAGCTTCAGCTCTGTAGCATGCTTTTCCTGCTGCTCTGTCCGGACATTGTCCATCAGAGTAAGAATATCATCCACCATATGGTTGAACTGAGTGTTCAGAATATCAATCTCCTTGACCGCGTACTGGTTGTCATTATGGCAGAGCTCGGTCCGGGAGATATTTTTTACTGTTTCTGTTAGCTGTCGCAGCGGTCGTGTGACATAGGAAGAGAGCAGCGTAGCTAAAATCGCCGAAAGTCCCATGACAGCTAGTGCAAGGATCAGAGTGTATGCTGCAATCTGATCCAGATCTCTGGTCATATATGAAATACTCGTATACTGTGTGATCACCCATCCCGTTTTGTCCAGCTTGTAGGAGATAATCAGCTGACCTGTTTCTGGATCCAAAAGCACCGGCACGTCTCCGGAAGCGGAAACCACAGTTCCCAGCTTGGATTTGTCGGAATGGGAGAGGACCATTCCATTTTCATTGAGAACCATCGCTTCGGTCGCCACATCAAAGACGGACTGTTGAACCATATTATAAAGGACTGTCTCCGGACAGCGAATCAGAAGCATTCCGAGACGCTGCGAGGTATTTTTACGGTAGATATTTTTAAACAGACAAATCATAGGAGTATCTTCGATGGAGCTGCCGAGAGTTCTATGAGAAATCTCTTCACCGTCCAGCAGAATCCACCCGCTGTCGCCTACTTTATAGGTTTTGTCAATCAGGTCAGTGGAAACATACTCCTCCGAAATGGCCCCGTTCAGATGAAAGTCGTTAATATTTTTAAACCGGTCAGAAATAATATTGATGGAAGAAATTTCACTGTAGGAATACACGAAGGAAGAAAGAATCGAAGAAATTTCCTGGCTGTTTACCAGGTTTTGATAGGTATCTGTCCCGCTGACGTCCAGCAGGCGGAGAATATCAGTATTTTCGCAGATGGAGGCGGCAATGTTATCCATATCTGTGAGAAAATCTGAGACCGAAACACCAACCGTTTCCAGCGCTTTCTGCTGATAAACGGCCGTACGGTCGACGATATATTTGCTGCAGTAGGCGTACATATATGCGGCAACCATGACAATGGAAAATGTTAAGACACCCAGGAAGCCGGTGATTAGCAATGTTCTGAGATTGATGGAAAAACGGATTTTTTTCACGGAAAAACTCCTTTCTGTCTGTTGTTTCCTATTGTAGAAAAAGTTATATGAAATTTCAAGGTGGAATTCGAAAGAGTGTAGAAAAAGCGGAATAATCGTAGAATAGACATGTTAAAAACAAAAAGAAATCAGGATATAATAACGGTACAACAACCGAATTCGGATAATTGTAAAAGACAGCGGTAACAGTTCAGCCACATGAACAGTTACAGGCAATGACTATTTACGAATGAAAAGGAGAAGTGTATGAAAAAAAGGTTAGCGAAATCAATAGGGATGACCGTTAGTATGATCATGGTTGCCAGTTTGACAGCAGGATGCTCGCAGCAGGCGGAAAATGGCGGAACACAAAACACCTCTCAGTCGCCAGCTTCAAATTCGGTTTCCGCAGGCGCGGATGTCAATCCGAAGGATATAGAGGCGGATCTGCGTTTTGCCTGGTGGGGCGGAGATGAGAGGCATACAGCGACGCTGGATGCATTGGAGGTATTTGCACAGAACTATCCCGGCATCAAAGTAAGTACGGAATATCAGGGATACGACGGGTATCATGACAAAATGTTTACACAGCTGGCGGGAGGAACTGCTCCCGATCTGTTCCAGTACAATCCTGAGAATATGCCGGAGGTAGTGGAAGAAGGAAAACTGCTGGCACTGGATGAGTATGTGGACAGTGGACTGCTGAATCTGGATGCAGTTTCTGAAGGAACACTTCATGATTGCATTGTAGACGGAAAACTGTATGGAATTCCCATGAGTACACAGACGGTATGTGTGATTTATAATAAGACACTGTTTGATGAAGCTGGTGTGGAGTATCCGGCAGATGACTGGACATGGGAAGATTATGACAGAATTGTACGGGAGCTGGATGAAAAACTGCCGGAGGGAGTGTATCCATCCACCGATCTCCGTGCAACAGACATTACGACACTCTCAATGGTTCATCAGAATGGAGGAGCATATCTGACAGAAGATGGAGAAATTGACTTTGGAGAGGCAATCGCGGAGCCGCTGGAAATGTTCCAGAATTATATGGACGAGGGTCTGGTGCCTCCGGCAGATGAGACGCTTGCGACTACAAGCGATACAATTTTCATGGAGGGACGTGCGGCGATTCATGCAACCTTTAATGCAATGGCGACGACTTTGCAGGCGGGTTCCATTGATCAGGATGAGTATGCGCTGACATCGATTCCTTCGTCGAATACCGGAGATCGTTTGGGTATGTATGCGAAGGGTGAGGTAGCTTTTTGCATCAGTGCGGATTCAAAAAATAAGGAGGCAGCAGTTGTTCTGCTGAACGAATTTGTGAACAATACGGAAATGGGAAATATTCTCGGATTCAGCAGAGGAATTCCGCCAAGTGAGACAATCAGAGAAGAGTTGCAGAAAGAACTTACCGGAATCGATGTGGATGTCCTGAAGGTACAGGCGATGGCGGATGCCACAAATGACACGCCGGAGCCTAGGCTGACAAAAGGGTGGACAGAGATCGTGACAGTTATCACACAGGAGACAGACGAGTACCGGTATGGGCGCAAGGATCTGGAAACGACAATCAATGATATGACATCGAGGGCAGAGAGCGAGTTTGCGAATGCCCAGTAAACGGCGTAAGAGGATTGTGACGGCGGCAGATATCTGGTAGCATAACAGTATACAAGTTAGCTGTTTGCTGGGAAGATGGAGGGATCGAATGAAAAAGTGGTGGAAAGCGGTATTTGTCGCCGGAATTATCATTGTTCTTGGAGCAATGATCATGGGCTTAATGAATTTTGTTAAGGAAAGTTATCTGCAACATTCCTATGAATTATACAGTGAACAAAACGGTAGGGAAGATGAGAAAGTGAGCATTACCTTTGCCTGGTGGGGTGGGTCAGACCGCAACCAGAGGACGATGGATTCCATTGATATTTTTGAAAAGAAATATCCTGAAATCGAGGTGAATGCGCAGTATCAGGAGTATGACGGCTACAGAGATAAAATCAATGTGCAGCTTGCTGCGTCTGACGGTCCGGATCTGTTTCAGTTTAATCCGGAAGATTTGGGGGTTTTGGTGGAACGGGGACAGGTTGTTCCTCTGGAAAGTTTTGTACAGGAAGGGATTCTGGACATTTCGAATATCCCGGAGAGTAATCTTTACGAGGGAAAATATAGCGGACAGCTTTATGGGATTCCGATGAGCATCCAGACGTTTTGCATTATTTACAATAAATACCTGTTTGATCTGGCGGGAGTGGAGTATCCGACGGATGACTGGACCTGGGAAGAGTATGAGGATACTCTGTGGAAACTGAAGGAGGGACTTCCGGAACACATTTATCCGTCCGGCGACCTGAGATCTGCGGAAATTGTCACGATGCTGATGATTCATCAGCAGGGAGGTTCTTATCTCACTCCTGCCGGTGAGATGAACTTTCAGGAACAGATTCGCAAACCGCTGGAGTTGTTTCAGAGATATGCGGAGGAGGGACTGGTGCCACCGGCGGAAAGGAATGCAGGTACGTCGATTGACGCGCAGTTTGTAAATGAACAGGTAGCGGTCATTGCAACGTATAATGCGATGGCTCAGACGCTGCAGTCCAACGCACAGGATGGGCATGAGTACGGGCTTGCGGCCATTCCAGGAAGTACGCAGGGGGAAAAACTGGGTACCTACGTAAAGGGAGACCTTCTGCTTCTGATCAACAGTCATTCGGAGCATCAGAAGGAGGCAGCAATGCTTCTCAACGAATTGATCAATAATCCGGAGATCACAGAAGTTATGGGCTTATCCCGGGGACTGCCTCCCAGCAGCGCGGCACAGGAGCAGCTGGAAGAAACGAACGGACTGGCAGGAGAGGGTTTTCGTCTGCAGAGGCTGGCGGAAGAATCCAATGATGTGCCGGAACCGAGGTATATCAACGGGTGGAGCGACTGTATTGAAGTTGTGGATCATGTTACGAGACAATATGCGTTCCATAAAATTTCTCTGGATGAAGCTATCGAAAGCATGGAACGCCAGTTTGAAAAAATTCTTGGAATGTCGGAGAAAACATAGAGCGGGCAAAAATTCCGCAGAATGGGAGAAAGGTATGTATGGGTGAAAAGAAAAGAAACAGGATGGGAAAGCGACGAAAATCCTACGATTTTATTTTTGTACTGCCGTGGGTGATCGGATTTTTGTGCTTTACTTTGATTCCTTATGTGTTCAGTTTTTATATCAGCTTCACGAAATATAATATGATGGGGACTCCTGATTGGATTGGGCTGGACAATTACAAGGAAATTTTTACTGCGGATCCTTATTTTAGAACAGCACTTGTGGTGACACTAAAATACGTGATTATCGCAGTTCCGCTGAAAATGGTGTTCTCTCTTCTGGTCGCAGTGATGCTGAACAATAAGCTTGCGGGCAGCAAAATATACCGTACAATTTATTATATTCCGTCTTTGCTGGGATCCAGCGTTGCAATCTCAGTTGTCTGGAAAGCGATGTTCCGACAGGATGGTGTTGTCAATGCATTTCTTGGGCTTTTTGGAATTCAGGGACTGGAATGGATCGGTACACCGTCCACGGCATTGTGGGTGCTTGCACTTTTGACCATGTGGCAGTTCGGCTCTCCAATGTTGATTTTTCTTGCAGGGTTGAATCAGGTACCGACTTCCATGTTGGAAGCGGCGGAAGTAGACGGTGCGACGGGAACGAAAAAGTTTTTCTATATTACACTGCCGATGATATCCCCGATGATATTTTTTAATCTTATTATGCAGATGATCGGTGCATTCCAGACGTTTACATCGGCTATGATGGTTACTAATGGGGGACCGGTGAATTCGACGCTTCTGTACGTACTTTATATTTATCAGGAGGGATTCTCCAGATATAATTTCGGCTATGCCGCAGCGTTGTCATGGATTTTAATGGCGATTATTATGTTTTTTACAGTAATTGTATTTAAGACACAGAATAAATGGGTCTACTATGAGAATTAGGAGGGATAGACATGGCTTCAAGATCTTTCACAAGCAGACGGAAACGGAAGGCAAAAAAAGTTCTGAGTTACGTTGTCATCACGCTGATTGCGTTTGTCATGATTTTTCCTCTGATCTGGATGATTTTTGCATCCTTTAAACCCAGTAATGAAATCTTTGACAATTCTCACCTGCTGCCCAAAACATGGAAGTTTGATAATTTTATCCATGGCTGGACAGGGGTAAAACCATATTCTTATTTGAAATTTTATCTTAACACTTTTTTGCTGGTAGGAGGAGTGATTATTGGAAATCTTTTTTCATCCTCGGTGGTCGGATATGGCTTCGCGAGAGGGAGATTCCGTGGGAAAAAGTTTCTGTTTTCCATTCTGATGGGGACGATGATGCTTCCTGGAACGGTAACGATGATTCCGAACTTTATTATTTTCAGTAAGCTAGACTGGATTAATACATATCTGCCGTTTATTGTTCCGGCATTCTGCGGTGGTACATTCTTCATTTTCCTGATGATCCAGTTCATGAAAGGAATTCCTATGGAACTTGACGAAGCTGCAAGAATTGACGGCTGCGGATCTTTTCAGATTTTTTCACGTATTATCCTTCCTATGTGTAAGCCTACATTGATAACGGTTGTCGTCTTTTCCTTTGTATGGACCTGGGACGATTTTATGGGACAGCTGATTTACATTTCGGAGATGGATCGTTATACTGTTGCGCTTGCGTTGAAGATTATGGTGGATCCGCTGGCGGCGATTGACTGGGGAGCGGTTATCGCTATGTCGCTGCTTTCTGTAATTCCGTCGATTATTGTTTATTTTCTGGCACAGGATCATTTTGTGGAGGGAATTACAACGACAGGACTGAAAGGATAAACGAGAATGAAAAAAATAGTATCACATGCACGTGCTGAAGAAATTTTTGAAAGTGCACTGGAGCTGTTGGAACAATATGGAATTGAATTTGATGATGCAGAGTTGTTCCGGAAAATACAAGAAAAAGTACCGTGCATATTTAAAGACGGTAGAATCCATTTTTCTGGAGAAAAAATGAGAGATTTTTTTGAGATGCGAAAACCCTGGATTGCCGCTTCCCAGAGACGTGAGAAGGACAGAATTACAATTGGGGGAAACTGGCATGCATGGCATCTGTGCGATCCTGTGACAAATCGGCCGCGCGCTGCCTCTTATCAGGAGGCGGAAGAGATGGCTCGTCTGGCGGAGGCTCTCGGAGCGGGTAGGGGACCGATTCCGGTAGCTCCCGGAGGTGTTTCGCCGCAGTTACATACGTTGGAATGTGAACGGATTGCTTTGTGTTGTACAGGCGGGATGGGCGGATGCCTGACAGCGACGGATTCTGAAGAAATAGAGACATTGAAAGAGATGAATCTGGCGGCTGGAAGACGTTATCTGCTGGCGCTGGAACCGATGATCAGTCCACTGCGGATGAACGCGGAGGTGATGAAAATTTATTTTCGCTGGTGTGAGGATCCGGATTTGGATCTTACAATCTTCACACCGATTCCTATGGCGGGAGCTACTGCGCCCCTTGTATTTCCGGCGGCGTTGGTACAAACGCTGGCGGAGGGGTTGGCGCAGGATTACATCTTTTACTATCTGTCAGATGGAAAAATCAAGGAAGGTTTCAATCTTCGGTTAGATCCCTTCGATATGCGTCGGGCCAACATTGCGTTTGGATCTCCCGAGTGGTGTCTGTTCAAGCAGGCAGTCGCAGAGCTGTGGAAGGAGTTGACAGGGGAAGTTTACACTTTTGGCTGTTTTCGAACAAACAGCCGGTGTGTGGACGCACAGTCTATGATGGAACGTACGGCATCTTTTTTATGGCAGATGGAGATGGGAATCCGTCATTTTTCGGCTGTGGGGCAGATGTCTGTGGATGAAGTGTTTAGTCCGGTTCAGGCGATTCTTGACAGGGAACTTGCCGGATATGGAAACCGGCTGCTGAAAGGTCTGGAGGATGTTTGGCTGGATAGCAGTGAGACCGAACAGATTCTCCAGGAGGGAATGGAGAGTCACACGTATATGGAGGCAGATTCCACCCTGGATTACTTCCGCGAAACTTACGATATGACGATATTTTCCGATGCACGGAATGTTATGTCTTGGAAAGCGGCGGGAATGCCGACATTTGAGACTGCAGCCTGGGAGCAGGCGCAGGAACTGATCAAGATGCACACGTTTAAACTGGAAGAACACCGAAAACAGGAGGTGGATAAAATCTTCCAGGCGTATGCCGAAAAAATAAAGTAAAAAAGGAGAGCAAAAACATGTTAAAGGGACAGGTAAAAACATCAATTATCGGAGGCGCCAGCATCACCTGGATGCCGACATTTATCAACGATCTTTCAAACTGCGGTTCCATGCGGGGCGGCGAAATCTGCCTTTACGACATTGACGAAGAAAATTTGGAGGTAATCCGGCAGTTTGCAGAAAAGCTGCTGGGGGAAAAAGGCGCAGACATCCGTCTTACCATTGCGGAGACTCTGGATCAGGCTCTGACCGGTGCGGATTTTGTTGTGTGCACGGTTCTCATCGGAAGCCACGATGTATGGAAGGATGAGATGAACATAATTTACAAATATGGAATTGAGCATCCGAAGGGAATGTCTGTGGGACCGGGCGGTTTAGCAATGGCTCTGAAACAGATTCCGTGGATTGTGTCTCTGGCGAAACGGATGGAAGAAATCTGTCCGGATGCCTGGCTTCTGAATCTTTCCAATCCGATGCAGGCCATTTCACTTGCTGTAGAACGTTTCAGTTCTATAAAATATCTGGGACTCTGCCACGGAGTAACAAATACGATCAGCCGCATGATGCAGCTGATTGGTGAGGATG
Organism: uncultured Fusicatenibacter sp.; assembly: GCA_902493585.1. GTDB lineage: Bacteria > Bacillota > Clostridia > Lachnospirales > Lachnospiraceae > Fusicatenibacter. The sequence goes on along the minus strand of CABUPZ010000008.1, from coordinate 40,713 downwards.
AGAAGGAAGTAAATTATACACTGGGTGGAGTCAATCATTTTGAGATTATCACAAAGATCGAAAAAGACGGTGAGGATCTGCTGGAAAAAGTCGCACAGGCATATGAAAAAATTCAGAGAGAAAAAGGACATAGCGGTGAGCGGATCACTACGGAGGTTTATCGTCTGTTTGACGGGTATCCATGCAACGAGGATATTCACGTGATTGAATTTTTGCCTCATTACATCCAGAAGGGACGTCATCTGGAGATGTTTGAGCTGACGCATAATTTCATCGAGAACCGTATCAAAGGCCGCGAAGCCCGTTGGCAGGAACTGAGGGATTATATTGAAGGAAAGAAACAGAGGCAGGAGGTTGTGGAGGAGCATTCCTCTGAAAAGCTGGCGGAAATTATTGATGCCGTGTGCAGCAACCAGCCGGCATATATGTATGTGAATGTCACCAACCGCGGATATATTTCGAATCTTCCGCAGTCGATGTGTGTGGAAGTTCCCGTGGTGATTCACCGTAATGGATACGAGGGTGTCTGCATCGGTGAGATGCCAAAGGCTCTTGCAGCGCTCTCCACGGTTCATGGGGCAGTGCAGGATCTGACGGTTGACGCAGCGATGAATGGGGACCGCCATGCGGCTCTTCAGGCTCTGTCCCTGGATCCGATGTGTTACACGCTGACCTTGGAGGAACGGAAAAATCTGCTGGATGAACTGATTGCCAACAGCGCCGTATATATGCATGAGAATTTCAGGAAAGGGGAACAGGAATGAGTCTGATCAGAGAATGGAAAGCGGATGACTTGAAGGTTTCCGTTTTTGATATGGAAGCTGAGATGGGAAAAGCAGCAGCCCGGGATGTGGCTGCTGAGATCCTCCGGCTACAGAAAGTGAAAGAGGAGATTAATGTTATGTTTGCTGCTGCTGTTTCACAGCAGGAATTCTGGAATGCGTTGCTGCAGTATCCGGAGATTCAGTGGGAAAGGATCCGGGCTTTCCACATGGATGAATACTGCGGACTGCCGATAGGAGATCCTCACAGTCTTTCTGCGTTTCTGTGCACCCGCTTTCTTGACCGGGTTCCGGTAAAGCATAAGTGCTTTCTCAACGGAGCCTGCAGTGATCCGGAGGAGGAATGCAGACGATATGGAAAACTGCTGGAACAATTTCCCTGCGATCTGACATTCCTGGGAATTGGAGACAATGGACATCTTGCATTCAATGATCCTCATGTGGCGGAATTTCATGACACTAGGACAGTCAAGACGGTGGAGATTGATGAAATTTCGAAACAACAGCAAGTAAACGCGGGAAATTTTCCGGACAAGGAAAGTGTGCCTTCGCTTGCGTTCACGGTGACCGTTCCGGCGCTTCTAAAAGGTGGAAAGATCTTCTGTATGGCTCCAACCTCTTACAAGGCACAGGCAGTGCACAATACTCTCTGTGGACCAATTTCGGAAACCTGTCCGGCATCCATTCTGCGAAGATGTACAAATGCCAACTTGTATTTGGACCGTGAAAGTGCGGAACTTCTGCCTTGATTTGATCTTTATTTCACCTGCTTTTTGCGGATTCTTACTGTGTCATACATGCGTTTCTTTCCCCCCTTTGGAGACAAAGAAACAGAAAGAATCTCTGCGTACTCAGTTTGCGCAGGGATTTTTTCGTTCGCTGAAAGATAAAACGTTACCATTTGCTGTGCAAACTCATAAGAATCCCTTTTGCAACTCCCTCATTTTGTGCTATAATCATAGCAAGTGCGAAATTGAGGCGCTGCAGAACGATGGACGGAGATTCTTCCGCAGCGCCGGGGAAGAGGAAAGGATAAAGATCATGACAGTTGACAATACATTTATGATTAAAAAACTCCAGGCGATGAAGACCCTGTTTGCGGTGTACTCCCCGCTGACCAAAATGCCTTACGTAGAATGCGACCAGGAGACATTTGACGACCAGATCCATCTGTTCGCCGATCTGGAAATGGCGAAAACTTTCTGCCAGGAAAATGCAAAGGACAAGGTACCTATGGCGATCCGCAAGCTGGAGGAGGATAAAGTGATCCTTGGTTTTTACCACGAACTGTACCAGAACGGGGTCAACGCCGTGGTTTATCACGATGAAGTAAATCAGACCCGCATGGAACTGGAAACGATCATTCAGATTCCGGACTGGAGCAAGATGAAACAGCGTCCGGTATTCAACCCGCTGATTCAGCTGACTGCCGCTTACTTTTTCCAGGAAGCGCGCCGCCCGGAACAGCCGAAAGACAATCCGGAGCGGAACCGCCGTCTTCATGAGCTGGAGGAGGAAATGCTTGTCAATATCACCCGGGGGAATCTGCTTCTTCCGGTGATCGAGCAGCCTGCCCAGGAGGGAGAAGACGGACAGAAAAGGCTGGGAGCAGTGATCGTAAAAAATAATAAAGATGAGGTATTCCAGCCGATTTTTACGGATCTCACAGAGCTTGCGAGAATGTATCCCAACGCTGCGAAGGAATTTAAAGTGATAGCGGTTCCTTTTTCAAAGCTTGTGACCCAGGTGCTGAAAGATTCCAAAGGATTTGTGCTCAATCCGGCAGGATTCAATATGATCCTGAACCGCCAGCTTCTCGCACTGATCGCGCAGAGATTCGTGCAGCCGGAAGAGAAAGAAGAATAAGGTACAGCCGTGATGCGGTCCGATCTCTCAAACCGACGGGGAAAGGACGGGCACCGGAAGTGACAGAAAGGATAACGTATGAAAATAGAAAACTGCCCGGCATATGAGCTGGTCAAAGAAGAAGAAATCGAAGACATTCATGCCAGAGGTTATCTGCTCCGCCACAAAAAAAGCGGGGCGCGGGTACTTCTGATGGAAAATGACGACGAAAACAAAGTATTCAATATTGCATTCCGCACGCCGCCGGCGAACAGCACGGGAGTGGCACACATCCTGGAGCACAGTGTTCTGGAAGGTTCCAGAGAATTTCCTCTGAAAGATCCGTTTGTGGAACTGGTCAAGGGATCGCTGAATACGTTCCTCAATGCGATGACCTATCCGGACAAGACCATGTATCCTGTGGCAAGCTGCAACGATGCGGATTTTAAAAACCTGATGCATGTCTATCTGGACGCGGTGTTCTATCCGAATATTTATGAAAGAAAAGAGATTTTTCTCCAGGAGGGCTGGAATTATCAGCTGGAGAGCGAGGATGCACCACTTTGCTATAATGGCGTGGTATATAATGAGATGAAAGGTGCCTTTTCCTCTGCGGACGAGGTGCTGGAACGTGAGATTTTCAACAGTCTGTTTCCGGATACGCCTTACGGAGTGGAATCCGGCGGAGATCCGTCCTGTATCCCGGATCTGACCTACGAGGAATTTCTCAATTTCCACAGAAAATACTACCATCCGGCGAACAGCTACATTTATCTGTACGGAAATATGGATATGGAAGCTTATCTGGCGTGGATGGATGAGAAGTATCTCAGCGCTTTTGAGAAGATCACGGTGGAATCGGAGATTCCGCTGCAGAAGCCGTTTGACGCTCCGAAGGAGCTGAGGATTCCCTATCCGGTGCTGGAAGACGAGACGGAGGAGGATCATACGTATCTCTCCTGCAATATGGTGACCGGAAATGCCCTGGACGTGCGTCTCTCCCTGGCTTTTTCCATCCTGGAATATGTCCTTCTGGACGCGCCGGGCGCTCCGGTGAAACAGGCGCTTCTGGATGCGGGGATCGGCAAGGATGTCTATGGCGCTTACGAGGACGGGATCCTTCAGCCGTTTTTCTCCATCGTGGCGAAAAATGCCCGGGAGGAGAAAAAGGAAGAATTCCTCCGAATCATTCGAAGCACCCTGGAAGAAATCGCAGCCAACGGAATCGACCAGAAGGCTGTGGAGGCGGGGATCAATTACTTTGAGTTCCGTTTCCGGGAGGCGGATTACGGTTCCTTCCCGAAAGGACTGATCTACGGGATCGATCTGTTCGACAGCTGGCTGTACAGCGAAGACGAACCATGGAGTTATCTGAAACAGTTGGATGTTTATGAAGAGTTGAAGACGCTGGCCGGACAGGGATATTTTGAGAACCTGATCCGTGAATATCTGCTGGATAATCCTCACTGCGCCGTGGTCACGCTGTATCCGGAGCCTGGTCTTGCCTCCAGGCGTGAGGAAGCTGTCGCGAAGAAGCTGGCGGATTATAAGGCGGGCCTGACCGAAGAACAGATCCGGGAACTGGTACACCAGACGGCTGCGCTGAAGGAATATCAGGAGGAAGAGGACAGCGAGGAAGTGAAAAAGAAGATCCCGCTGCTGAAACGCTCGGATATCCGCAGGGAATCCATTCGTCTGTACAATGAAGAACACTGTGTGGACGGGATTTCTGTGGTGCACCACGATCTCTTCACCAACGGGATCGGATATCTGACGCTGCTGTTCAATACGGAGCGTGTGCCGGACGAGCAGATTCCGTATATGGGAATCCTCAAATCGGTCCTTGGATATGTGGATACGGAGCATTACAGCTATGGAGAATTGTTCCACACGATCAATGCCAACAGCGGCGGAATCGCCTGCGGTCTTCAGGTATTTGCAAAACCGGAGGAGGAGAAAGACTGTTACCGGATGTTCGGGGTTCGGGCGAAGTATCTGCACCCGAAGACCGGATTTGTATTTTCCATGATCCGGGAAATCCTGACCAGCTCCAACCTCAGGGATGAGAAACGTCTGTATGAAATCCTGGCAAGCCTGAAATCACGGCTGCAGGAGAGTCTGACCAGCGCAGGAAATTCCACGGCAGTGATGCGTGCGGCTTCCTATGATTCGCCGATGTCCTGGTTCCAGGACCGTACGTCGGGCATCAGCTTTTATCAGCTGGTGGAGGATCTGGAAGCGAATTTCCAAGAGAAAAAAGAGGAGCTGTTCGAGATTCTTGAAAAGCTGGTGAAAGAGATCTTCCGTCCGGAAAACCTGATGATTTCCTTTACTTCTGAGAAAAAGGGACTGGAAAAACTGGAACAGGAGATTCCGGTACTGAAACGTTGTCTGTACACCGAACCGGTGGATACCGGCTCCATCCGGTACCGATTTGAGAAGAAGAACGAGGCGTTCTGTACCTCCGGACAGGTACAGTATGTTGCCCTGCACGGCAATTATAAGAAGGCAGGGTATGCATATACCGGTGCCCTGCGGATCCTGAAAGTGATCCTCAGCTATGATTATCTGTGGAATAATGTCCGCGTGAAAGGCGGAGCTTATGGATGCTCCGGCGGCTTCCAGAGAAACGGAAATGTATTTTTTGCGTCCTACCGTGATCCGAACCTTTCAGGAACCCTGGACGTTTACCGGAACTGTCCGGAATATATCCGGAAGTTTGACGCGGATGAGCGCGAGATGACCAAATATATCATCGGAACGATCAGCGAGCTGGATGTGCCGATGAATCCTGCGGCGAAAGGGCAGCTGTCCATGAGCGCATGGTTTACGAAACAGACGGAAGCGGATTTCCAGAAGGAGCGGGATGAAGTACTCAATGCCACTGCGGAAGATATCCGCCGGACCGCCGACCTGGTGGAAGCGGCGCTGGCGCAGAACAATCTCTGCGTGATCGGAAGCGAAGCGGCGATACAGAAAGAAAAAGACCTGTTCGGCGCCATTGGCAGGCTGTGAAACGATGGAAGAAAAATCAGGGAGAATTTCTATGAATGAACAGTATAAATCAGGCTTTGCGGCGCTGATCGGTCGTCCCAATGTGGGAAAATCCACATTGATGAATCATCTGATCGGACAGAAGATCGCGATCACCTCCAAAAAGCCTCAGACGACCAGAAACCGGATTCAGACGGTGTATACCTGCGAGGAAGGCCAGATCGTGTTTCTGGATACGCCGGGAATCCACAAGGCAAAGAATAAACTCGGCGAATATATGGTGAATGTGGCGGAACGGACACTGAAGGAAGTGGATGTGATCCTGTGGCTGGTGGAGCCGACGACTTTTATCGGAGCCGGGGAACGTCATATTGCGGAACAGCTGGAAAAAATCTCCACACCTGTGATCCTGGTCATCAACAAGGTGGACACGGTGAAAAAGGAAGAGATCCTGGCGTTTATTGACACGTACCGCAAACTGTATGACTTTGACGAGATCATTCCGTGTTCCGCACTGCGCGGAATCAATACGGAGGACATTATTTCCTGTATTTTCCGGTATCTGCCATATGGTCCGCAGTTTTACGATGAAGATACGATCACGGATCAGCCGATGCGCCAGATTGTGGCGGAGATCATCCGGGAAAAGTCGCTCCACGCGCTCAGCGAGGAGATTCCTCACGGAATCGCGGTGGTCATTGATTCCATGAAAGAACGAAGCGGCGGAAGGATCACAGATATCGACGCGACGATCATCTGTGAGAGAGACTCTCACAAGGGAATCATCATCGGAAAGCAGGGAGCGATGCTGAAAAAGATCGGAACCAATGCCCGTTATGAGATTGAACAGCTTCTGGAGCAGAAGGTCAATCTGAAACTGTGGGTGAAGGTGAAGAAAGACTGGCGCGACAGTGATTTTCTGATCAAGAACTTCGGTTATGATCCGAAGAAACTGAACGATTAACAGAAAGGAGGCGAATGGATGGGAGAAGCGATTCAGGTAACGGGAATGGTGCTGTCCGCCATGCCCATCGGGGAATTTGACCGGCGCCTGGTGCTCCTGACCAGAGAGCGTGGAAAGATCACCGCGTTTGCCCGTGGCGCCAGAAGGCTGAACAGCCCTCTGATGGCTGCTTCCAACGCATTCGCCTTTGGAACTTTTACCGTCTATGAAGGCAGGAACAGCTTCAGCCTTCAGCAGGCGTCCATACGGGAATATTTTACAGGCCTGGCTGCATTGCAGCCAGGCGTTTACTATGCCTTCTATTTTATGGAACTGGCAGATTACTATGGCCGGGAGGAAAGCGATGAGACGCAGATGCTGAATCTGTTGTATGTATCGCTGAAAGCACTGCTGAAGGAGCGGATTCCTCCAAGACTCATCCGGAGAATCTTTGAACTGAAAGCGATGGTTCTGAACGGGGAGTATCCGGATATGTTTGCCTGCGCCGTCTGCGGAAAGACGGAACATCTGAAAGTCTTTTCCTGGAGACGGGACGGGATGGTGTGCGCCGACTGCGCAGCCGGGGAAAAAGGCGGACAGGAGTTGTCGGAAACTGCGGTTTATACCTGCAGGTATATTATTGCGTCACCCATTGAAAAGCTGTATACTTTTACTGTAACAGAGGAAGTGCTGAAAGAACTGGAGCATCTGATGAATGTTCTGTCAGGAAGATATATGGACCGGAAAATGAAAAGTCTTCAGATTCTGGAAATGCTGACAGAGGATTAGGGCGTGTCTGAAAATTGCGGGAATGAATTTTCAGATACGTTCTGGGCGCGTGGGAGGAATGAATCGTATGAAGCAGAAAAAGAAATGGCTGATCGTGGCTGCGGCAGTTCTTGTGGCTGTGGCGGCAGGCGGAGGGATTGTTTTTGCAGTTCTCGGCGGAAGCGGAAGAACCGCGGTAGAGACAATGGACGAATACATAGCGGCTCTGAACCATGGGGCTTACGACGAAATGTATGAACTTCTGGACGAAGAGAGCCAGAAGGAGACAGATCAGGAAACCTTTACCGAGAGAAACAAGAATATTTATGAGGGGATCGAGGCGTCCAATATTACCGTGGAGATTACGGATGAGGGCAATGAAAACAGGACGAGCGGACAGACAACGCAGAACCTGACCTATCAGATGAAGATGGACACGATGGCGGGGGAGCTGTCCTTTGCGCAGACGGCAACGTTTCATAAGAGCGGAAGAGAAGGCTACCGGCTGTCCTGGAATGATTCCCTGATCTTTCCGCATCTTCTGGCGACGGACAAGATCCGGGTGGAAACGCTTGATGCAAAAAGAGGCAGCATTTATGACCGGAATGGTATCCTGCTGGCAGGGGAAGGTGTTGTCTCATCGGTCGGTCTGGTCCCGGGAAAGATGAGCGAAGATCCATCGGCGGATCTGGAAAAGCTGGCGGAACTGCTGGACACAACGGTGGAGTCCATACAGAACCGGCTGTCGGTTTCCTGGGTGCAGGAGGATTCCTTTGTTCCGATCCGGGAGATCAAGAAGAGCGGACTGGATATGGAAGTGCTGGGGAAAGCCGAGCTGAATGAGCCTTCCGAGGATTCGCTGGAAGGTCAGCTTCTTGCTATTCCCGGCGTGATGATCACAGACGCGTCGGAGCGGGTGTATCCGCTGGGAGAGGCGGCGGCCCATCTGGTGGGATATGTGCAGAATATTACCGCGGAAGAACTGGAAGAACACGAAGGGGAAGGCTATACGGCAAGCAGTGTGATCGGGAAAAGCGGCGTGGAAAGCCTGTACGAAGAAGAACTGCGCGGGAGCGCCGGATGCCAGATCATGATGGTGGACGAAGAGGGACAGCAGAAAGAGCTGATCCTTCGGAAGGAAGCGGTCGATGGAACGGACATTACCCTTACTGTGGATGCGGATCTGCAGCAGAAACTGTATGAGCAGTATCAGACAGACAAGAGTGTGTCTGTCGCCATGAATCCGAAGACGGGGGAGGTGCTTGCCCTGGTGAGCACGCCGTCCTATGACAACAATCTGTTTGTGCTGGGAATGTCGGAGAATACCTGGAACAGCCGATGGTGAACCGGTTCCGGGCGACGTTCGTTCCCGGTTCCTCCTTTAAGCCGGTGGTTGCCGGGATCGGACTGAGCACCGGGACACTGGACCCCGACGAGGATTTCGGGGCGGTGGGAACCAGCTGGCAGAAGGATGCAAGCTGGGGAAATTATTATGTCACAACGCTTCACGGGACAGATCCGTCCAATCTGGAAAACGCGATGGTCCTGTCGGACAATATTTATTTTGCACGTGCTGCTCTGAAGATCGGGCAGGACACGCTGACGGAACAGCTGGACCGCCTGGGATTCAACGAGCGGGTTCCTTTCGATATCTGGACCACGGAATCTACCTATTCCAATGAGGAAGGGGAGTGGTCAGAGATCCAGCTGGCGGATAGTGGATACGGACAGGGGCAGCTGCTGGTCAATCCGCTGCATTTGGCGGCGATCTATACCGCGTTTGTCAACGAGGGAAATATGATACAGCCTTATCTGCGGATGACGGAAACGGCGGAGCCGACGGTCTGGGTGGAACAGGCGTTTACCGCCGAGGCGGCTGAGATCGTGAAGAACGATATGATCCAGGTTGTGGAAAATCCGGAGGGCACCGCCCACGCCTGTCAGATGGATGGAATTACCCTGGCAGGAAAAACGGGAACCGCGGAGATCAAGGACAGCCAGGAAGATACCACGGGAACGGAGCTTGGCTGGCTTGGCATCCTGACACCGGATGCCGGAGAACAGGACGCGTTTCTGCTGCTGACGATGACCGAGGACGTCAAAGAACGCGGCGGAAGCGGATATGTGGTTTCAAAGACGGCGGAGCTTCTGAGCAGCTGGCTGGAGTAAGTTTGAAAACATGAGAAAAATGAAAGAGGGAAACGTATGAAAAAATGGATTCTGGCACTGGTATGCACCATTGCAGCAGGGGCAGCGGCAGGCGGTCTGTGTACCTGGGCGGTTCAGGAGGCAGAGATGGAAGCGCTGGAACACCGGGGCTGCAACCTGGTGATCAGAAACGAATCGGAAGACGTGGTCTATGCGGTCAGTGTCAGTTACGAGAAAGACGGAGAGCTCCGTCAGGCTGTGAACAGCCAGTATATGCAGAAAGGCAGCAAAGCCTGCTTTTCCATCGATCCGGAGGAAGATCTTCGCTGTGTGGTAAGGATCCAGATGGATAACCACCAAATGGTGGTGGCAGAGCTGGAAGAGGATTTTGAATGGGATGAGATCAATGTCTGCTGGCTGACCGGAGAGGATGGGGAATACGTTCTGAACCGGGAAAGAAATGATTAAAAAGGGGCGCATCTGCGGGAAATCTGCAGATGCGCCCTGTACAGTCTTTATGCTTCTTCGGCAGGAAGCAGTGCTTTTTCTGCATTCCGGTAGTGAAAGACAGTCCAGATTGCCCAGGATGTACATAAAAGGGCGCCGAGAAGGAAAAGACCCAGGAAAACTCCCTGGAATAGTTCCAGGAGATTCAGAAAACAAAGGATTGTCACGAGGGCGGTAAATAGCGTCAGTCCGGTCCGCAGATGCAGCAGTTTTTCAGAATCCTCCAGGAGCCCGTGCGCCCGGGCAATGGAGGACAGATTGGTCAGAAACTGAAAATGGAAATACATGGAAAGGGCGGATAAAATCAGGGTCAGCAGCGGAACATCAAAGACGCTGCCGGTTACCAGTGTTCCGACCCAGCCGGGAAGCACATTGATGCTGAAATCATTGACACTTAGGGAAAAATCGATAAAGAGAAATACATAGGCCCAGGCAATGAATGACAGGTTATGAACATAAGTTTTCGTTTTCCTACAACCACTCCTTTCCGTGCAGGGTGACGCTTTCCTGGAAAACGTCGTCAAAAAAATGGTGATGCGGAAGTCTGCGCTTGGCGGAAGTTCCGGTTCCGTCATTGTGCCGCCGAAGGAACTGCCGCCCCCCCGGTCAGAAGCGTTCCGTTCCAGGCCGGAGCGCCCGGGTTCCCGGCTGCTTCATAATCCGCAGTATAGGTATCCGGAAACGACACGTTCATTCGTATTTTGGAGCAGGAGGCGGAAACGGCGTTTTGATCTTTGGCGGTCCACTGGAACGTCTGATAGTAAAATGCCGAGGAAAATTCAGCGTTGCAGTCCGGCGGCAAAAAGGTTGTTCCCCATGCATTTATGGATTCGAAAAAAGAGCCGTTACCACCGGATGCCGTTTCGGGCTGGATGGTGTAAATAAGCTGCAGGGATACGCGAAACGTTCCTGTTTCGCCTTCCACTGTGGTCTGACAGGAGGGAAGTTCTTCGGATCCGTATCGGCAGGGAGGGAACGTATCTTCCATGAGAAACTGTTGATGCCCGTCTTCCGCTGCTACTACCCAGCGGTTTTTGTTTTCCTGAAAGATGGTGACCGGGAACACATGATATCCCCAGGCGGTTTCTTCTGCAGAACGTTCCTGGTTGTAAACCATCTCCGGCAGCGCCTTTGTAGACTTTCTGGAGCAGAGAGGAACGTTCCGCTTTCGCACAGATCTCGCGGCTCACAGCATAGGAATAGCGGTGGGGCGTGCAGCTTTTGTCAATGGATACAAGACCCTTGACTTCCATTCTGGTGAGGTACGTATAGACGGTATTCTTCCGCCAGCCTTTGGAAACGGCAAGGATTTCTGAAATTTTTCCAAGGGTGCAGGATTCGTGCTCCCACAGGATCTCCATCACAGCCCATTCTGCATCTGACAATGTATTCATAAAAAAACCTCCCTACAGGTGTAGTATCCTAATTCCATACTACACCTGTAGGGAGGAGATGCCAAATTATTTTTCAGAAATCGTTATCGCAGGTGTCTAATGACATGTCACACCGAGGGTTTCCAGTTTCTTCCGGGCGTCTTCGTATCCAAAAAACTGCACCGGATGAATTCCAAAAGCCGCGGCTGCATCCACGTTCTCTTTCCGGTCGTCGATAAACACCGTATGTTCCGGTATCAGATCAAACATGGAAATCAGCTGACGGTAGATTTCCGCATCCGGTTTTACCATTTTGTAACGGTAAGAGAACAGAGTGCCGTCCATCAGGGGGAGAAACGCCATTTTCCCTTTTGTTTTTTCAAAAAGATACTCGGAGTAATTGGAGAGAATCAGTACCCGGTATCCTTTTTCTTTCAGCCCTTTGATCCAGTCCACGGAGTAAGGAAACAGATGGATGCAGGCATCACAGCCGGCAAAGGCTTTCCGAATTTCCGGCGCATATTCCGGAGCGGCGCTGATAAAAGAAGTCAGAGCATCTTCCGATGAGACCGTTCCCTGATCCAGCTTGTTCCACACAGGATTTTCAAAAACAGCGCTTACAACGGCAGCTTTCGTTTCCGGGGAAAATCCCAGCCCGTCCAGATAATCAGAATAGTTCCACTCTACAAGTACGTTACCAACATCAAATACTATGGTATCGATCATAAACTTCCCAGTCCTTTCCATTTATTCTTTGTTTTTTGCCTGTGTCTGATCAGGGTCCGCCTTTTTATCGCTGTCCACACCTCTGCTGCGGAGCACTTTTGCCACGAGTATCATAATATAGATGAAGACAGGAACCGTGATCGCGCAGAACAGAGAGGCACTGAGCGCCTCCTGCGCCCAGGGAGCATCGATAAAAGAGAAGATCAAAGCCGCAACGGCAAATCCCAGCAAAACAATAATCGCCGCAATGGCGCCGATCCTTTTCAAAGTCCATTTCATTCCTTTTGTCACCTCGTATTTTTCTCTGTCAGTGTCATTTCCTTTCTACCATACCACAAAATCCCCTGCAAAACCACAACTTTCCATTTTGCTGCAAAATTTAAGAAAAAATTTATTGTCAGATAATTGCAATTCCAGCATAAAAGAGATACAGTATTAGGTATAATAAAATGAAGGATGTGTAAAACCAATATGAACAAATTGAGAGACTGGCTGTCAAATTTTATGTATGGCCGTTACGGCATGGATCCGCTGGGAAATTTTTCACTCTGGGCGGCCATTATACTGATGATCATCGGTCTGTTTACCGGAAGCAGTCTGCTTTATACGCTGTCGATCCTGCTTCTGGTATGGTGCTATTTCCGTATGTTCTCCCGAAATCAGGCAAAGCGCCTAGCGGAGAACGACAAGTACATGGAGATCAAAGATAAATTTCTCGGTCTCTTTCGCGGCGGCTCCCGGACGCACAGGGATAAAAACTACGCGTATTTCCGCTGTCCGAACTGCAAACAGAAAGTCCGCGTGCCTAAAGGAAAGGGAACCATCGAGATCCGCTGCCCGAAATGTAATACGAAATTTATCAAACGTACCTGAAAGGGATTGAATACCGTATGTTTGGATATGTTACGATCAGAAAAGACGATCTGAAAATAAAGGACTATGACAAATATCATGCTTATTACTGCGGAGTCTGTCAGGAACTGAAGGAGTCCTATGGGTTCAAGGGCCAGGCAACGCTTACTTATGATATGACGTTTCTCGCGATCCTTCTGACCGGTCTGTATGAAGATAAGACGGTCCGCGAGGAACATTACTGTATTGCCCATCCGGGCAGGAAACATGTATGCCTGCGCAATGAGTTTACCCGTTATGCCGCGGATATGAATATCCTGCTTACATATTATAATCTGCTGGATGACTGGGAGGATGAAAAAAAGTATGCGGCATATGTGGGCGCAAAAGCGCTGCGCGGGTCGTTCCTGAAAGTTGCGGAGAAATACCCGCGCCAGACCCGGGCGGTAAAAGATTATCTGAAAAAAATCCACATCTGTGAGGCGGAAAATTCCAGAGATCTGGATCAGGCGGCAGGTTATACCGGAGAAGTGCTGGCAAAGCTCTATCAATTCCGGGACGATATCTGGAAGGAAGACCTGGGACGGCTGGGATTTTTCATCGGAAAGTTTATTTATCTGATGGATGCCTATGAAGATGTGGAGAAGGATAAAAAGTCGGGAAATTACAATCCTCTGGTTTTTCTTCAGGAGACCGATGGCTTTGAGGAAGCTGTGGAGAGGATTCTGCTGATGATGACGGCGGAGGCCTCCAGAGCGTTTGAAAAACTTCCGATACTGGAAAATGTGGACATTTTGAGAAATATATTGTATGCTGGTATCTGGACAAAGTACGAAATGCTCAAACGTAAACGCGAAAGTGAAGATGAGGAGAAGAAACATTGATGACAGATCCATATCAGGTGTTGGGAGTGTCCCGGGATGCCAGTACGGAGGAGATCAAGAAAGCTTACCGTACGCTGAGCCGGAAATATCATCCTGACGCCAATATCAATAATCCCAATAAAGCAGAAGCAGAAGAGAAATTCAAGCAGGTACAGCAGGCATATAAACAGATCATGGAGGAGAAGGAAAACGGAACATCCTCCTACAGTTCCCAGGGAAGCTACGGCGGTTCCTATGGCAGCGGCGGTTACGGCGGCTCTTATGGAAACGGCGGCTATGGCGGAAATTACGGCGGATATAATTACGGAAGTTCCACGGAGGATGCGGAGCTTCGTGCAGCGGCAAATTATCTGAATAATATGAGATATCAGGAAGCGATGCGTGTGCTGAACAACATTTCACGTCACAATGCCCAGTGGTATTATCTGCATGCCATTGCCAATGCCGGACTTGGAAACAATATCAGCGCTGTGCAGGATGCGCAGACCGCGGTCAACATGGAACCGAACAACATGCAGTACCGTCAGCTGCTTTCCCAGCTTCAGGGAGGCGGTCAGTGGTACACGGACATGGGGCAGGGATACGGTTATGAACGTGCCGGCGGAGACATGGGTAAATGGTGCTGTGAGTGTCTCGCGATCAATGCACTGTGCAACTGCTGCTGTTACGGCGGCAGAGGATTTTATTGCTGCTGATGTTTGTAAAAGTTCAGCCAAAAGGTATAAAAGAAAACAGGGAGGATATAATAAGAATGTCCGCTGGATCCCCCTCCAGGGACAGAAGCTGCCGGGAACCGTCAGATTTGCACAGCCGATTGGCAGACGGACCGTGGCAGCGGATACTACAAAAGATAACCTTGAAATACTTATCCTCCCCTTTTTAAGAAGGCTGCCGGAAAATTCCGGCAGCCTTCTTTTGCGAGCAGCAATGAAATGCAATAGCTTAGCTGACTGAACAGTTGATTAAATAGAGTAATGCAGACCGAAGCCGGAACGGTAATAATTGCCGTCCGCGTCATAGTAGGCATAACTTCCACCCTTGACTCTGGCGAGGATTTCAGGATCAATATAAGCATCTTTGTCATAGCCGGGCACATCGTTGGGGGATGCACAGATTTCCCGGACAATGCCGTCAATCTCTTTTTCCGAGATAGCGATAACCTCCGGGGAGGAAACCATGGTCAGGCTCATTTTTCCCGTTGGGTTGTATGCGCCGGAGAGTACGTCCATCTGAGCTTCCAGTGCGTTGTTCATGGCAACAGGGGAAACGGTATACTGGAACGTAAGACCGTCCACATAAGGCTCCAGCCGGTCAAGGATCCATGGATTATTTACGACACAGGTGGAGATGACTTTGCCGCCGTTGGCGTGAACCTTCTCAGCGATCTGAGGGATCTGGCCGACGCCGCGCAGCGTATAGACAGGGATCTTCCGTCCGGTCTTTTTCTGGCTCTTGTTGACTTCCCGTTCGTCAATCAGCTCTCCGTCTGTCAGTTCCAGCACCGGCATTGCGGACTGATGGAACACGATGTTGTTCTGTTTTGGCCAGACGTGGAGGTATGCGTAATCACATGCTTCCGGAGTTTCCACGACCTGATAGCCTCTGGAGGTGAACATATCCGCCAGCTGTCTGCGCAGGGTATCGTTGCTGGATTCACCTGCGACACCGGCGCCCATAGACTGCGCCAGAGCCGCGCCGGCGTCGTCACCGGAAAATACGGCGATAAAGACCTTTTTCCCTTTTTCCATCGGAAGCACGCCGTCGTGGTTTTTCGCCAGAACGACTTCTTTCTGGCACGCCCGGTACGCCGCTTTTTTCGCGTTTTCAAAGTTTTCGCTGCGGACACGGTCGGCTGCGTCGGGATCCAGGTAAGGATTGTCCACACGTTTCTGCTGAAACAGACTCAGCAGACGGCGATAATTTGCACGGTCCAGGTCCTCTTTTGGAAGGTATCCCTGCTCTACGGCAGCCACGATGTTTTCGGAGTCGGAATTTCCTCCGACAACGTCGGTACCGGCAGAAATTGCCTTGGCATAACGCTGGGGTACGGTCAGATCTTCCACGCCGTAAATCTGAACACTGGTGATTCCGGAATCGGAATTTACATAGCCGTCAAAGCCCATCACGTCCCGTGCCAGATCTGTGATCAGTTCTTTGGAATAAGCAGACGGGACTTCCTCTGTGGAGGTCAGCGTTCCCCTGTAATACTGTGGTGTGCTGCGTCCATCGGTGCTGATGCGGGAATAGTCCGGCATGATCGCGGATGCTTTGCTGTCAAAGGCAGCCTGGAAAGGCGGCAGATGGTATTTCTCCATGGAGCCAGGAGTTGGATAAAGTCTCCACTGTCCGATGGGAAGATGCGGCTCAAAACCGTTTTCCGCAGGACCATCCCCCGGGAAATGTTTGACGGTCAGGACGATGGAACCCTCATTCAGGCCGTCGGCGCCGTTCTGATAGCCATCCACCAGCGCCTTTGTGATCCCGGCGGTGATATCAGGGCGCTCGCCGTAGGTTCCGCTGTTCCGCGGCCAGCGGGGATCGGTGGAGACATCCACCTGTGGGCCGTACATAATGTTGAGGCCGCAGGCTTTCATCATTTTTCTGTCGGTGTCCGCCATCTCGTATACCAGATCAAAGTTTCCGTCGCCCAGGCAGGCAGCGCCCATGCCGAGAAAGTCCGGATAACCAATGTTGATGGGATTGGTATGCAGGGAATATGGGATTGCCACACCGCCCTGGCAGGCTTCATACTCCAGCATCTGTGTTCCAATGTTATGATACAGGGCGGCAACGCCTGCTTCCGCCCGCATCTCACCGCGGTATACGCCTGCAGTCAGCTTGCGCTCCAGGACATCGGCGTCATCGCAGCGCATGGAAACTCCGGGAAGCGGAGACTGCGGTTCCGGTTCTTCCGGATTGTAATGTTTGAAAATTTTCTCCGGAACAATTTCTCCGTTTTCGTTCATGGCGTCCTTTCGTGTGAAGGAAACCGGGGTGTTCCAGAGCGTATTCAGCACCAGTCCCGCCTGCTGGTTCAGGGACAGATGAGCCACCATGTCTCTGGCACGTGTTTCAGCGTCATTGCGCCAGTCTTCGTAGGGGGACAGTACGCCGTCGTTATCCATATCCTTGAAAAACAGACCGTCTTTTACGATCACTCCGCAGGTGGTAACGCCGATGGTAGGACCGTCGGGGTTGTGGAACAGCACCGGTTCCAGATAGAAGTCGTTGATGTGTTCGCCCTCTTCCAGCTGATAGGGAGCAGGGATACAGCCGTCACGCAGAGGCTGTTTCAGGTATTCGTTCAATGAAATTTTTTTCATGTGTTTCCTCCTTGTTGTGATTGTATCAATACTATAACATATTCCGAATTTTGAAACAACGTTTTCCAAAGAAACACATTCTTGTGTTCCAAAGCAGAATCGGATATAATAGTTACATGGTATTTTGCGTTCCTTTTAAGATACGTTCCGTCAGGGCGGGACAGGAAACGAAAGGAGAGAGTTATGGGACAGGGATATGAAAAACTTCAGAGATGCTATGAATCATGCAGGAGCAGAATTCCTTTCGCACCGAAACTGGCGCTGATCCTCGGTTCCGGGCTGGGCGATTACGCGGAGAACTTTCCCATCGAGGGAGAGATCCCCTACCAGGAGATCGAAGGATTCCCGGTATCAACGGTACCCGGGCACAGAGGACGTTTCGTCTTTGCACATATCGGGCAGGTTCCTGTGGTTATGATGCAGGGACGTGTGCATTATTATGAGGGATACCCGATGGACGATGTGGTGCTTCCCATCCGGCTGATGAGAAAGATGGGGGCAGAGATTCTGTTTCTGACCAATGCGGCCGGTGGTGTCAATTACGAATTTCAGGCGGGAGATTTTATGATGATCACGGATCAGATTTCCAGCTTTGTGCCGTCGCCGCTGATCGGTCCCAATTCGGAGGAACTGGGACCCCGTTTCCCGGATATGAGTCAAATTTATGACAGGGATCTGCAGGAAGCGCTCAGGGATACGGCAAAGAATCTTGGGATCACCCTGCGGGAAGGAACGTATATCCAGCTGACAGGACCGAATTTTGAGACGCCCCATGAGGTGAACATGTGCCGGATCCTGGGAGCTGACGCGGTGGGAATGAGTACGGCATGTGAGGCGGTGGCGGCCAATCATATGGGAATGAAGATCTGTGGAATCTCATGTATCTCCAATCTCGCCTGCGGCATGACGGAACAGCCGTTGTCCCATCAGGAAGTGCAGGAGACTGCGGACCGGGTGGCGCCGTTGTTCCGGCAGCTGGTGACTGAGAGCATTCAGGCGATGTTCCGCTGACACGCAGCAGGGAGGTGGCTGGTATGAAAACACGTTTTTTTCATGGGAAGATTCTGACGATGGAGGAAGACCGACCGGCTTTTGACGGAGAACTCCATGTGGAGGATGATCGGATTTCTTATGTGGGTCCTGATCTTTCCACGGAGGAAGTTTCCAAAAGGGGACCGTTTGACCGGGAAATTGATGCCGGAGGAAATCTTCTGATGCCGGGGTTTAAAAATGCCCATACACATTCCGGCATGACGTTTCTGCGTTCTTTTGCCGACGACATGCCGCTGGACCAATGGCTGAACCAGCAGGTCTTTCCCATGGAGGCAAAGCTGGACGAAGAAAAGATTTACTGGCTGTCCATGCTGGCGTTTCTGGAGTACCTGACCAGTGGGATCACCGCGGCGTTTGATATGTATCTGATCCCGGATGCCGTTGGAAAAGCCGCCAGGGATTTTGGATTCCGGACGGTCCTGGTGGGAGCAATGAACGATTTCTGCCAGTCGCCGGAGGAGGAAGAGCGGTGTTATCGCCAATGGAACTGCCCGGGGGATCTTGTCAGTTACCGTCTGGGTTTTCATGCGGAATACACCACCTCCAGGGAACGGATGGAAGCCCTGGCAAAGCTTGCCCATAAGTTTCAGGCGCCGGTGTTCGCCCATAATTCTGAGACGGAGAAAGAAGTCCGGGAGTGCATCGGACGCTACGGGAAAACGCCGACACAGGTGATGGAGGAGCTTGGTCTGTTTGACTACGGCGGCGGAGGATATCACTGTGTCTGGTTCCGGGAAGAAGACTTCGAGATTTTCCGGAAAAGAGGGCTGTACGCGGTGACCTGTCCCGGTTCCAACACGAAGCTTGCCAGTGGCATCGCTCCGGTGGCGGAATTCCTGAGAAGAGACATTCCGGTGGCTGTGGGAACGGACGGACCGGCAAGTAACAACTGTCTGGATATGTTCCGGGAAATGTTTCTGGTGACCGGACTGGCGAAACTCCGGGAAAACGATGCGTCAGCGGTTCCGGCGCAGAAAGTTCTGCGGATGGCAACGGTCAACGGCGCCCGGGCGATGGGACTGAAGGACTGCGTGACGCTGACTCAGGGACAGAAGGCGGATCTGATCCTGATCGACCGGGATCAGCCCAATATGCGGCCGTTTTCTGATCCGGAGAAAAATCTTGTGTACAGCGGCAGCAAGCAGAATGTGTGCCTGACGATGATCGACGGAAAGATCCTTTATGAGAACGGCAGATTCCATACGGCGGTGGATCCGGAGCGGATCTATCAGCAGGTGGAAAAGATTCTGCGCGAAGTGAGCGGCAGGAATTAATTAACATAAGAACGGTATGGGCAGCATCTGTGAAAGGATCAAAGCATGGAGACCGCGCAAATGGAGTGGTTTCCGTCAAAAGCGTATTTCCGTTTTGATTTTTTCACAGGTGCTGCGCAGAAGCCACCTACATAGGCTGCAGTCAGAAAAGAGAGCAGTCATGTGTAACTTTTGGCAGCAAAAATAAAAATAAAGGAGAAAAGTACAATGGAGAGAAAGACAGCATGGAATGACTACAAAAAGAAAGAACTGAAGAAAATGAACAAACTGTGTGACGCTTACCGGGAATTCCTGGATAAAGGAAAAACCGAGCGTGAGTGCGTGACAGAGATCGTGCGCCAGGCAGAGGAGGCAGGCTACAGAAATCTTCAGACCTGCATTGAGGAGAATACACCGCTGCACGCAGGGGATAAAGTATATGCGGTATGCATGAAAAAATCTGTCGTGCTGTTTCAGATCGGAAGCAAGCCGCTGACCGACGGTATGAATATCCTGGGCGCGCATATCGATTCTCCGCGTATGGATGTAAAACAGAATCCGCTTTACGAGGATACCGGATTCTCTTATCTGGATACTCATTATTACGGCGGAATCAAGAAATATCAGTGGGTAACGCTTCCGCTGGCGATTCATGGTGTTGTGGCAAAGAAAGACGGCACCGTTGTGGATGTGGTGATCGGAGAAGACGAAAAGGATCCGGTTTTCTGTGTAACGGATCTGCTGGTTCATCTGTCCGGAGAGCAGATGGAGAAAAAGGCTGCCAAAGTGATCGAGGGCGAAGGTCTGGACCTGCTGGTAGGAAGCCAGCCGCTGGAAGGCGAGGAAAAAGAAGCAGTCAAGGCTATGACCCTGAAGCTTCTCAATGAAAAATACGGCATTGAAGAAGAGGATTTCCTGTCTGCGGAGCTGGAGATCGTACCGGCCGGAAAAGCGAGAGAGACCGGTCTTGATTCCAGTATGATCATGGCATACGGACAGGACGACCGTGTGTGCGCGTACACCTCTCTGGTGGCAATGCTGGAAGTGAAAAACGTTAAGAAAACAACCTGCTGTCTGCTGGTGGACAAAGAAGAGATCGGAAGCGTCGGTGCTACCGGAATGCAGTCCAAATTCTTTGAGAACGTACTGGCGGAACTGATGAACCTGGCCGGCGAGTATTCCGAGCTGAAGCTGCGCCGCTGCCTGAGCAATTCCAGAATGCTTTCTTCCGACGTAAGCGCCGGCTATGATCCGCTGTACGCTTCCGCATTTGAGAAGAAAAATGCAGCATTCTTCGGCAAAGGCATGGTATTCAACAAGTTTACCGGATCCCGCGGAAAATCCGGATCCAACGATGCCAATGCGGAATACCTGAGCGATCTGCGCAGGATCCTGGATGATGCGGGCGTTGCATGGCAGACCGCAGAGCTGGGCAAGGTAGATGTCGGCGGCGGCGGAACCATCGCTTATATCCTGGCACTGTACGGCATGGAAGTGATCGACTCCGGTGTGGCGGTCCTGAACATGCATGCGCCGTGGGAGATTACATCCAAAGCGGATATTTATGAGACAGAAAAAGGTTATGAGGCATTCCTGAAGAATGCATAATAACCGTTCAGCATGCTGGCTGAACTCTTGACACAAAGCGTTTTATCATATATGATATATCTTAAAAACATAATTAGGAGGATTGATTTTTTTGGACGGTGACATAGCAGGCAGTATTATACTGCAGATCGTATTGATTGCGATCAACGCGATTTTCGCGTGTGTGGAGATCGCGGTGGTTTCAGTTAATGACACGAAACTGGAAAAAATGGTGAGTGATGGAAATAAGAAAGCGATGAGGCTGCAGAAGCTGACCTCACAGCCTTCCCGTTTCCTGGCGACGATTCAGGTCGCGATCACACTCTCAGGATTTCTGGGAAGTGCGTTTGCAGCGGATAATTTTTCGGAGCCCCTGGTGGCATGGCTGATATCCATTGGAACGCCGATTCCGGAGAAGACGCTGGATACGATTGCAGTTGTCCTTATCACTTTGATTTTATCTTATGTTACTCTGATTTTCGGAGAACTGGTACCGAAGCGTGTGGCGATGCAGAAGACAGAATCCATTGCGCTTGGCCTTTCCGGAATGATCATGGCGGTTTCCAAAATTTTTGCGCCGCTGGTATGGCTGCTGACAGCTTCCACGAACGGAGTCCTGCGGCTGCTGGGCATTGACCCCAATCAGCAGGAGGACCAGGTGACGGAAGAAGAAATCCGTATGATGGTGGATGCCGGAAGCGAAAAGGGCGCGATCGACTGTGAGGAGAAAGAACTGATTCAAAATGTTTTTGAATTCAATGATATTTCCGTGGATGAGGTATGTACCCATCGTACCGACGTGACGCTTCTCTGGATGGACGAGAGTATTGAAAAATGGGATGAGACGATCCATAAGACCAGATATTCTTATTATCCGGTCTGCGGAGAGGACGTGGATGATATCATCGGTATTCTGGACGCCAAGGATTATTTCCGGTTAAAAGAGAAAAACCATGAGATCCTTATGCGCGAAGCGATCAATCCGCCTTATTTTGTCCTTGAGACGGTCAAGGCATCGGTTCTGTTCCAGAACATGAAGAAGAGCGGAAATTATTTCGCGGTGGTTCTCGATGAATACGGCGGAATGGAAGGTATCATTACCGTCCGTGATCTGATCGAGGAGCTGGTCGGAGATCTGTCTGATGAGGAGGAAGCGAACCGGCCTCAGGAGATCGAACAGGTTTCTGACGATACCTGGAAGATTGTGGGTACAACGGAACTGGACGATGTGATGGACGCGCTGGGCGTGGAACTGCCGGTGGATGAGTACGATACCTTCGGCGGATATATTTTCGGAGAGCTTGGCACGGTTCCGGATGACGGAAGCCAGTTTGAGCTGAAGACAAAAGATCTGATCATCAAGGTAGTGAAGGTAAAAGAACACCGGGTAGAAAACACGGTGGTAAAGAAAATCGAGCATTCCCAGGAGGAAGAAGAGGAAAACAAGGGCAAAGAAAGAGAATAATCTCTGTCTTGCATTTCAGCCGCATATCGTATATACTATATCTGCCGGAAGTTTCCGGCAGATATTTTGTATCCGTTCCGTTCACTGAACGGCTGCGATATTTTTTATCATACAGAAAAGAAGAAACAAAAAATAAAGGATGGATGAAAAAATGAGTTTATTACAGGATTGGCGCGATATGGCCTACAATCAGGAGACCGATAAGAATCAGCTTCAGAAATTCTGGACCGATTATTTCCTGATCGAAAAAGGAATCTATGAACAGCTTCTGACGAACCCGGATGAAGTGGTAAAAGGAACTGTGAAAGAGCTGGCGGAGAAATACAACATTGATGTGATGACAATGGTTGGATTTCTGGATGGCATCAACGATAGTCTGAAGATCAAAAATCCGATCGAGGAAATGGATGAGAACACTGAGGTAAATCTGGCGTTCGACAAAGAGCTGCTGTATAAGAACATGGTAGACGCTAAGGCGGACTGGCTGTATAACCTGCCGATGTGGGATGAGATCTTCACACCGGAGCAGAAGAAAACATTATACATGGAGCAGAAGAAGTCCGGCACCATCATCAAAGGAAAAAAGATCGGACGCAACGATCCATGTCCGTGCGGAAGCGGAAAGAAATACAAATACTGCTGCGGCAGATAACAGCTGTGGAAAAACGAGGAAACGATGAATTGCGTATTTGAAAATATCAGTGTACAAAAGATGGAAAATCTGCAGGAAATGTACAAGCGTACATTGAGAAAAGGTTTTTTGGTTTATGGAATCCTGGTAGTGATCCTGTTTGCTGCCTTTCTGGCTACCAGCCTGATCACTGGAGCTTCTTCTCCGATCTATACCGTGTTTTTTGTGATCGTGGTTCTGATCGCCGGAAACTGGATGATCCAGATGCCGAAGAAAAATGCGCTCACAACGTATGAGAGCAATCAGGAGCAGTACCAGTGTGAACCGCAGACGCACATCTTTTTTTATGGAAACAAGATGAAGGGAAGAAATCTTCAGTCTGGTGTGGAGATTCAGGTACCTTACGATAAGATTGTACAGGTGATGGAGACGAAACATCTGTTTCTGATCCGGATTCCGGAAAAACGGATCGTATTGGTGGACAAAAATGGTTTTCAAAAGGGGAATGCCGATGAGTTCCGATCATTCCTGAAGGAAAAATGTACCACAGCCAAATTTGGCTGACACACCGCAGGAATGGAGAGCGTATGGAACGTGAAATTGATTTAAAGGAAGTTTCAGACGGAAGGCTATATGGAGTCAATGACATGGTGAAAGCAGACTGCGGCGACTGTGAGGGATGTTCCGCCTGCTGCCGGGGGATGGGGGCATCCATTGTTCTGGATCCTCTGGATATCTTCCGGATGACCGGGTATCTCAGCTGTAGTTTCGAGCAGCTTCTGGAGGAAAGAATTGAATTGCAGGTGGTGGACGGAATGATCCTTCCCAATCTGAAAATGGCGGGAACGGACGAGGCGTGCAGCTTTTTAAACCGCGAGGGAAGATGTACGATCCACCCGGCGCGGCCGGGCATCTGCCGGATCTTCCCGTTGGGTCGTCTGTATGAGAACGGAGCGTTCCGTTACTTCCTGCAGATCCACGAATGCAAAAAGCAGAACCGGACCAAGATCAAAGTTAAAAAATGGATCGACACGCCGGAGGTCGCCACAAACGAACGGTTTATCTGCGACTGGCATTACCTTCTCAAGGACGCAGAGCGGATGATGCAGGAGAAGAAGGACGATGAGGTTTCCAAAAACTGGAATCTGTATCTGCTGAAGCTGTTTTATGTGAAACCCTATCAAACGGGAGAAGCATTTTATCCGCAGTTTTATCAGAGATATTCTGAGGCACGGGAAGTGATGGAGAGTCTTTGCAGCAGCAGGATGTAATCCGCTGTCGGTTCAGCGGCTGAAAAAAACGAGGGTGTTCCAAAAGTTTTTTGCTTTTGGAACACCCTCGTTTGAATTTTTACAAAATCATTGGGTCAAAACTGCGGATCAGATGATTGCCTGCAGCACGAAGTTCAGGATGAACAGCAGGGACACCACAACGATGACCGGATGGATGTCTTTTGTCTCCTTTTTGCAGACCTTTACGATGCAGTAGGAGATAAATCCGGTAGCGATACCGTAGGAGATGCTGTAACAGAACGCCATGAAGATTCCGGCAAAGAATGCAGGGATCGCTTCGGACAGATCGTTCCAGTCAATATCCCGGAAAGAGGAAACCATCATACATCCGACGATCACCAGTACCGGAGCGGTAGCAGCGGACGGAATGGCACTGACCAGAGGCGCAAGAAAAGCACTCAGTGCAAAACAGATGGCAGTGACAACGGAGGTAAGTCCGGTGCGCCCTCCCGCGGCGATGCCGGCAGCACTCTCCACATAGGTCGTCGTGTTGGAAGTACCGAAGATGGCGCCGATGGAAGTTGCCGTCGCGTCGGCAAACAGTGCCTTGTCCATTTTGGATTTGAAGCCATTGGTGTGCTCCAGGGCAAGCTCGTCTTCTTCACTGAAAATACCGCTCTTTCTTCCGGTACCAAGGAACGTTCCCAGGGTATCAAAAGTATCGGACATGGAGAAGGCGAAGATCGTGATCAATACCACCGGGAGTCTGGATACGTCGGAAAACAGAGACGGAATACCCTCTGCGGTGAAGATCGCGCCAAAAGTGGTCGGAAGGGCGGATGCCGCATCCATAAAACTGATGCTGTCTCCCAGCTTTGTCACTCCAAACGGGATTCCGACGATGGTCGTCACTACGATTGCGATCAGGATTCCGCCGCGGACATTTTTGACGGTCAGAACAATGGCAAGAACAAGACCGATCAGGAAGACCCAAAGCACAGGTGTGTTGAAGGATGCGATTCCAGGAACTGCCAGGGCAGGCTGGGTCTCATCCGGGCTGAACTGGATCATACCTACGTTCAGGAAACCGAGATACGCGATGAAAGCGCCGATACCGCCGCTGATCGCCAGCTGCAGGGATTTCGGGATCGCCTTGATGATCATTTTACGCACTTTCGTTACGGTGATCAGGATGTTGAGCAGACCGCAGATGAATACCATCGACATGGCCTGCTGCCAGGTGAATCCAAGACCGAAGCATACCGTATAGGTAAAGAAGGCGTTCAGTCCCATACCGGGCGCCTGAGCATAAGGAACATTGGCAAAAAGTCCCATGATCAGTGTACCGATAATGGCGGCGATGATCGTTGCAAGAAAAACAGCGCCCCATTCCATTCCGGTCGCAGACAGCACGGACGGGTTGACGGCGATAATATACGCCATCGCAAAAAAGGTCGTGATGCCGGCGGTGATCTCTGTGGAGACGGTGGTGTTGTTTTCTTTCAGTTTAAAAAACTTTTCCATGAGAATAGACCTCCAGATTAGATTAGTGTTCATTCCGCAAAAGAACGGCGGCAGGGTTTCGTGGTGAATCTCCTGCCGTCTTTTGTAACTATTGCTCTATTTGCATAAATATGACACTTTTTCAGAATGCTACCTACCAACTGTAGCATATTACCGGAGAAATTTCAATTCTTTCCAAAAGAAAATCTTAAAAAAGTATAAAACTTGCATCTTGAAAATAAAGAAGTTATAATAAAAAAATCAGAAAAGCCGGGAGAAAAAGGGAGGATTGCCTCATCTGCGGCAGGAGAGCGCGAAGGAGAAAGAAACATGCAGGTTCATCAGACGGATTTTTCAAAGGGAAGTGTAAAAAGAAATATTATGGAAGTTGCGATACCGATGGTCGCGGCGCAGCTTTTGAATCTTCTTTATAATATTGTGGACAGGATTTATATAGGAATGATCCCTGAAGTGGGACAGCTGGCGCTGGGAGGGCTGGGGCTCTGCTTTCCGATCATCATGATGGTAACTGCGTTTACCAATCTGTTCGGCGGCGCGGCGCCTCTGTGCGGGATTGCCCGGGGCGCCGGGGAGGAGGAAGAAGCAGAGCGGATCATGGGAAATGCCTTTGCGATGCTATTGGTGTCCGGTGTAGTCCTGATGACCGTCGGGCTGGTATTTCATAAACCGATCCTGTATCTGTTCGGAGCCAGCGATGTGACGTATCAATATGCGGCAGATTATATGACGATCTACCTGCTCGGCACGATCCCGGTGATGATCGCGCTGGGAATGAATCCTTATATTAACAGTCAGGGATTTCCGAGGATCGGAATGCTGACGGTGTTTCTGGGAGCGCTCATCAATATTGTCCTGGATCCAATCTTCATTTTTGTGTTTGATCTGGGAGTGCGCGGCGCGGCGACTGCCACAGTGATCTCTCAGGCATGTTCCGCCGTGTGGGTGTTAAAATTTCTCACCGGCAGCCAGGCGGTGCTGCGTCTGAAACGGAGTTCCATGAAGCTTTCCCCGACGCGGGTGAAAAACATCACGGCGCTGGGCCTGTCTTCCTTCGTGATGTCTTTCACCAACAGCCTGGTGCAGGTGGCATGCAATGCTACCCTGCAGCAGTTCGGAGGCGACCTGTATATCAGTATCATGACAATCCTGAATTCCATCCGGGAGATCGCTCAGACACCGGCAAACGGACTGACCAGCGGCGCCTCTCCGGTGCTCAGTTTCAATTACGGAGAGAAAGAGTATAAAAAGGTACGGCAGGGTATCTGGTTTGTGGCGGCTGTCTGTATCATTTATACACTGGTCATCTGGGGGATGATGTTTCTGTGGCCACGGTTCTTTATTGGAATCTTCAATCGGGAACCGGAATTGATGGAAGCAGCCGTTCCGGCGATGCATGTATACTTCTTCGGATTCTTTATGATGGCGTTGCAGTTCGCGGGACAGAATGCGTTTACCGCCCTTGGAAAAGCAAAATTTGCGGTCTTTTTCTCACTGCTTCGTAAAGTGGTGATCGTCGTGCCGCTGACCCTGATCCTGCCAAGAATCGGAGGGCTTGGAGTGATGGGTGTTTTTCTGGCGGAACCCATCTCCAATTTCATCGGTGGAACGGCATGCTTCGTGACCATGCTCTGTACGGTCATGCCGGAATTGAAAAAGAACGAAAAAACAAAAAGCGAAGAAAAAGGGAAATCGCAATGATAAAGATTTTGATCACACAGGCAGGGACAGGATGGAGCGGGCTTACAAAAAAAGAACAGGCACAATGGCTGTCCGACGCAGGAAAAGAGCTGCTGGCACAGGGAGTCAGTCAGTGGTTCGGCGTCCGGTGGGACAGCGGGGAAGAGAAGAATAGAGAGCTTGCAACAGAACGGAATGCCTGCGGCAAGCCGTTTCTTGTCCGTCATTCTGAGATTCATTTTAATATCAGCCATTCCGGCAGTCTGGCTGCCTGTGGATTCAGCGGGGAGCCTCTGGGGCTGGATATCCAGCAATGTGCCGCGGCGGATTATTTCCGAATGGCAGATCGGTTTTATACGAAAGCGGACAGAGAACTTCTGAGGCAGACAGAAGAGACAGAGAGGGAAAAGGTTTTCTATCAGATCTGGACGAAAGAAGAAAGCTATGCAAAGTGGCTGGGCACCGCCCTGCCGAAAAGCATTGGAAAGGAAAACAAGGAAGGTTTCTGCCGCTGGTTTGAGCCCATGCCGGGGTATCAGGGAGCGGTGTGGACCGGAAAACCGGAAGAGATAGAAATTCAGTGGATATTCTGAGCGCGTCGGTATTCTGCAGAAATGCAGGTTCCGGCGCGCTCTTTTCATGTTCCGACGGCGGTCCGATGCTCCCTACGTTCTGAAAATGTTCATAAAAACAGCAGCGTGTCCATATATTGAAGTAAGAGGTGAGCATATTGGAACACGAAGAACTGATCCGGCTCTTCTCCGGAAAAGTGCGCAGGATCATGGAGCGCGCTACACTGGACATGGCAAATGTCTATGAGATCCGTCTGCGGGTGCACAGCCCGCTGCTGCTGGTCTATGCCGGAGAAGAGTTCTTTGTTACAGAAGAGGGAACCCTTTCCACAGAAGCGGAAAAAGGATATCAGATTCAGGCGGAGGATGTCAGAGAAACTATGGAATACATAGGAAATTATTCACTGTATGCATACGAGGAAGAGCTCCGTCAGGGATTTCTGACGGTTCAGGGAGGGCACAGAGTCGGCATTGCCGGAAAGGCAGTGCTGGAAAATGAAAAAGTCCGGGGAATCCGCCATATCTCCTGTATCAATGTGAGGGTGGCGCATCAGCAGAAGGGATGTGCGGACAAGGTGATGCCGTATCTGATGAAGCAGGGGAGTTTCTGTCATACCCTGATCGTCTCTGCGCCCCGCTGCGGGAAAACGACGCTGCTTCGGGATATCATCCGGCAGATTTCGGACGGCACGAAGGACCGGCCGGGACTGACGGTGGGAGTCGTCGATGAGAGAAGTGAGATCGCCGGCTGCTATCTGGGTGTGGCACAGAACGATGTGGGGATCCGCACTGACGTACTGGACTGCTGTCCGAAAGCGGAAGGCATGATGATGTTGATCCGTTCCATGTCGCCGGAGGTGGTGGCAGTGGATGAGATTGGCACCAGCGAGGATATCCGTGCGCTGGAAGCTGTGATCAACTGCGGGTGCAAGATTCTTGCCACGGTACATGGGACTTCCATGGAGGATGTGATGAAAAAGCCGCTGCTCTCTCGTTTGGTGGATGAGCATGTGTTTGAGCGGTATGTGGTGCTGGTGGGAACTCCGAGAGCGGGAAGTGTCCAGGCGATTTTCGACGGGAGAGGCACAACCCTTTACCACAGGGAGGTGACGGTATGATCCGGGCCGCAGCCCTGGCTCTGATCGCAGTTTCCTGTGCGGGACTTGGATTTGTCAAGAGCCAGGCGCTGTCCGGAAGGGTGAAAGATCTTCTTTCGCTGAGGAAGATCCTGCGGCTTCTGAAAGGGGAGATCTCTTATGCAGGGACGCCGCTGCCGGAGGCTTTTTACCGGATCGGCGGCAAACTGGAAGCTCCTTACCGGGATTTTCTCCAGGATCTTTCGGTGGATATGCAGCGATACGACGGCGATTCCTTTGCAGAGATTTTTGCGCGGAATACAGAGTGTCACCTGAAGGAGACGCGTCTTTCCAGGGAAGACCGTGAGGAATGGAAACAATTTGGAGCGATGCTGGGTTATCTTGACAAAGAGATGCAGCTGTCCACGCTGAAAAGTTTTGATGAGACGCTGGCGCAGAAGATCGGTGAACTGAAAGAAGGGCTGCCCGCCCAGAAGAAGCTGTATCAGAGTCTTGGGGTTGCGGGCGGTCTGTTTCTTGTGATTTTTCTGGCATAACAGAGGAGGACACTTGGGTGGAGGTAGGAATTATTTTCAAAATCGGAGCCGTGGGGATTCTGGTGTCGGTACTCTGCCAGGTGCTCAAACACAGCGGGCGGGAGGAACAGGCGTTTCTGACCAGTCTGGCAGGGCTGATCGTGGTGCTGTTCTGGATACTGCCCTATATCTATGACCTGTTCGAGAATATCAGGAGGCTGTTTTCCTTGTAGGAGGGATAAGATGGATGTGATACGGTTTGTATTGATCGGGGCGGCGGGACTTTTGCTTGCCATGATTCTGAAGGAAGTGCGTCCGGAGTATGCCCTCTATGTCAGCCTTGCGACAGGGATCTGCCTGCTGCTGGGAGCTTCCGGCAAACTGAATTATCTGATGGAAATGCTGCAGCGGATGAAGGAGTATCTGCCTGTGGATACCACGTACCTGAATACGCTGCTGAAAATGATAGGGATCACCTATATCGGACAGCTCGGGGCGGGGCTGTGCAAGGATGCCGGCTATTCATCCATTGCAGGGCAGATCGAGCTTTTTTCCAAGCTTTCAATCCTTGCGCTGAGCATGCCGGTGCTGCTGGCGCTGCTGGACACGGTCTATGGTTTTCTGGCATGAAAGGGAGAGAAAGGAAAAAGGACTGGACATTGGCTGGAAGGTGCTTTTGGAAAGAAGCGGGAAGAACCGGCAGACATAATAACAGAATACTATTTTTTCTCTTTCTGACTGTTTTGTTTCTGCTGATGGTTTCGGGGACAACTGCGGAGGCATCTACCCAGACGCAGACAACAACATCCGCCCAGACCCAGGAAGAGCTGGAACAGGAACTGCTGTCGGAAATGGATCTGGCGGAGATTGAACAGGCGGTGGACGGGCTGCTGGAGAGTACGGATTTCTCCTTTACGGAAATGCTGGAACGACTGATGAGCGGGGAGGAGGACCTGAGTGCGGATACGCTGGGAGCATTGATCGGTCAGGTCCTTACGGGAACCATGGAAGGTCAGAAAAAGATCCTTGTGCAGCTGATCGTTCTTGTACTTGCCTGTGCGTTTCTGTCCAACCTTTCCGGACTGTTTTCCGAGGGCCAGCTGTGGGAGACAAGCTTTTATGTGGTCTATCTGCTGGTGTTTGTGCTGCTGGTGGGAGCTTTCCAGTCGGTGAGTCAGAATCTGACAGCGACGATCCAGGGTCTGGTGGAATTTATGAAAGTACTGACACCCGCCTATTATCTGACGGTAGCTGCCGCCAACGGGGCATCCACTGCCGCGATGTTTTATCAGATTGTGCTGGTTGTCATCGGAGCGGTGGAAGGACTGATGGTGACGGTGATCCTTCCGGCGACACATATTTATGTTTTGCTGGCGATGATTAACCATCTGAGCAAGGAAGAATTTCTCTCTCATATGACGGAACTGCTGGAAACAGGAATTGAATGGGCGCTGAAAACGTCCCTCGGAATCCTGGTGGGGCTTCAGATCGTCCGCAGTCTGATCGCTCCGGCGCTGGACGCCTTCCGCAGGACACTCCTTGGAAAAACGGCAGGCGCGATCCCGGGCGTGGGAAACGCGGTGAATGCGGTGACGGAAATGGTGATCGGATCGGCGGTGCTCATACGGAACTGCTTTGGAGTGACGGCGATCCTTGTGCTGGTGCTGGCGGGGCTGTATCCGGTTCTGGAGCTACTGGTGACAGGGCTGGCGTACCGGGTACTGGCAGCTTTTTCTCAGCCGGTGTGCGACAAAAGGATCTGTAACTGCCTGGCAACGGTGGGGAAAGGATATGGGCTTCTGCTGAAAGTGCTGCTGACGGTGGAGATGTTGTTTTTGCTGACGATCGCAATCCTGGCAGGGTCTTTTTCGTGAGGGAGGAGCAAGGTGATTGACGGAATTTACGGGTGGCTGCGGGATGTGGCGGCGTTTTTTATTTTGATGACAGCGGTCCTGAATATTCTGCCGGAGGCAAAATATCGGAAGTATGTGCAGTTTTTCCTGGGACTTGTGATGGTGGTGGTGCTTTGCAGACCGATCCTGGCGTTGGGAAATCTTGAGAGTGAGCTGGAGGATATGCTTGGGAGGCTGACACTGGAGGAAGAAATCCGGGGAATGGAGGAGAGTCAGATCCAGATTGACGGTATACAGCAGGAAGTGCTGTATGGGGCTTATGAGGGGGAGATTGAAAATCAGATTGTGACGTTTCTTGAGGGAAAAGGGATGGAACCTATGGAGGTGGATGTTTCCATCGGAGACGGTTCGGATGGTGAGATTCTGGTGGAGCGGATTGAGGTGACGGCGGGCATGGAGACGGAGGAGGAAGAGACGGGAAAGAGAGAAAGGGAGCTGAAAAAAGAATTGTCCGAGGTCTATCAGGTGTCGGAAGCGCATATTATAGTAAAGCTGCAGGAGTAGGGTATGAAAGAAAAATTTCAGGCGGCTTTTGGGAAGCTGAAAAAGGAACAGATTGTGGTCTGGCTTTTGCTGCTGGCTTTGCTGGTTGTGATCTTATGGCCGACCGGTTCCCGGGATGAGGAGCCTTCCGTGGAGGCGGAAAGCCAGGAGGATGTTTCGGGCGTGCAGAGCCAGGAAGAGGTGATGGAGCAGGCACTGGCGGATACACTGTCGCAGGTGAATGGTGTCGGAGATGTTCAGGTGGCGCTGACGCTGGAATCTACCAACAGAAAGATTGTGGAGAAGGACGTGCCGGATTCCCAGAGTTCGGAGATCCGAAAGAACGGGGAGGAATCCAGTGAGAGTGTTTCTTCTTCCCAGGAAGAATCCACTGTCTACGAAAGGGACGGCAGCGGCGCGGAAATTCCCTATGTGGTTTCAGAAGAATATCCCGCAGTGCGTGGGGTTCTGGTGGTTGCTGAGGGAGGAGACGATCCGGTGGTGATCCAGGAAATTCAGGAGGCGGTAATGGCATTATTTGATGTGGATGCCCATAAAATAAAAGTGATGAAGATGAAGGAAAGGAGCGGTAGTTAGTGGAAAAGCTGGAAAATCAGAAGGAAGCGCCAGAGGAAAGGATCGAGGAGGGCACAGAGGAAAAACCGTCCGGGAAGAGAAAGCTTTTTCGAAAGAATCAGATCATCATTACAGCGCTTGCTGTTATGATCGCCGTTGCCGGATATATCAATTATGCGGACAGTACACTGTCCGATACGGACAGCGCTGCGGCGGATGGTACGGTGGACACCAACAACAGTCAGGTGCTGCAGGATATCGAAAGCCTGGATTATGATATCACCGATGAGGATATGACGGCGAGTAATTCCGGGGACACGGAGACAGAGGATGCCGGAACTGTCACGGAGACGCCGGGTGAGGCGGTTCTGACCGGTGCTTCTACATACATGGCACAGGCCAGGATCGACCGGGAGCAGATCCGTTCTCAGAACAAAGAAGCGCTGAATGAGATCATCAACAATACGAACCTGTCTGAGGCGGAGCGGCAGAGTGCCGTGCAAAGTCTCGTGGAAATGACGGATCTTGTGGAGAAGGAGACCGCAGCGGAACAGATGCTGGAAGCCCAGGGATTTTCGGATGTGGTGGTGAATCTGACGGGAGAGACAGCGGATGTGGTTGTGCCCCAGACCCAGGTCAGCGATGAACAGCGTGCGCAGATTGAGGATATTATCACACGTAAAGCGGAAGTAAGCGTGGAAAACATCGTCATCACGCCGATGAGTGAGGGAAACAGCGAAGCAGGCACAGATACGTCTGGAACCGATACGACGGAAACACCGACACCGGATCCGGCAGAGACGCAGGCTGGGGAAGAATAATAGAAGAAAGCGATCATTGTAAAGAAAAGCCCTGACAGGGAAAACGGCGGTAATGAGATGCCGCAGTTTCCTGTCAGGGCTTTTGACTTGTCATATAGCTTACTATGACTGAGCAAGGCGCTTGATATGATTCAGCGCTTTATTGACCGGAGGAAGTGAAATCACGAGCACGGTGATCACACCTTCCGCCAGCAGGTAGCTGTAATTGTAAATGATCGGGTAGAGGGATTTCAGCGCTGCCGGGAAAGTTTCCGGCATGTAATCCATCCAGAACAGGTATCCGCCCAGGGAATGGAAAAATCCACGGACGAGCACTGCAAGAAGATAACCCTTTAAAAGGCCATGTTTCCTGCGGGAAAAGAAACCTGCCAGTCCAAGTGCCGCAAAGGCAAAGATGTAGTCACAGCATACCTGGAACAGGGAAAGGACGTAAGGCTCCTGGAGAAACTGAAGAAGTCCATAGGCAAAACCTACGAGGATCCCTGTCTTTGCGCCATACCAGTTGGCAATGAGAACAATGAAGAGCATGGAACACAAAGTGACCGATCCTCCGTACGGAAGTGAAAACACCTGGATGTAGGAAGTCACAAAAGCCAGTGCAATTCCCATTGCGCAGAAAGCCAGCTTTTTCGCACTCATCGCTTTTGCCGGCGCTTCGGAAGAAGTATTTCGTCCGGCGAGATACACGCCGATCAGAAAAATAAGCAGGGTGCCGATGATACAGATTGCGTAGCCCGCGGTTGTCAGCCCGCCGTCAGCAGTTGTCATAAAATCAAACATAAAAAATTTCCCCTCTTCAAATTTTTTTCGAAAAAAGTATACGACAGTTATCCGCAAAATGCAATCATAATCTTGCGGATACCAGGACATCGCCGGCCAGGATCTGAGTGTCGCCGTTTTCATACAGGGTCAGAAGTGTAAAATTTGAGCTGAAAAAAATCAAAAAATACAAGTTGACATCATAGAATACAAGTGCTAAACTACAATTAGTTCAATCAATAAACTAAATAAAAAAGGAGGTCCTTGCCATGCAGATTCTGAAAGTGACAGATGAAGCATTCCGTCCATACGGAAAGGTGATCACCGGCATTGATGTCAGCGATATCATCCGTGCGATGGAGAAAACGCCGTGCCCGAAGGACGACGTGGTATATGTGGCATCAGAGGCAGATCTGGAAGCCTGCGGCAGCGCAAAGCAGATTTCTGACAGCCTGTACGGGGGAATGCCGATCCAGATTGGCTACTGCAACGGAAACAATTATCTTCTGAATGCAGTGGAATATCACCGTGACAGTGAGATAAACGTAGCGGTGACCGATATGATTCTGATTCTGGGAAAGGAGCAGGATATCACATCGGAGCAGACCTATGATTCTTCCAAAATGGAAGCGTTTCTTGTTCCGGCAGGCACTGTGATCGAGGTATATGCGACGACGCTCCACTATGCACCGTGCAATGTGGCGGAGTCCGGTTTCAAAGCGGTGGTTGTACTGCCGAAGGGAACCAACACAGACCTTGATCCGTATACAAAAGCCACGAAGGAAGACGAGATGCTGTTTGCGAGAAACAAATGGCTGCTCAGCCATCCGGAGGCGAACATTGAAGGAAGCGTTGCGGGAATCCAGGGAGAGAACCTGAGCGTACGCTGAACGGAACCAACAGGGAACATCCGCAAAGGAGCCCGATACAATCAAAAAATACATAACAATGGAGGAATGAAATCATGATCAACATGCCTGAAATCAAACTGGGAATCGTTGCAGTAAGCCGTGACTGCTTTCCGATGACTCTGTCCGAGAACAGAAGAAAAGCTGTCGTAGCTGCATACGACGGAGAAATCTACGAATGTCCTACCGTGGTAGAGAGCGAAAAAGATATGATGAAAGCTCTGGCTGAAGTAAACGAAGCTGGATGCGACGCTCTGGTTGTTTACCTTGGAAACTTCGGACCGGAGACCGCAGAGACTCTGCTGGTAAAATATTTCGACGGACCGTGCATGGTCGTAGCTGCCGCTGAGGAGACCGGCGACAACCTGGTAGGCGGACGTGGAGACGCTTACTGTGGTATGCTGAATGCAAGCTACAACCTGAAACTGCGCAACCTGCATGCATATATTCCGGAGTATCCGCTTGGAAACGCACAGGAAGTAGCAGAGATGATCAAAGAGTTCAAGACCATCGCAAGCGCAGTCGTAGGCGTGCGCAACCTGAAGATCATCAGCTTCGGACCGCGTCCGCAGGACTTCCTGGCATGCAACGCTCCGATCAAACAGCTGTACAACCTGGGTGTTGAGATCGAGGAAAACTCCGAACTTGACCTGTTCGAAGCATTCAACAACCATGCAGGCGACGAGCGTATTCCGGAAGTTGTCAAAGATATGGAAAAAGAACTGGGTGAAGGCAACAAGAAGCCGGAAATCCTGGAGAAACTGGCTCAGTATGAGATTACTCTGTTAGACTGGGTAGAGGCTCACAAAGGTTCCCGCAAATACGTTGCGATCGCAGGAAAATGCTGGCCGGCATTCCAGACACAGTTCGGATTCGTACCGTGCTATGTCAACAGCCGTCTGACCGGAAGAGGAATCCCGGTATCCTGTGAGGTAGATATCTACGGCGCACTGTCTGAGTTCATCGGAAGCGTTGTATCCAAAGATGCGGTTACTCTGCTGGATATCAACAATACCGTACCGAGAGATATGTATGAGTCTGAGATCAAAGGAAAATATGATTATCAGTTCAACGATACTTTCATGGGCTTCCACTGCGGAAATACTCCGTCCTGCAAACTGTCCTTCTGTGAGATGAAATATCAGTTCATCATGGCAAGAAATCTGCCGGAAGAGGTAACACAGGGAACACTGGAAGGAGATATCGTACCTGGAGACATCACATTCTACCGTCTGCAGAGCACATCCGACGCAAAACTGGTTGCTTACATCGCACAGGGTGAAGTTCTTCCGGTAGCGACAAAATCCTTCGGAGGCATCGGTATCTTCGCAATTCCGGAGATGGGAAGATTCTACCGTCACGTTCTGGTAGAGGGCAACTATCCGCATCACGGCGCCGTAGCATTCGGACACTTCGGAAAAGAAATGTTCGAAGTATTCAAGATGCTGGGTGTAGATGTAAACAGCATCGGATACAATCAGCCGAAGGGCGTACGTTACCCGACAGAGAATCCGTGGGCATAAATCCTGACTGGAATTCTGTGAAAAGATAAAAAGAAAAGCAGGGGCGGATGCGGCATCTGCGGCAGGGACTGCCTGCCCAAGGGCAGCATCCGCCTTTTCTGTGCGAATGGAAAGGAGTTCTGACATGTATTATATCGGTGTCGATCTTGGAACCTCAGCGGTAAAACTGCTGTTAATGGACGGTTCCGGAAAAATCATGAATATTGTATCCCGCGAATATCCGCTTTCTTTCCCACATCCGGGCTGGTCGGAGCAGAAACCGGAAGACTGGTGGGAGCAGAGCAAAGAAGGCATCAAGGAACTGACGGAAGGCTTTGACAAGTCTCAGGTGGCAGGCATCAGCTTCGGCGGACAGATGCACGGACTGGTGATCCTGGACAGTGAAGACCATGTGATCCGCCCGGCAATCCTGTGGAACGATGGCCGTACGCAGAAGCAGACCGATTACTTGAACAATGAGATCGGAAAGGACAAACTGTCCCAGTATACTGCCAATATTGCGTTTGCCGGTTTTACCGCTCCGAAGATCCTCTGGGTAAAGGAGAACGAGCCGGAGAATTTTGTAAAGATCTGCAAGATCATGCTGCCGAAGGATTATCTGGCATACAAACTGTCCGGATCTTTCTGCACCGATTATTCTGATGCTTCCGGAATGCTCCTGCTGGATGTGGAGCATAAATGCTGGTCCAAAGAGATGATGGAAATCTGCGGAATCAGGGAAGAGCAGCTGGCAAAACTGTATGAGAGTTATGAAGTTGTCGGAACTCTGAAATCGGAGGTGGCAGCGGAACTGGGACTGCCGGAGAGCTGTAAAGTAGTAGCCGGAGCAGGGGACAACGCTGCAGCTGCAGTAGGAACCGGAACGGTCGGCGACGGCATGTGCAATGTTTCCCTGGGAACCAGCGGAACCATCTTTATCTCCAGCGAGAATTTTGGTGTGGACAGCAACAATGCCCTCCATGCATTTGCTCATGCGGACGGCCATTATCATCTGATGGGATGCATGCTGAGCGCGGCTTCCTGCAACAAATGGTGGATGGACGAGATCATCGGCACCAAGGATTATTCCGCAGAGCAGGCGAAGATTGAGAAACTTGGCGAGAACAACGTGTTCTTCCTGCCGTACCTGATGGGAGAGCGTTCTCCGCACAACAATCCCAATGCCCGCGGAACCTTTATCGGCCTGACGATGGACACCAGCCGTGCGGATATGACCCAGGCGGTTCTGGAAGGCGTTGCTTTCGCGATCCGTGATTCCTTCGAGGTGGCGAAATCTCTGGGCATCCAGATCGAGCGCACCAAGATCTGCGGCGGCGGAGCAAAGAGCCCGCTGTGGAAGAAGATGATCGCCAACATCCTGAATATCAAAGTGGACAGCATTGAATCGGAGGAAGGCCCGGCGATGGGCGGCGCGATGCTGGCGGCGGTTGCCAACGGAGAATTTGCGTCTGTGGAAGAGGCTGCGGCGAAGATCGTGAAAGTGACTGAGACCATCGAGCCGGAACCGGAGCTGGTGGCAAAATATGAAGAGAAATACCGCAAGTTTGCGAAAATCTACCCGACAGTGAAAGATCTGTTCAGCGAACTGCTGTAAGATCCCTGCCTGTGGATGGGTGACGGAAAAAAGAGGAGCGATATTTGCGATGATTGAAATACTAAACGGAATGCATGAAACCATCAATTACGGAAATTCCCTCGGGCTTCGCCTGTATCACAACGTTGATTATGAGGATTATCCGGAGCACTGGCATGTAGGGATTGAAATTATTATGCCGGTGGAAGATACTTACCGGGTAGGGATTGGAGAACGGTGGTATGATCTGGAAACCGGGGATATCATTATCATAAACTCCGGTGTGATTCATGCGCTGCAGGCGCCTCCCCGGGGAGAGCGTATGATTCTGCAGTTTGATCCAGCGCTCCTGTACAATCTGAAGGAAATGGAGACGCTTCTCTTTATGATGCCCCCGGCAATCTTTCTGAAACAGCAGGAGAATACAGAGCTGTATCAGTACCTGAGGGAAAGATTAAACCGGATCATCAAAGAATATGACGGAAACAGTACATTCCGTGAGGCGTCCATTTATGCCTGCCTGATTGAAATGTACGTAGGCCTCGGGCGTTTTGAGGTATACAGCGACGAGCACAAGGACAAGCACCAGTCGGATACGAAACAGCAGGAATATATTGAGGCGGTGATGAGCGCCTGTACCTATATTAATCAGAAGTATATGGAGAATCTAACCCTGGAAGAAGTGGCCTCTGTCAGTGGATTTTCCAAGTTCCATTTCACCAGAGTGTTCAAGCAGTATATGAATATGACCTTTTATGAGTATCTGAATTCCAAACGTGTCAAACGGGCGGAGGAACTGCTGTACAATAAGGAAATGAGCATCACGGATGTGGCGATGAACTCAGGGTTCAGCTCCCTCAGTGCGTTCAACCGCACCTTTAAGGCGCTGAGACATTGTTCGCCCAGCGATTTCCGAAAGAAACGTCTGACCGGAAGAATGGGCGGAACAGGAAGCGACTGAGACTTATCTCTTTGCGATCCCTGAGCCTGAGGAAATGAGTCTGGCGGACTGACCGAACCGATTTACAGACAATTGTCAGACCTAAGATGGGTGATCTATGATATAACCATAGATCATCCATTTTTCTGTTTGATCGAATCATAAGGAACAAAGGCGGCGGTGGATCAGGTGAGTGTCCATTTGGAGCCCGGAGTGTACGGTCTGCTTGGTGCCAATGGAATAGCAGAAGTGGGACGGCGTCCGTTAAGCATGAAAAAGAAGCGGTATGCGATTGGCACAAATACGGAAAAATGTTTGAATGAACTTATGAATTTGTAAAAATTTTAAAAATACAATGGGCTTAGCAGGAAAACACATTCATGCGTTTGTCGTGCTATAACTCCCGATTTTTGTCAGTTCAAACTTTGCCGATTCTGCCGGCAGTTTTTCAGAGTGACAACTCAGAACATTTCATACCCCATTTTTTTGGAGAGATTCGACGAAAGATTCTTCAGTGACGAGATGTTTTCCTGAAGGAACTCATCGGTCAGGTAATTGGAAGAACCGGTAATACTGAAACCAGCTACGATTTTTCCGGAAAAATCCCGGATTGGCAGGGCAATGCATCTGGTACCAATTTCGCATTCCTCGTTATCCAACGCATAGCCATCGGTACGTGCTTTTTCCAGAACTGACAGCAGCTCGTCTACTGTTGTCAGCGTATGGCTGGTATAACGGAGAAAACCGTCTGCGGGCTGAAGGTTATAGAGTTCCTGTACAGAATAGTTCAGCAGAAAAAGTTTGCCGATTCCTGTGCAGTGGAGCGGTGCGATGTTTCCGATTCTTTTCATTCCCTGAACAGATTGATCCGGGCTGTGGGCGACATCAATATAAACTACCTGCTGGTTCTGCTCGATGGCAAGGCAGGCAGAAGTATTCAGGGTGGTACAGAGATCCTGAAGGTATGGGTTTACCATATCCCGGAGACTGGTATGAGCCTGAATGCGATTGGCAAGCTGGCAGAGACGGAAAGTCAAATAATAGCGGGAAGAGTTTTTTTCCTGCTCAACGTAATGCATCAAACAGAGTGTTGTGAGAAAACGGCTTGCCGTACTGGTGTTCATTTTCAGTGTACGGGCGATATCCAACAGGCGCATCGGCTGGGGGGAATTAGCCAGCAGTTCGATAATGCGCATTGTTTTTTCTGCGGATTGATTGATCCGGGAAGGGGAGAGGGAATTATCTGTATTCATAATAACAAAACCATCCTGTTCTTTAAAATATTTCAGAAGACAGATACTGAAAGCAGCGGTCGGGTAAGGAGGGTGAAACTATGCGGCTATAGGATCTGATAGAGATATCATATCATATCTTTTTGGTACTGTCATCAGAATAAATACGTTCCTTTGAAAAAAACAAAAGTTAATTTTAATATTTAAAATAAATAATTGAAAAATAATAAAAGT
>CABUPZ010000007.1 GCA_902493585.1 uncultured Fusicatenibacter sp. | reverse complement strand
GCTTGTACAATTCCAGGACCGTAATGATAATGACAAGAAGAAAGCAAAACGCCACAGTCCCCCGGTAGGGCTTCATATAAGACATCATCCGGACGACTGCATTTCCTTCATAGTTCAGGTCGTCCTGTTCATCTCTTTTCGTTTGAAACAGTTTCATCTTCCGCCTCCTCACTGAGCTGTTTTTCCAGCTGCTGCTTCTCGTAAATACTGCGGTACAGGCCATGCCGGTCCATCAGCTCCTCATGGGTGCCGTATTCCGCGATCTTTCCTTCGTCCAGAACCAGGATATGGTCGGCGTTCTGGATCGTGGAGATCCGGTGGGCGATGATCAGCGTGGTCTTTCCCTGACGGTTCTCCTTGAGGTTCCGGAGAATCTGTTCTTCCGTGTCTGTATCTACGGCGGAGAGGGCATCGTCCAGAATCAGGATCGGAGCATTTTTCAGCAGCGCCCTGGCAATGGAGCTCCGCTGCTTCTGGCCGCCGGACAGTGTCACGCCACGCTCACCCACCATCGTCTGATAGTTGTCAGGGAAATCCATGATATTGTCATGGATGCAGGCATCCCGTGCCGCCTGCCGGACCGCCTCCGGATCTTTTTCGGCTACACCGAAAGCGATATTCTTTTCCAGGGTATCGGAGAAAAGGAAATAGAAGTACGATTACTATAAGTTTCCGGGCGGCGGGCTGAAAGTCGGGGAAACTCCGTTCTCGGCATTGATCCGGGAGGTGCGGGAAGAGGCAGGAATGGTCGTTATTCCGGAATCTGTAAGAGAGTTTGGCTATGTACACAGAGTTCAAAAGGGAGAACGGCAGGATATTTTTGTGCAGGATAATTTTTACTATTTTTGCGAGGTTGAAGAGAAGATTATGGAGCAGAAGCTTGACCCTTATGAAGAGGATGAGAAGTTTACGCTTGAATTTGTTCTTCCGGAAAAGGCGATTGCAATAAACAGGTCTGCGGAACACGGAGAAAGATCCGATGATCCGCACCTTCTTGCGATGGCGGAAAGAGAGGCGAGAGTGCTGGAACTGCTGATGCGGGAGCAGCATGGAAAGGCAAAGAATGCAGATATCAATTGCCGGTAAGAATGTAAAAAGAAGGATTTATCGACTTACGCCACATTCTGTGATATGATAAGAAGTATATTATCCAACAGAAAGGGGTATTTTCATGGAAAATACGTCTGAAAATAGACAG
Source organism: uncultured Fusicatenibacter sp. (assembly GCA_902493585.1). Lineage (GTDB taxonomy): Bacteria > Bacillota > Clostridia > Lachnospirales > Lachnospiraceae > Fusicatenibacter. The sequence goes on along the minus strand of CABUPZ010000007.1, from coordinate 58,962 downwards.
AAAAAGCAGGCATTCAAGCCTTCCAATCATATCAATATCGGTCTTCTGGCCCACGTGGATGCCGGAAAGACAACGCTTGCGGAGAGTATTCTCTATCTGACCGGAGCGATCCGGAAGCTGGGCCGCGTGGATCACAAGGACGCGTTTCTGGACACCGATGAACTGGAGCGTGCAAGAGGAATTACGATCTTCTCCAAGCAGGCGGAATTCTCTCTCGGAGAAACACAGTACACGCTTTTGGATACGCCGGGCCATGTGGATTTTTCCGCGGAGATGGAGCGGACGCTGCAGGTGCTGGATTATGCGGTACTGATCATCAGCGGCGCCGACGGTGTTCAGGGACACGTAGAAACGTTGTGGCGTCTGCTCACGCAGTACAAAATCCCAGTCTTTCTGTTTATCAACAAGATGGATCAGCCGGGAACAGACCGGAGCGCACGGATGGAAGAGCTGCACCGCCGTCTCGACGATCGGTGTATGGATTTCGGGGAACAGGGTACGGACGAGTTTTATGAAAATGTTGCCATGTGCAGTGAAGACGCACTGGAAAGTTATCTGGAGCACGGAAGCCTCTCCGTGGATGAGATTTCCTCCCTGATTCTGGAACGGAAGGTCTTTCCCTGTTTCTTCGGTTCCGCGCGGAAGCTGAACGGTGTGGAGGAATTCCTGGAGAGCCTGTACAAATTCACCCGATGTCCGGAATATCCGGAAGAATTCGGCGCCCGTGTCTTTAAGATCAGCCGCGACGAACAGGGAAACCGCCTGACCTGGATGAAGATCACCGGGGGAAGCCTGAAAGTAAAAACGGTTCTGCATGGACAGGGAGAAGACGGCTGGGAGGAAAGGCCGATCAGCTGCGCGTCTATTCCGGAACCGGATATCAGATGGTGCAGGAGGCGCCGGCGGGAAGTGTCGTGGCGGTGACCGGCCTGACAAAGACAAAAACAGGAGAGGGGCTGGGAAGAGAGTGGCTGATCCATGCGCCTCTGCTGGAGCCGGTGCTCAATTATCAGATCCAGCTTCCGGAGGGATGTGATGTTTACCGGATGTTCCTGAAGCTTCGGGAACTGGAAGAAGAAATTCCGGAGCTTCATATTGTATGGGAAAAGCAGTCCAATGAGATTCATGCTCAGGTGATGGGAGAGGTTCAGATCGAGATTCTGAAAAGTATGATTCAGAAGCGTTTTGATGTTGCGGTAGAATTTGGTTCCGGCAGCATTGTCTACAAGGAGACCATCGCCTCCGTGACGGAGGGTGTCGGCCATTTTGAACCGCTGCGTCATTATGCGGAAGTTCACCTTTTGATGGAACCGCTGGAACCGGGCAGTGGTCTGGTTTTCGATACAGTGTGCAGTGAAGATGATCTGGACAGAAACTGGCAGCGCCTGATCCTGACCCATCTGGAAGAACGGAAACATCCGGGTGTCCTGACCGGTTCTGAGATCACGGATATGAAGATTACACTGGCGGCCGGAAGAGCGCATCTGAAGCACACGGAAGGAGGGGACTTCCGGCAGGCCACCTACCGGGCCGTTCGGCAGGGACTGAAAAAAGCCGAGTGTATTCTGCTGGAGCCGGTCTATGAATTCCGTCTGGAGCTTCCCAACGATCTCATCGGACGAGGAATGACCGATATCCAGAAAATGCACGGAACCTTCCAGCCGCCGGAGACAGAAGGAGAATTGTCCATTCTGACCGGCAGCGTGCCGGCGGCGACCATGCGCGATTACCAGAAGGAAGTGACCGCCTACAGCCGCGGCCGCGGCCGGCTGGTCTGTTCCCTGAAAGGATACGAGCCATGCCACAATACGGAGGAGGTCATAGCAGCCATCGGCTATGACAGTGAAAAAGATACGGAAAACCCCACCGGCTCTGTTTTCTGCGCCCACGGGGCAGGCTTCAACGTCCCCTGGGATCAGGTAGAAAACTATATGCATCTGGAAAGCTGCCTCAGACCGGAACAGAAACAACAGCTGAAAGCACAGCAGGCAGTTATGGGAGAGCGTTCCGCTGCGGCGTCTTCCGTCTCTGGAGGGGGATCTCTGGCAATGGACAAAGAGCTGCAGGAAATTTTTGAACGGACCTACGGCAGGACGAAAAGAGAACGCCAGTCCTTCGGATACGCCACTGCGCCCAAAACCGAATACCATCGCCCGCGTCCGGAGAAAAAACCGCAGAAAGAATACCTGCTGGTAGATGGCTACAACATCATCTTTTCCTGGGAGGAGCTGAAAGAACTGGCAAAAATCAATATTGAGAGCGCCAGAAACAAACTGATGGACATCCTGTCCAACTATCAGGGCTACAAAAAGAACACACTGATCTTGGTATTTGACGCTTACAAAGTGGCAGGAAATCCGGGAGAGCAGACCAAATACCACAACATCCATGTGGTTTACACCAAAGAAGCGGAGACTGCCGACCAATACATAGAAAAAACTGTTCACGAAATCGGCAGACAATATCACGTCACCGTAGCAACCTCCGACGCAACCGAACAGATCATCGTCCTCAGCCAGGGCGCCGCCAGAATGTCTGCCAGAGAACTGCAGGAAGAAATCCAGCAGGTCAATCAGGAAATCCGCGAAACCTGGCTGGAACGCCACCCCAAAAGCAAAGACTACCTTCTGGACCACATCCCCGAAGACATGGCGGATTTTATGGAAGAGGTACGCTTGGGAAAAAAACAATTTGATGAGAAAAACCGCACTGTCTGAGCGCATTGCGTGAGTTTGCGGTTTTTCAGGGCGCTTTTAGCAGACAGACTGCAACCTTAGAACTTCTTATGCTCCGAAACCGCATGCCACCCCTGCGGGCGCACCTCCGGCCCGGCCCTTCGGTTTTGGCAGTCCCTCTCACTATCTCATCAGTAAGCTGATTTCTTTGTCTCCGAGAAGGTAAAGTTCATGCAGTGCCCGTGTGATAGCCACATAAAGCAGCTTTGCCTTCCGTGCATTGTTCCCGTAATGTTCCTCATCCGGCTTCCAGAGGATCACCGTATCGAACTCCAGACCTTTTGTCAGGGTGACAGGGAGAACCATCACACCGTTATGAAAGGAGGAACTGTCATCGGGAGCGATTTCCAGAAGTTCCCGGACTTCTGCGGCCTCTTCTTCTGTCCTGCAGATGACAGCGACGGTTTCATAGCCGTGGTCTGTCACCTGGCGAACCGTGCGGCGGAGAAGTTCAGGAAGCTGTTCCTGCGGAACGGTATGGATTTCTGCCGGCTTCCTGTGGCGGATCACCGGCTGGATCCGGTAAGCGCCCTGGGAGGCTTTTTCCAGTCCCTCCCAGTCGTTCATTCCGGTTTCATAGCGGATATTCTGGGAAACATCCCCCATGACTGTAAAATAACATTCGGGCAGCATCTGCTTCAGCACATAGTAGATCATTTCGCCGAAATCCTGCGCCTCGTCGATGATCAGCTGGCTGAATTCGTCCTCTGTTTTTTTCAGAAGGATTCTCTGGCGGATCAGTCCGAGCGCCGCAGTGTCGTACAGATCCAGTTCGCCTTTGGAGGTTCTGTTTCAGCGTGTCATTTCCATCCGGACAGAGAAAACGGATCCTGGAAGCAATCCGGGCGTTCAGAAGCTTTTCCAGCTGCAGCAGGGAAAGTCCCGGATTGGACCGGAGGGTTTCCGCCATGTTTTCACGGGAAAGCAGGATACCAAACCTGGAATCTCTGACTGTCTGTGCCGGGAGAAAGCGTTCCCGGAAATCCGCCAGGAATTGTTCCAGAGCAAGGACAAAGGGAAGTTTGCTCTTTACCGGCGCGTCCGGAAGGTCCGGCACGAGTTTATATTTCTTCTTCCAGGATTTTCCCATGAGATAAGGGATGAACAGATCCATCCGCATTTGTTCCATGTGATTGACATCCAGCTCCGGAAGACCGCTGCTGATGTAATTCAGGAGCATATCACTGCTGCCGACGATACAGAATTCCGAAGGCTTGTAACGGTCTTCGGAGTTGTAAAGCAGATAGGAGATCCGGTGGAGGGCGACGGTGGTTTTGCCGCTCCCTGCGACTCCCTGAACGATAATATTCTTGAACGGGCTGTCACGAATGATCAGGTTCTGTTCCTTTTGAATCGTTGCGATGATGTCGCCGAGTACCGCCTCTTTGTTCTGGGAAAGGTATTTTACCAGCAGTTCGTCGTTTGCAGCAACGTCATTGTCATAAAAGCCCAGCAGTTTCCCGTCGGAAATATCGCAGGTACGTTTTTCCTGCGGCTGTGGTAAGTCTCGTCATAATAGTCGATCCGGCCGAAGTAGGTTTTAGAGAGAGCCGCCCGGTTTTTGCGCAGAGCATTCTGGGTATGCTTCAGGATATTCTGTCCGGCTGCCAGCTGCCCGTAGGAATCTCCATCCCCTTGGCGGACCGCCTGAAACAGTTCCGTGATCTCTTTCCGGTATTGCTGTTCCTTTTCTTCGTAGAGGTTGATATTTTCCCGGATGATTTCCAGACAGCTCTCCAGATGGCGCTGTTCCTGTAAAAACTCCTGATCCATGATAAAGCTCCTTTCGTGAATGGGTTTCGTAATGTTTGTAATTGTTCCGTCGACTGAGCGGTTACATTTTACCCACTGATTTTATCCTAAAAACAGCGAAAAGAATAGACTTATTATTTGAAATGTGATATGCTGTATCATGGAGTTTAAAATAAAACAAAAAACAGAATATTCAGAAAATAAGGTGAACTTGATAGAGAATATGGAGGGGCTTACGATAAGTTTCGTGGAGCCTCTTTCTTTTTGAAAATAGAAGATGTTTTTCCATAGAGGAAGGAGTACAGTCAGATGAGTATTACCAGGATATTCCGCGGAGCTGCCATGGATCCGGAACAGGAGCGGAAGTTTGAGCAGGTTCTGGAGCAGAGATGCTGGAGATATTTTTTGCCGATCGGAATTTCGATCATTCTTTTTGAAATTTATAATATGATCTATGCCCTTCAATATACCGATTTCCGGCTGGATACGAAAGCGAGCAGAGTTTATATGGTGTTTTATCTGATTCTTCTGACGGCTACCGTGGCGACGATCGTTTTGCGAAACGTTGTATCCGGAAAAATGAAAGAAGAAGAGAAGAGCCGTCTGTGCCTGCGGATCTACCAGGGATATGCAATGATCCTTCTGTTTTGGGCGGCCTGTGTCACTATTTATGACCAGAGAGTTTCCGATAATTTGAATGTATATATGGGCGCGGCGCTTGGAATTGCGGTTTTGGTGTATATGGAACCGCTGGTTTCGGTTCCCGGTTTTGTGCTGGCGGAAGTACTGGTTTTGGTGGCAATGCCGTATTTTCAGCCGGGAGGCATGACGAAGCATTATGGGACTTACCTCAACTCTGTCGTGCTGGCCGTCATTGCGTTAGCGATCAGTGTTTACCGTTACGGTACGGCTCGCAGTGATTTTCAGAAACAGGAACTGATTGCCAGACAAAATCGGGAAATCCTGCAGAAAAGCGAAGAGCTGAATTATGTGGCCAACCACGATGCGCTGACCGGGCTGTGGAATCGCAGATTCCTGGAAATTTGTCTGACAGAAAATTTTTTCGGAAAAGAATGTCAAGAGATCGCGGTATTGATGATCGATGTGGACTATTTCAAACAGTATAACGATACCTATGGGCACCCTCAGGGGGATGAATGTCTTCGGCGGATCGCAGACGCAATGAAGCTGGTCGTTTCCAAAGGCCGGCTGTTTCGATATGGCGGGGAAGAATTTCTCTGCGTGGTTCCGGGATTTGGAGAAGCACAGGGGAGAAAGCTGGGGGAAGAATTCTGCCGAAGCATCGAACGGCTTGGGATTCCTGCGGCGGATCCGAAAAGAAATGTCACCGTGAGCGTAGGTCTGGCTGCCGGATGTGCAGGGAAAAGAGAAGAATTTGAAGCACTTCTGGAGAAAGCGGATGAGGCCCTCTATCACGCGAAGAGCGCAGGGAGAAACCGGGTGTCCGCTTCGCGTGTTTGACAGACGCCTGCCGGTATGATAGAATGACTCGTAGTTCAAAAAATGAACAAAGAGGAAATGGCAAATGGAAAAATATTATAAAATACTTTATTATCTCAATCAGAACCCGTTTGAGAACCAGAGAACCCTTGCCAGAGGCGTGGAAATGTCATTGGGTCAGGTCAACGGACTGATGCGTCAGCTGACGGAAGAGGGATATCTGGAAAAACAGGATGGGAGCATCCGGCTGACAGAAAAGGCGGAACTGTTTCTGGAACACATGACCCGGCAGAATCAGAATGACCGTCTGATTTTTGAGAAGAGAACCGAGAAAATTGATACCGCGGTCATTCTGGCGGCAGGCCGCAATCCCAATTTTGACTGTCCGACAGGACTTCTGGAGGTCGGCGGGATCCCGCTGATCGAGCGTCTGATGAAAATGCTCACTGTCCGGGGAATCGATAAGATTTATGTGGTGACCGGTTCCCAGAAAGAGCAGTACGAAGAATATTTCCGGGGGCGCGGGGTGACCCTGGTGAACAATCCCCGTTACAAATGGAACGGTACGATGGAATCCCTTTCCATGGTTCGGGATCTGGTCCAGGATGATTTCCTGCTTCTGGAGAGCAACCTGATCTTTGAGGAGACAGCGATCACCGCGCTTCTGGAAGGGGAGGAGGCAAACCGGCTGATACTGACGGCGCCCAGCGGTTCCAAAGATGAGGCTTATGTGGAACTGGACAGCAGGCAGAATCTGTTCCGGATCTCCAAAGATATCCATCAGCTCAACCGGATCGACGGGGAGATGATCGGCCTGAGCAGGATTTCCCTGTCTCTGTACCGGAAAATGCTGGAATATTTTGCAGACAATCAGAATCCGATGCTCAATTACGAGTATGTGATCGAGGATATCGGAAGGATCTACCAGATTCGCGGTGTCATGGTGGACGATATGGCATGGACGGTGATCGAAGACCAGGAACTGTACCGCAAAGCGCGGGAACGGGTGTATCCGAAAATACAGAAGAGAGAACGGCTCAGAAAAGAGAATCGTGCCAGAGAGACCTTCAGCCGTTGTATGGGAATTCCGGAAGAGAACATTGAAGATTTCGGGATCAGCGGAGGAATGACCAATACCAATTTTTATGTCAAAGCCGCGGGGAAGGAATACATTCTCAGGATTCCCGGGGCATGTACGGATATTATGATCGACCGGAAGAGCGAACGGCACAACAGTGCGCTGGCATCTGATTTCGGGATCAATGTGCCTACCTTATATTTTGACGAGGAGACGGGTGTCAAGGTGACGCAGTATCTTCCGGACGCCGTGACGCTGAACGGAAAGACTGCCCGTCTGGAGATGAATATCCGAAAGTCGACCAGGCTTCTCCGGGAACTCCACCATTCGGATCTCAGGATGTATCAGGATTTCTCGGTCCGGAAGGAGTATGAAAAATACAAGGAGCTGATCGAGAAGGTCCAGGCTTCGGTCTATCCGGAATATCAGGAGATGGATCAGGCGTTTTACCGTCTTCTGGACCGTCTGGAAGAAATCGGAACGGAACACCTGCCCTGTCATAACGATCTGGTGCCGGAAAATCTGATCCTGGATGCTTCCGGACGGATGTATCTGATTGACTGGGAATACTCCGGATACAATGATCCCATGTGGGATCTGGCGTCTCATCTACTGGAGAGTGAATTTTTGCCTCTGGAGGAAGAATTGTATCTGCAGTATTATTTTGAAGGCGATGCGCCGGAGCATGCCCGGGAGAAGATCCGGATCTATGAGATCCTGCAGGATATTCTGTGGGCGGCCTGGACGATGGCGAAGGAAGCACAGGGGGAAGATTTCGGGTCTTACGGAAGAGACCGGTTAAAGAGAGGAAAACAGGCCTATGAAAAGCTTTATTAAATTTGCAAAAACCTCCGGAATATACTTCTTCGGCACGGTCCTTGCCAAACTGGTCACGATGCTTCTGCTCCGGGTATACACGGAATATATTCCGGCGGAGGATATGGGGACTTACAACGTCTCGATCAATTACATTACCTTTCTCTGCTCCGTCCTGTATCTGGATATCTGGAGCGGGATCCTCCGGTATTTTTATGATTATCATACGCCGGAAGGGCAGAAAAAGCCCATCAACTGCGGGTTTGCTATTTTCGGGATTTCGACCGTCGCCTACACGGTGATTCTTGTGGTGTTCGGGCAGTTTGTGACGGTCCGGTATCTGCCGCTGATCTACCTGTACGGGCTGATGATGAATCTGCAGAATCTTCTGGGATACGTGGCGAGAGCCTACGGGAAAAATGTACTGTATGCGTCGGCGGGACTTCTGAATTCCTTTGTGACGGCAGCGCTGAACGTGGTAATGATCGTTGGGCTCCATATGGATTACAGTGCGCTGTATCTGGCGGGATGTATCGGTTATCTGAGCAATATCCTGCTGGTGGGAGCCGGCGTGAAGATCTGGACACTGATCCGGCCTTCGGCGTTTGAAAAGCCGTTGTTTCTCCGGATGCTCCGTTTTTCCCTTCCGCTCTGCGTCAACTCTGCGGCTTACTGGTTTCTGACCAGTTACAACAGTGTGGCGGTCAGCCGGATGATGGGAATGGAGGCGAATGGTCTGTATGCGGTGGCAAGCCGTTTCGGTTCGTTTATCTCTTTGTTTACCTCCTGTTTTACGATGGCGTGGCAGGAAGTTTCCTATGCGAAGGAGGCGGAGAGCAAGGAATCTCTGAGCCAGTTTTATTCCAGCGCGGTCAATGCGTATCTGCGTTTTATGGGGATGGGAGCAGCGATCCTGCTGCCGTTTATCTGGCTGATCTTCCCTCTGATGATCGCGGACGGATATTCTGAGGCAAGAAATATGGTTCCGCTTTATATTCTTGCCACAATCGCGTCCTCGGTGTCCGGGTTCCTTGGAAATATTTTTACGGCGATGAAGAAAAACGGACTGCTGTTTTATACGACAGTGGCGGGCAGTGTTGTCAATATCCTGGGAGTACATTTTCTGATTCCCCGCTTCGGGGTCCAGGGAGCCAGCGCCGCGTTGTTTCTGGGATTCCTGACGATTATCGTGTTCCGGATTCTTCTGCTTTGGAATGAGGTCTCCATCCGGATCGATGTCCGGTTCCTGGTTCTGCTGGCTGTGGTGCTGGCTGTGGCATGCGGCGTTTATTTCTATGGGGACCTGAAGATGAACGCGGTGTTCTTCCCGATCGCCATTGTGCTGTTTTTGTTATCTTTCCGGGAAATGATCGGGAATCTTCTGCGGAAAATAAGAAAGTAAAAGAGAGGTACCGGTGATGAAGAAAATAGAGACGATCGAAGAGGTACAGCAGATCGCCCTGCAGATCCTGGTGTTTATCGATGGATTCTGCAAAGAACACGGACTGAAATATTTTATGGTGGACGGTACCCTGCTGGGTGCAGTCAGACACCATGGATTTATTCCATGGGATGATGATATCGATCTGTGGATGCCCCGGGAGGACTATGACAGGATGACAGAGCTTCTCGGTCCGGACAGCGGCAGCCGTTATCAGATGGTGAATATGCAGACCGCCGGATGGTACCGGTATGCGTTTGGAAAAATCGTGGACACCAGCACCTGCCTGGTGGAAGACAACGGATACAGCGGAGAGATGGGAATTTATGTGGATATTTTTCCTTACGACGGTCTGCCGGGAGAGAAGGAAGAGGATTACGCGCCTCTGGTCAACCGGTGTATCGAGTTGGAAAGGCACAGAGGGTTTTCCTGCCGGACTTACCGGGACTATCTGTCCTACGGAGATGGTCGGAGTAATCCCGTGAAATTTGCCAAATGGCTGGCGAGAAAGCTCTACGGTCCCCGCAGGATCCTGAAAAAGCAGGACGAATTGGCGCGGAGTTATCCGGTCCAGGGGGCAAAGATGGTCGGCTGTATCTGTGACGGATACCGGCTCTGTGATATGATGCCGGCGGAAGTTGTGGCGGAGACGACGGAGCTGGAGTTTGAGGGCTATCGTTTCCAGGCGCCGGCGGGATATGAGTATTATCTGAAAAAACTTTATGGTGATTATATGAAACTGCCGCCAAAGGAACAGCAGGTGACCCATCATCACTTTCGGGCATGGTGGAAAGAACAGGAGCAAAGCGACAGTTTGTCAGCAGACAGCGGAAGAAAAGGATAAAGGCGGAAGAAACAATGGATATCAAAACAGCGGGAATGTATATGATACGCGGAGGAATGAATGTGTTCCGGATCTTTCCGGTAAAGAGGAAAAAGATCGTCTTCTGTTCCTTCACAGGAAAGAGTGTGAACTGCAATCCGATGTATTTTAACCGGTATCTGCTGGAACATGCGGCGGAGGATTATGAATATGTCTGGGTGGTGAACGATCCGGAGCAGGTGTTTGTGCCGGAGGACCTGAGAGGAAGGATCCGTCTGGTGAAAGCAGGCAGCATGGAATACTTCCGTGACATGATGACGGCAGGAATCGTGATCTACAATGTAGGTCTTCCTTCTGGAAGCCTGGTCCCCAAGAGAAGCGGGCAGGTGTGGGTGCATACCTGGCACGGCGGCGGTTCCTTTAAGGTCGCCAATATGGGAACGGAAATGACGCCTGTCCAGAAAACCATCCGGCATATGGTCGGCAGGCAGCTGGATGTCTTTTTGTCCAGCAACCGGGTCTTCACGGAGGCGTTTCCGGAGGCGATGGAGGTGGATCCGTCGCACTTTTACAACACGGGACTTCCCAGGAATGATCTGTTTTTTGGAGAACATTCTTACTGCCGGGAGAAAGTCTGCCGGTATTTTAAAATTCCGGAGGAAAAGAAACTTCTTCTGTTTGCGCCGACCTTCCGGGGCAGTTTCTATCAGGCGGAGGATGTGGATAATCTGGATTATTCCCGTGTTGTCCGTGCGCTGGAACAGAAATTCGGCGGCTCGTTTGCGGTTCTGGAGAGGAAGCACCATGCGGTGAAGCCGAAGATCACGGAAGGCATATATCACGCTTCCGATTATCCGGATATGCAGGAACTTCTGGCGGCGGCGGATGTGCTGATCACAGATTATTCCTCCAGTATGTGGGATTTTGCGATGACGGATAAGCCGGGCTTCCTCTATATTCCGGATCTGTCCAGGTTTGATGAGAAAAAGGATTTTTATACGCCGGTGCGCCAGTGGCCTTATCCCTATGCGGTGGACATGGATGGAATGGAGCGTCTGATCGCGGAGTATGACCAGGAGAAGGCAGTCAGAAAGAAGGAAGAGTATCTGAAACTGGTGGATTGCTATGAAAAAGGAAATGCGTCGGAACAGCTGATGCAGATCTTAAAGATAGAAGGAAAATAATTATAATAGAAGAAAATAATTACAGTACAGGCGTCCGCTCTGAAGACTCTCCGAAAGGAAGCAGTTTCAGGGCAGGCGCCTGTCTTGGAATATCTGAGATGTTATTTTAAACGGTCGAAGGCATTGGAACGTGTCTGCATCCGGTAAAGAAGCGAGGCGGTCAGCAGATTGAGCAGGACGGAATTGCTTTTGAATACAAAATTACAAAGCTTTTCCTGTCTGTTTGAGGCTTTTGCACAGATCCGACATTCACGGGCGGATGGAGTCTTCAGCAGTTTTCGGATTCGGTTTCTTCTTATTTTTATAGAATATCCGCTTTTTGGTGAACAGTCCCGCGCCATTCCCGCAATCAGATGTTTGATAAAAATGCTGCAGATCTGTTCCCGGATTTCACCCTGAAAGACGGAATGGGAGACTGCCAGATTCCGGATCGCCTGGTATCGCAGTTCCATGATCTCATAATAATCCGAAAGGAATCTCTGTGTCAGCGCTTCGGAAGAAGCTTTTACATAGTGATACTTTGTCGTATCAACAATCGAGAGCCGGTTGATCTGTCCCCAGAACTGACAGTTGAAAAGAAAATCTTCGATCAGTGTCTGGCTGGAAAATTTCAGCTGTTCTTTTTCAATCAGAGATCTTCGGTAGAATTTGTTCCAGGTGTAGGCAAACATTTTATGGGTGTCACAGTGGGCGGCATACCGGACGATTTCCTGCTTTTCCACAAGGAAGCAGGAAGGCATGGCGACCTGACGGCTGACCTGTACCTGGGTGCGCTGCGGGTCCATCGTGTCGTGGCTGTAGCCGCACAGGATCAGATCCGCGTCCTTCCGGATCCCCTGCCGGTAAATCTGTTCCAGCAGATCCGCTTCCATCCAGTCATCCGCGTCGAGGAATCCGATATAGGTCCCCCGCGCCCGTTCCATGCCGGAATTTCGTCCGGCGCTGAGACCTTCGTTGGTGTCCTTGTAAATGACTGTGATCAAAGGACTGGATGCCTCAAGTTCCTGAAGAATCGGACGGGTCTGGTCGGTGCTTCCGTCTTCGATGACAATGATCTCCATATCCTGATACGTCTGCCGCAGCAGGCTCTCCACTGCGTGCCGGACGGTTTTTTCTGCATTGTATGCCGGGATGATCATAGTGATCATCGGCTGGTCTGATTTCGTCATATGATTTCCGCCTTTTTCAAGTTTCTTTTATCTTAGCATAGAAGAAACACGGAAGCAATCGGTTTTCGGGCAGGGGTTTTTTTTTGAAAACAAATATGCTATCATGAGACTGTCATGTTCGTAAAAAATCTGACAGGATTGGAACAACAGGAAAAGGAGTATGAGATGAAGCCTCTGATCAGTGTGGTAGTGCCTGTATATAAGGCAGAGCAGTATCTGGAACGGTGCATGGAAGGATTGCTGCGGCAGACCTATGAAAATTATGAGATCCTTCTGGTGGATGACGGTTCTCCGGACCGCAGCGGTGAGATCTGCGAAGGATATGCGGAAAATTATGAGAACGTCCGGGTGGTTCATCAGAAAAACCAGGGGCCGGGTCCGGCAAGAAATCACGGGGTGCAGGCCGCAAAAGGAGAATATATCGTATTTATGGACGCAGATGACGGAGTGGCCGTCGATTATCTGGAGTATCTGGAAACGCTGATGGAGAAATATCAGGTGGAGCTGGCGGCAGTGAGCGGCTTTTGTGTCTGGGACAGGCGGGAGCACATCGACTTTGGCAGAGTGTATCCCGTGGAACAGGAAAAGAAGCTGTCCCGGGTGGAGGCGCTGAAAGCTATGTGCTACGGAAAAGAATTCGGAGTAGCTCCCTGGGGCAAGATCTATCGGCGCAGGCTGCTGTTGGATCATCCGTATCCGGCATGCATTCATGAAGATCTTGCCGGCACTTACCATATCATTGCCGCGTGCGATGCGGTGGCGGTAGGAAAAAAACGGATCTATTATTATTTTCAGAACGATAACAGCATCATGAGTTCCAAAATAGAGGAACGTCATCTGTATGGGCTGACAGCGGCGAGAGAAGAACTGGAGTATATGGAAAGGTATTACCCGGAAGTCGTTCCGGCGGCACAGTACCGCTGCGGGCTGAAAATCATCGAATATATTCCGCGGCTTCTGGACCGGTCTGCGGAGAGCAAAGCCATTTTTAAAAGATTAAAGGCAGAGATGAAGCAGTATGTGTGGAAAATTATCGGAAATGATCAGGTGGGAAAGATTTTTAAGATCCGGTGTCTGGCGGTCTGCGCCGGATACCCGGCAGCCTGTTCGGCATGGAAGATAATCCGGTGGCTGAAGGAAAAAACGGGAAAAGAAGGGATATAAATGGGAAAAGATACGGAAAATATGGTGCTGATCTTCGCCGGCGGCGTCGGACAGCGCATGAAAAGCGGAACGAAGCCCAAACAGTTTCTGGAATTGTATGGGAAACCCATCATCATCTATACTCTGGAAGTCTTTGAGAGACATCCGGAGATTGACGGGATCGTGGTGGTATGTGTGGAAGGATGGCAGACGTATCTGGAAGAACTGATTGAAAAATATGGTATCCGGAAGGTGCGCGCCATCGTCCCGGGAGGAAAGACGGGGCAGGAAAGCATCCGTCATGGGGTATACAAGATCCATGAACTCTGTTCGGAGGACAGTTTTGTGCTGGTTCATGACGGCGTGCGTCCATTGGTCGAGGCGGAGGATATCACCAGGAACATACAATGTGCCAGAGAACATGGAAATGCGGTCACCGTTGCGCCGGTGGTGGAAACGGTGGGAACAAAGGGCAAACGGGAAAATGAGACAAGCCAGATTTTTGACAGGAGCAGATGCCTTCTTCTGCGCGCGCCGCAGACGTTCCGGCTCGGAGATTTGTACGATGCCCATCAGAAGGCGGAGCAGGCGGGGGAAAATGATTATATCGACAGCGCCTGTCTGATGCAGCACTATGGACTGCAGTTGTTTACCGTCATGGGATGCATGGAAAATATCAAGATCACCACGCCGATGGATTTTTATATATTCCGGGCGCTTGTGGATGCGCGGGAAAACAGTCAGATTTTTGGCTGAAAGATGGAAAGGACAGAAAATGACAGAAAAAGAACAGCATTTTCAGAGAGATATGGAAAGGATCGCCGAAGATCCATTCATAGACTGGGAAAAACTGAGAGGAAAAACGGTGCTGATCACAGGAGCTACCGGGCTGATCGGAAAGTTTCTGGTCCGGGCGCTTGTGTATAAAAGCAGAAAAGATTCACTGGGAATCAAAATCCTGGCACTGACAAGAAACCGCGAGAAAGCGGAAAAGATGTTTGCCGGGGAAAGAGAGGTCTGTGCGGATCTGAAATTCCTGGTTGGGAATGTGGAAGATTTACCGGCGGTGGAAGGCGATGTGGATTTTGTGATCCACGGGGCGAGCCAGACATCCAGCCGGGCATTTGTAAACGAACCGGTGGAGACCATACGGACGGCAGTCTGCGGAACATCCAATGTGCTGCAGCTGGCGGCGGAGAAGAAGGTTTCAGGATTTGTATACCTGTCCAGCATGGAAGTATACGGGGCGCCTCAGACGGATGAAAAGATTACGGAAGACCGGGGAACGGATCTGGACACCATGGCAGTGAGAAGCTCTTATCCGGAAAGCAAAAGAATGTGCGAGTGTCTGTGCAGCTCCTACTGTGAAGAGTACGGGGTTCCCGCAAAGATCCTGCGCCTGACCCAGACGTTCGGACCGGGCGTTTTGTATGAGGATACAAGGGTGTTTGCGGAGTTTGCCAGATGCGCGCTGGAACAGAGGGATATCGTGCTCCATACCAGAGGAGGGACAAAAAGAAGTTATCTGGATGTGACAGACGCGGTCCGGGCGATCCTGATTGTGCTTCTTCGGGGAAAAGAAAAAGAAGCGTACAATGCCGCAAATGAAGAGAGTTACTGCTCCATCTATGAAATGGCAGTGATGGTCGCGGAGACTTTCGGAAAGCAGAAAATCCGTGTACGCTGTGAGACAACGGAAAATATACAGGGATTTGGTTACGCTCCCGAACTGCATATGAATCTGGATACGAAGAAACTGCAGGAGTTGGGATGGAGACCGGGATTTTCCCTGAAAGACACCTTCGAGAGAATGATATGGGAAATGGAACAGAAAGAATGACCGTAAAAAGAAAAACGAAAAAGAATTACCTTATGATCTATACGCTGTGTTTTCTGATCACGGCTGCCCTTGTTTTTTCCGCCTTTTATCGGAACGGAAAGACATTTGTGTGGGACAGTGACGGTGTGACGCAGCATTTTAACGCGCTTGTCTATTACCGGTCCTGGCTGAGGGAAATCCTGAGAAACCTTTTCGTGGAACACAGACTGGAGATTCCGCTGTGGGATCTCCAGATAGGCTATGGGTCGGATATCCTGACGACACTGCATTACTATGCCTACGGCGATCCGCTGAATCTGCTGTCGGTCTTTGTGCCGAAGGTGGAGTGGATGGATGAATTTTATACGCTGCTGATCCTGCTGAGGATCTACCTTGCAGGACTGACGTTTTCCTTTTTCTGTTTTCAGAGAAAAGAGCATTCATCGGCGATCCTGATGGGCGCTCTGCTGTATGCGTTTTCCTTCTGGACGATTTATGCGGCGGTCCGGCACCCGTATTTTATGAATCCGATGATTTATTTTCCGCTGGTACTGACTGGGGTTGACAGGATTTTTGAGAAAAAACGTCCGTTTCTTTACATTTTTTCTCTTGCAGCGGCGGTGCTGAGCAATTTTTATTTCGGTTATATGATCTGTCTTCTGGTGATCCTCTACTGTATTTTCCGGTACAAAGCTGTTTTTGGAACCTTTGAACTGAAAACGACGGCAGGCTGGGTCGGAAGATTTCTCGGATATTCGGTCATCGCGCTGATGCTGTCGGCGGTGCTCCTGCTGCCGGTGGCTGTCTGCGCGCTTTCGGCGGGCAGGATGTCCGCGGACCGGTGGATCCCTCTTCTGTATCCAAAGTCCTATTATAAAAATTTTGTTTCGGCGTTCCTGTATGGGGAAGCGGGAAACTGGAGTGAAATGGGATATACGGCTTACGGGCTTCTGGGAATCTTTCTTCTGTTTCTGCAGAAGAAAAAAAACACGCTGCTGAAAGCAGGATTTGCTGTGATGACCCTGTTTATGCTGCTGCCGTTTGCCGGTTATGTGATGAATGGAGGTTCCTATGCGGCAAACCGGTACGCGTGGGCTTATGGCATGCTTGTCGCTTATATTTTTGTACATACCTGGCCGGAACTCAGAACACTCACAGAGCGGCAGAAACGGGTTCTCATCCTGTTGTGCATCGGCTATGGAGCCTTGTGTCTTGTCATGGATGAGGGAAGGACGAAGGGGGTGCTTTCCGCGCTGATTCTTCTGACCGCGCTGATCCTGTGGCTGCTGACCGTCGGGATTTCCTGGCTGCAGCAGAAAAAACTGCGGCTGTTTCGAAGCTGTGCTCTGTTCGGGCTGATTTTGAGCCTTGTGTTCCAGGGATTTTTCAAATACGCTCCTTCCGAAGGGAATTATGTGGGAGAGTTTACGGAAAACAACGGTGCGCTGCTGAATCTTACGGCTTACTCACCGAGTACTGCGGCGGCGGAAACGGGAGATGATTCTTTCTGGCGCTATGACCAGTACGGAACAGAGGCGTGGCAGTATCACAACGCCAATCTTGCCCTCAGGCTGAACAGCGTCACCTATTACTGGAGCCTTGCGGATTCTTCCATTTTCCAGTTCCAGAAGGAGATGTATCTGAATCTGCAGAGGAATTTCCTGTATCAGAACCTGGACAGCCGGAGTTTTCTTGACACGCTGACCGGGGTGAAGTATTTTGTCGTGGCAGCAGGAGGAGAAGGCTATGTGCCTTATGGTTTTTCGCAGAACACGGTGACCCGCTGGGTGGGCCGGGATGCGGAGACTGCTCAGGAATACGAAACGGAAGGTAAGGATACTTCCGGATTGAAGGCGGTGAAGACGGCAGTCTATGGATCGCAGAACAATCTGCCTCTGGGGTATACCTATGACTCCTGGATTTCCAGGGAAGAGTATGAAGCTCTTTCAGTGACGGAGAAACAGCAGGCGCTGCTTCAGGGAATTGTCCTGGAGGAAAGCAGTCTTTCCAAGGCAGCCCCTGTGTTTGAAGATCAGACACAGGAATATACGGTACAGTATTCGGATGGGATCGAACAGGAGGAGGGCGGTCTTCTGGTGAGAAAAGCGGGAGCTTCCATGACCCTGACTTTTGGAGGCGTACCGGACAGTGAAACTTATCTGATCCTTGAAGGACTGGATTACGAGGGAATACGTCCTTCCGATGGTTATACCGAAGAAGAGTGGGCCGATCTGACGGTCTATGAAAGAAATCAGATCAAACAGCAGGATGCGGACTGGACACAGCCGGACGCCGCCACTCTGAGCATCCATGGAAATGGCGTTAAGAATATCAGCTATCTGAACCACAGGCATAATTTTTATGCGGGAATCCATGATTATCTCGTCAACGCCGGTTACAGTTCCGAAGGCATGCAGACCATCACCGTTGTCTTCCAGCAGGCGGGTCACTATTCTTTTGACAACTGTTCGGTGGTGTGCCAGCCGGTGGGAAATCTCACCAGTTATGTGGAAGAGAGGGAACAGGACAGCCTGGAACATGTGGAAATCGGAACAAACAGGATTTCCGGGAAAATTGCACTGGATCAGGCGAAGGCACTCTGTCTCACCATTCCATACAGCGAAGGCTGGACTGCTACCGTTGATGGAGTGGAAACGGAGCTGAAAAGAGCGAATACCATGTTCATGGCGCTGGAACTGGAAGCGGGAAATCATGAGATTGTACTGACCTACCGGACGCCTGGTCTGACTGCCGGATGGATACTGACGTTGGGCGGAGGAACTGTCTGCGTGATTCTGTGGCAGCTGGATCGGATCCGGCAAAGGAGGAACCGAAGAATAAGGAGAAGAAGATGAGAGTGAAAAAGAAGAAAGTGGAAACAAGGAAACAGCGGGGATGGAATTATGTTCTCGGCTATTCCGGATGTTTTTTGATCATCAGTCTTTGTGTCTTTTCTTTTTTCTATCTCAATGGAAAGACGTTCATATGGGCTTATGATGGGATTCCGCAGCATTTCAATGCCCTGCTTTACTACCGGGAGTGGCTGAGGGAGATTTTCTCCACCCTTCTGACGGAACACAGGCTGGAAATCCCTATGTGGAGTATGGATATCGGATATGGCGCGGATATCATCACAACATTGAATTATTACGTGCTGGGAGATCCGCTGACACTGTTGGCGGCGTTTGTGCCAAAAGAGGCATGGATGGATGAATTCTATTCCCTGCTGATCCTTCTTAGGATTTATCTGTCTGGCCTGAGCTTTTCCGCTTACTGCCTGTACCGGAAAAATGAAAAATTCCCTACACTGATGGGAGCGTTGCTCTATGTATTTTGTTTCTGGACAATCCTTGGAGCGGTGCGCCATCCGTATTTTATGAATCCGATGATTTATTTTCCTCTGATTCTGATAGGGATTGAGAAGATTTTTGAGAAAAAAAGCCCGAGATTGTATATCGGAATGCTGGCGGTTTCCATCATCAGCAATTTTTATTTTGGATATATGATCTGCTTTATGATTCTGGGATACTGTGCGGCGCGGTATGTGAAGATATTTGGGAAGATCCGGATTCGTGAAATGGCGCCATGGGTTGGAAAATTTCTGGGATTCTCTCTGATTTCCATACTTTTGGCGGCGGTGACACTGATCCCTGTGGCAATCTGTCTGTTTTCTGCAGGAAGATTTCAAAGCGAAAGGGCGATTCCACTGTTCTATCCGTCCTCTTACTATAGCTGGCTGATCCCTGCAGTTTTAACCGGCGGCGCCGGATACTGGAATAACATGGGATATACGGCGTTCGGCGTTGTGGCAATCTTCCTTCTGTTTCTGCAGCGGAAAAAGCGGACAGTGTATAAGGTGAGCCTGCTTTTGATGTTTGGATGCATGCTGCTGCCTTATGCAGGCCATGTGCTGAACGGCTTTTCCTACGAGACAAACCGTTTTTCCTGGGCGGCAGCGATGATCGTCGCCTATCTGTTTGTGAAAATCTGGCCGGATCTTTCCTGTCTGACAGAAAAGCAGAAGAAAGGGCTGACGGCGGCGACGATCCTTTATGCGGGAATCTGTCTTGTCAATGAAAAGTGCCGGATGGAAATGGCGTTGGCGGCGCTGGTCACGCTGGGAATCCTTGTCTGTGTGCTGAACTGCCGGGAATGGCTGGTAAAATCAGAGAAAGTTTTCCGCGGTGTGATGCTTTCCGGACTGATTCTGTGTCTGATCCTTCAGGGAGCATACCAGTATTCGCCGCAGGAAGAAAATTATCTGGCAGATTTTACAGAGAACAATGAGGCATTGCTTGCGCTGACAGACAATTCTGCGACGGCCGTTGCGGCAGAACTTGCGGATGGATCTGTCTGGAGATATGATCAGTATGGAACTACCAGATGAAGCTCTGCAGCTGGGAGTACACGGAGTTGCTTCCTACTGGAGTCTGTCGGAAAATTCCTATGGGGAGTTTCAAAGGGAACTGTATCTGAACCAGGATCTGGATTACCGCTATACAGGCCTTGACGGAAGAAGCTTTCTGGATGCTCTCGCGTCGGTTCGGTATTTTGGCGTCCATTCCGGCGCAGAAGGGTATCTGCCCTATGGGTACAGCCGGAATGCAGCGACCCGTTGGATCGGGGAGGATGCACAGCAGGCGGCTCAGGCAGAAGCTCAGGGGCAGACGGTTCAGGGACTGGATGCTTCAAAGATCTCTGTTTATGAAAATGACAACTGGCTTCCTCTGGGCTATACCTATGACCGGTGGATTTCAAGAGAAGAATATGAGACACTGAGCGTCACGGAAAAACAGCAGGCGCTGCTTCAGGGGATTGTTCTCGAGGACAGCAGCCTGGAACGGGCGGAGCCGGAGTATGAGGATGTGACGGTGGAATGCACGGAGACGATCGGAGACGGGATCGAGCGAACAGAGAATGGTATTTTTGTCAGAAATCCCGGGGCATCCATGACTCTGACGTTTACAGGAGTTCCACAGAGTGAGACGTATCTGATTATTGAGGGACTGGATTTTGAAGGTGTCCGGCCGTCGGAGCAGTATACAGAAGAAGAGTGGGAAAGGCTTACTGTCTACGAACAGAACCAGGTGAAGCAGGAAGACCGGGACTGGACAAAGGCGGAAGGCGCAGCGATTCAGGTGGTCTGCGGAACTGTCTCGAAAAATCTGAACTATCTGAATGAAGCCGGCGGATTTAATACCGGAAAAGTTGATTTTCTGGTGAATACAGGATATCGCGAGGAGACAGCCGATTCCATCACTCTTAATTTTATGAATGCGGGATACTATACCTTTGAAGAGATTTCCGTTGTCTGTCAGCCGACGGCAAAACTGGCAGAATACACTGCGGCAAGAAGAGAAAATGTGCTGGAAAATATTGTGTTGGACGCCAACGAAATCTCAGGAAGCATTCATGCGGACCGCGCGGAAGCGCTGCTTATCGCGATTCCCTACAGTCAGGGATGGACCGCGTGGGTGGATGGAACGGAGACCGAACTGAAAAAAGCAAATACCATGTATGTGGCTTTGGAGCTGGAAGAAGGGGATCATGAAATTGTTCTGAGATACCGGACACCAGGAATTACCGCAGGGGTAACGTTGTCTTTGGGAACGGCAGCAGGCTGTGTGATCTGGTGGGGAATTTCCAGAACTTTGAGACAAAGACGGCTGGCAAAAAGGAAAAGGCTCCGGAACAGGGGCAGATAAAAAATATCGAAGCGTGTGAATGTCTATCCTATGGACGGTCACACGCTTCGATATTTTCCCCTCTTTTATTTTTTTTGTAAATATGATATCATAACTCTGTTACAGAAAAGAAAAGCCCGAGAGAGGAATTTGTAAAATGAAGACAAAAAATCGGGATCAGTACAAAAGATTTCTCAGAATTCTTGCTGTTCTTGTGATCCTTTTGCTGGAGACGCTGGTGTTTGCATGGGTCTGGCAGCGGTATTACGCGGAGAAATTGTGGCTGGAACCATTCTATTTCTGGGGGGATGTGTTCATTGTCATTGTCTATGCGGCATATGAACTGCTTTTTATGTATATTTACGGCGCGCTGAAGATCGGATATCTGAAAGGCTCCAATGTGATTTATTCCCAGGCGCTTTCCGGATTGTGCGCAAATGTTGTGATGTATGTTCAAATCCTGCTGCTGTGGCGGCATCTGCCGGATCCGAGACCGCTGTTGGTGATGACAGGAGTTGACATTCTGATCGCAGCAATCAGTTCCTTTTTGTTTGACCGTCTGTTTGCACGGCTTTTTCCACCGAAACAGCTTCTGATGATTTATGACGAATATCCGGTGGAGAATCTCTGCAGGAAGATGGACAGCCGCAAGGATAAATATCGAATTGCAAAGAAGATTTCTGTGGCGGAAGGCGAAGAAGCGGTGGAAAAAGCCATAGAAGCTTTCGGTCAGGAGGGAGTCGTGTTGGGAGATCTTCATTCAGAAACGCGGAATCGCCTTCTGAAATATTGTTATGCCCGGTCGATCCGTGTGTATCTGACGCCGAAGGTATCCGATATTATCCTGAAGAGTTCAGAGACGCTTGATCTGTTCGATACACCTTTGTTTCTGGCGAGAAATTATGGGCTGACCATTGAGCAGCGTCTGACGAAGAGAGTGCTGGATCTGGTGATCGCCGTAATCCTTCTGGTGATCACATCACCGATTATGTTGATCACAGCTGCTGCGATCCATCTGTATGACAGAGGACCGGTGCTTTTCAAGCAGAAACGCCTGACCAAGGATGGAAAAGAATTTTATGTGTATAAGTTCCGCAGTATGATCGTGGATGCGGAAAAAGATGGAGTGGCGCGTCTGGCTTCTGCAAATGACAGCAGGATCACCCCTGTGGGAAAAGTGATCCGCGCAACCCGTATCGATGAACTTCCGCAGCTGCTGAATATCCTGAAAGGGGATATGAGTGTTGTGGGACCGAGACCGGAGCGCCCCGAGATTGCCCGGGAATATGAGCGGGAGATTCCTGAATTCGCTTACCGGCTGAAAGTAAAAGCCGGTCTGACTGGTTATGCCCAGATTTACGGCAAATATAACACCACCGCTTATGATAAGCTGAAACTGGATCTGATGTACATAGAAGGGTACTCAATACTGACAGATCTGAAGCTGATCGTGGCTACGTTCAAGATCCTGTTTATGAAAGAAAGTACGGAAGGCTTGGAAGAGGGAGAGACGATCAGCCGCACCGAGAAAGCAAAAAACATGGAGCAGAAAAATGAATGAAATTAAAATCTCAGTGATCATGCCTGTTTACCGGGTGGAAAACTATGTGGGACGGGCAATCGAGAGTATGCAGAAGCAGACCTTTCAGGAGTTTGAATTTCTGATCGTAGACGACGGAAGTCCGGACAGAAGCGGTGAGATCTGCGATGCTTATGCCAGAGAGGACGAGCGTATCCGCGTGTTCCACAGGGAAAATCAAGGGGCGCCGGCGGCGCGGAATGCCGCGATGGAGGTGGCCAGAGGAAAGTACCTGTATTTTCTGGATTCCGACGACTGGGCAGAGCCGCAGATGCTGGAGGAGTTGTACGAACTGGCGGAAAAACACCAGGCGGAACTGGTGGTGGCTGGTTTTTATATCGATACTTATTATGGAGAGAACGAATACCGGACGGATCATTTTGTGCCGGAGGATGCTGTCTATGGGACGAAAGAGGAGTTTCGCAGAAATTCTTATCGCCTGTTTGACAAAAATATGCTGTATACCCCCTGGAATAAACTGTATCTGAGGGAGTATATCGAAAAACATCAGCTTCGTTTTCCAAAAACAATGTGGGATGATTTCCCGTTTAACCTGTCAGTGATCGACCAGGTGGAACGGGTGGCGGTGACTTCCCGTCAGTATTATCATTTTATCCGCGCGCGGGCAGAGTCAGAGACGGCTGCTTACCGTGCGGAAATGTATGAGAAAAGAGAAGAGGAGCACGGATGGCTTCTGGATCTGTACCGGCGGTGGAATGTCAAGACGCCGGAGACGGCAGAGTTTATCGCCCGACGGTATATTGAGCGCTTTATCGGCTGTGTGGAGAATCTGACGAACCCCAGCTGCCGGATGAGTTATAAGGAAAAGCGCAGGGAAGTAAAGAAGATGCTGGCAAACAAACGGGTGGCAAAGAGCCTGCAGCTTGCCAGGCCACGTTCTTCCTATATGAAGGTCATGTTGATTCCTGTGAGAATGAAGAATGTGACCTTACTCCTGTTGGAGGCATCGGTGATCACATTTGTAAAGACAAAGAATACAAGGCTTTTTGCCAGGCTGAAGGCAGGGAGGTAAGAAATTTTGTTTTTGTTCAAAGGATTGATGATTCTGCTGTGGCTTTTTATTCTCCCGTTTCTGGCAGGCGGAGTTTTTTCAGCGGGTGATACGGAAAATATCTTTTTTCGCAAAACGTTTTTGAACGGGTACCTCCTGCTTTTTGCATTATTTGAATTGCTTACGGTTCCGATGACGTATCTTCATCTGCCGTTTCATGTTCTTGTATGGATCTTTGCGGCAGTCAGCATACTTCTGGCGGGAATCGGACTGATCCGACAGAGAACGGAAATCTGGAACTGTCTGATAAAACTTCCGTCCTCCATTCGGCCGGACTGGACGATGCTGATTGCCTTTGCGGTGATTTTGGCACAGACAGCCGTCACTGTATTGTACTGGCATTCGGATGCGGATGATTCATTTTATGTCGGAACGGCAACGACCACGGTGGCAACCGACCGCATCTTTGAATTTGATGCTTATACGGGAGAACTGTATGAAAGTTTTCCCTCCAGATATGTGCTTTCGCCGTTCCCGATCTGGGTGGCTTTTATCAGCCGGGTAATTCAGATGCATCCGGCGACAACGGCGCACACGGTTCTTCCGCTGGCGCTGATTCCGCTGGCATATGTGGTTTACAGCCTGATCGGAGAGATGTTTTTTCCGAAAGATAAGAAGAAACAGGGTGTGTTTCTTCTTGCAATGGGAGTCATCATGATGAGCTCCTGGTATTCCGTTTATACACCGGGGACATTTCTGTTGGTGCGGATCTGGCAGGGAAAGGCGGTGCTTGCGTCGACGATTCTTCCGGCAGTTTTCTATCTGTGCAGCAGGCTGTTGGTTCTGAAGAACAGTCAAAAGGACTGGGTGGTTCTGGTTTGCGCAATGACCGCAGGATTTATGGTTTCCACTATGGGAATTATGCTGCCTGTACTGTGCGTGGCTGTCTTTGGTTTCCTGTTCGGACTGCTGAAGAAAAACTGGGGCGGTCTGATCCGCAGCATTCTTGCATGTGCGCCGAATCTGATTTTTGCGGTTCTGTACCTGGTTATCAGATAAATGACGATGCAGGAAGGGACATGTTGCCAGTGAAGGAGGAAAGAAAGCTTGAGAGAAGCATTGGATATGGCGGTACAGTGGTTTCAGTCCTATGCAGGCACTGGATTTTACCATGTACTGTATCTGATTTGTCTGATCTGGATTCTCCGGGATCCGAGAATTGACAAAAGGTGGAAATACTTGTTTACAGGATATACGATCCTGTTTTTGATTCTGTATTATTTTCCGGTTACTGCAAAGATCATTGCTTCACTGATCGGGGAAGATGTATACTGGAGAATGTTCTGGATTCTTCCGGTTCCGGTTTTTGCAGCGTTTATCAGTGCGTGGTTTGTGGATGGAGAAAAGCTCAGAGGATGGAAACGTGTACTCAGTGTAGCGGCTGTGGTGATCGTGCTGGTGGTTTCCGGAAGAAATCTGTATACGAACAGCGGTTTTGTAAGGGCAGAAAATTCCCAGAAGCTCATGGAGGAGACGATCATGATCTGTGAGATGCTGGAGGCAGACCGGCAGGAGGGAGAGATCATCCGCGTGTCTGTTCCCGATGAGATTCTGTGTGAACTCCGTCAGTATGATACCGATATCTATCTTCCCTATGGAAGATGGGCAAATGAATATCCGGAAAAACAGGAGTTGAGGGATGCCATGCATGCACAGCCGATTCAGCCGACGGAACTGGCGGCGGCATTAAGGAAGTTCACGTGTAATTATCTGGTGTATCCGGCTGTGGGCGGCATGATGGAAGCCATGGCGGAGGAAGATTTTGAACTTCTGGGAACCGTGGGAAATTATCAGGTCTATAAGGATGTGAGATGATGGAGAAGCAGGTTTCAATGGAAAAAAAGAAAAAAACGAGGAACTACATTCAGCTGCATCTGAATATCCTGCTGTTTTCTCTGACCAGTGTGTTTTCCAAATGCGCGTCGGTACAGTTCAACCATGGAGGACTGAAAAATCCGCTGTTGTATCTGTTCCTGTTTTTGATGGCAGCCAACTGCGGGGTCTACGCGATTGCCTGGCAGAAGGTAATTAAAAAATTTTCTTTGTCCACAGCCTACGCCAACCGTAGCGTTTACCTGATCTGGTCGCAGGTGTGGGCGGTGGTGATCTTTCAGGAAAGCCTGAGTGTTAAAAATATCATCGGCCTTCTCGTGGTGCTGATGGGAGTGATGGTGGTGCAAAGGTATGAATAAATATATGCTGCTGATGCTGGTGTGTACCGCATTTTCCGCGGTCTCTCAGATTCTTTTGAAACAAAGCGCCAATCAGGAACACGAAAGTGCTCTGAAAGAATATCTGAACTGGCGGGTGATCACCGCATATCTGATTTTTGGTTCCGTACTGCTGGTCAATACCTACGCATATACACAGGTGGAGATGAAGTATGGACCGGTGCTTGATACGTTTACTTATGTGTTTGTGCTGATCCTGTCCTGGCTGGTGCTGAAGGAGAAGATCACGAGGGGGAAATTAATAGGGAATCTGTTAATTGTGGCAGGCGTACTGATCTACACGATGCCATAAAAATAAAAAACAAGGGTGTGTCAAAATGAAAAAAATAAACGAAAATGAAAACCATGGGAACCGAAGAAAGATATTGATCTGGGTCTGCACCGTTATCGTGATCGCTGTGGCTACCATTGCCGTACTCCTTTCACGTTCCTGCCAGTGGATGCTGAAAACATGGACCGGCCTTACCATGGAAGAATTGGTGTACCATCTAAACACCAGTCTTGAAGGTACAAATATGGACATGATCTGGGATTTTGTCCAATACTGTGTTACGATCACTGGGATTGTCTGTGTTCTGTTGATCTGTGCTTGCGCATTCCTCAGAAAAAAACGGAAGATCTACAATTCGTTTTTATCCGTCATCATGGTACTCTCACTGATCATGGCGGGGGTAAGTGTTTCCAATGTGTGGACGACACTGGATGTATCCGCTTATGCGAACAATCAGTCTGAGTATTCTACGTTTATTGATGACAATTACGTGGATCCGCGGGATGTGACACTGACGTTTCCGGAGCAGAAAAGGAATCTGATTTACATTTATCTGGAATCCATGGAGAATACTTACAGTGGCACGGAAAACGGAGGGGCGTTTGAGCAGAATGTGATTCCGGAGCTGACAGAACTTTCCCTGCAGAATGAAAATTTCTCCGGTGATGATCAGACGTTGAACGGCGGATATGCGATGCCGGGCGCAACATGGACAATCGGCGCAATGTTTGCGCAGAGCACCGGTCTTCCCATGAACATTCCCATTGAGAAAAATTCCATGAATACGCAAGATTCCTTTTTCCCGGATATTGTTTCCATCGGTGATATCCTGGAGGATGCCGGATACAGTCAGACACTGATGATCGGTTCTGACGCTGAGTTTGGCGGAAGAAAATTATTTTATGAGGAACACGGGGATTACGACATTATCGATTACAATTATGCGCTGGAAAACAATATGATCCCATATGGATACCGTGTCTGGTGGGGATATGAGGATAAGCGTCTTTTCGAGTTTGCTAAAGAAGAACTGACAGACCTTGCGGCGCAGGACGAGCCGTTTAATCTGACGCTGCTGACGGTGGATACTCATTTTGAAGACGGTTACAAGTGTGAGGATTGTCCGGATCTCTATGGGGATGATGTTTATGCGAATGTTATGGCATGTTCAAGCCGGCAGGTATCAGAATTTGTCCAGTGGATTCAGGAGCAGCCGTTCTATGAAAATACGACCATTGTGATTTCCGGCGATCATCTGACCATGGACAGTGATTTTTGTCAGGATGTGCCCGAGGATTACACGAGAAAGGTATACACTACATATATCAACGCTGCGGCAGAGAGTCAGTGGGAGGAATATCGCACCTATACAACCTTTGACAATTTCCCGACGACGCTGGCGAGTCTTGGAGTGGATATAGAAGGCGAGCGGCTTGGTCTGGGAACCAATCTGTTTTCCGGAAAGTCGACCCTGTCCGAGGTGTATGGATACGAGAGAGAGAGTCAGGAAATCTCCAAGCGGTCCGCTTTGATGGATGAACTCACTTCTGGCATTGGACAGGAAGAAGAACAGACGGAGCAGGGTACAACAGAGACGACCGAAACGGTTGCTGAAGAGCCTCAGGATGTGATAACCGCTGATATCACCTCAGGTACCTATAATACGGAGATGAATACATTCAGCGTTAATGTTTCAAACATCCAGTCCAGTACCGAGATCCAGTCCATCCGCTGCGCTGTGTGGCCGGATGAGGATCAGTCGGTGCTCAAATGGTATGAAATGCCTCTGGCAGACGACGGAAGTTATCAGTTTAATGTTTCAATAGGTGACTTTGGCTATCGAAGAGGTAATTATAATATTCATGTTTATGCAGTGGGTACAGAGGGCAGTGCATATCTGGTCGGAGGCATCACACAGATAATCGGATAAGGAGAGATGTGGAGGAAAATATTATGGCTGAAGGGAATAATAGAAAAAAAAGTCGAATTGCTCAAGAAAAGTCATGGCGTGAAGATAAAGGATTTCTGATTCTCGCGGTGATTACTGCTGCAGTGTTGTTTGGCCTGTGCCTGGCGGCGGCGATGTTTTTGGATTATACAAAGACACCAGATGAGATTATGCGAATGAGAATTCCACGGTTTATTTATGAGCATGGCTATCTTCCTAATGGTGATGAGCCGGAACTGCTTGAGGGATTTCCGTTTGGATTTTCGTATGGTTACAGTCCATATCTTCCGTCACTGGTCAGCGTGGTGTTTATGAAAATCGCTTCTTTGTTCCAGGCAGGAGAGTATGGTCTTTTGGTGGCAGCGCGTATGGTCAACGTCTTGTCAGGTGTAGGAATCTTTGTGGTCTGCATTCTTCTTGGCATGCGTCTGTTTGATAAAAAAGCAAAGGCATATCTGTTCGCTTGTCTTTGTGCGTTCCTTCCGCAGCTTATTTTTTTGTCAGGGTATCTGAATAATGATTCGCCGTCGGTATTTGCAACCGCGCTTGTCGCGCTTTTCTGGGTTAGCGGAATGGAACGCCGATGGGACAAGGTTTCTTGTGTGAAGCTTGGCGTATCTCTTGGGATTCTGGCTCTGACTTATTACAATGCATATGGTTTTATTTTGATGAGTATCGTTATTTTCTGTGTCAGCTGTTATAAGATGCGGGGCGGACTGCGTCAGATGCTGCTGAGGGGCATTTTGGTCTTTTGTGTGGCGATGCTGGTGGGCGGATGGTTTTTTGTACGAAATGCAGTGATTCATGATGGTGATTTCATTGGTATGAAAACGATGTATGAATCCGGAGAGAAATACGGTGCAGAGGAATGGAAAATGTCGAATCGGAAGACGCCGCAGAATGAAGGAAAAACGCTTTATGAAACGTTTTTTGAAGAGTATCTTCCGGAAGACAACTGGTTTGGATATACTGCGAAGAGTTTTGTTGGCATTTTTGGTGCTATGCAGTATCATCTCAGCCAGAATGCATATATCTTTTATTTTGTGTTCCTGATTGGCTTTGGGGGATTTGGATTGCTTGCAGCGTTGGTTCGGCAGGTGCGATCGGGAACCTGGCAGAGTGGTATTTTACTTTTAAGCTTTATTGCGTGTATGATCATACCGTTTTTTCTTTCGATGTATTACACTTATACGATTGACTACCAGTCGCAGGGACGTTATGTAATTTCCATCGTCGTACCGTTGATGTACTTTGTAGTAAATGGTATTCAGAAGATGACGCAGCTGCTGCGGATACGGGGAAAAGGGGAGACGGCAGCATACGCTCTTATAACATGTGTCTGGTTGGGACTCACCGCGTATGCGTACTTTTTTGTCCTGGTTCCGACATGTTTTAGCGCAGGAGCAGGATTGTAGAAAGCGACGGAATTCCAGCGTTGCTTTTTCAAAGCTATGATGATATAATAAACTAGATAATAGCCGGAAAACGGTAAAACAACGGTAAAACGGAGGAGATAAAATGCGTACTTATCTTGTAACGGGAGGAGCAGGATTCATCGGTTCCAATTACATTCATTATATGTTCAAAAAATATGGCGATGAAATTCAGATTATCAATGTTGACAAGCTGACCTATGCGGGAAATCTTGAAAACCTGAAGGATATTGAAGACAGACCGAACTATACATTTGTAAAGGCTGACATCTGTGACAGCGATGCGATCAACGCGCTGTTCGAAAAATATGATATTCAGAGAGTGGTTCATTTCGCGGCAGAGAGCCATGTGGACCGCAGCATCAAAAATCCGGAAGTCTTTGTCAAGACGAATGTTCTGGGAACGCTGGTGATGTTAAACGCTGCAAAAGCGGCATGGGAGCTGGAAGACGGCACATTTAAACCGGATCATAAATTCCTGCATGTATCAACGGATGAGGTGTACGGTTCTCTGGAGGAAGACGGCGGATATTTTTATGAGACGACTCCGTACGCGCCGCACAGCCCGTATTCTGCAAGTAAGGCATCTTCGGACATGCTTGTAAAATCTTATATGGATACTTACAAGTTCCCGGCAAATATCACCAACTGCAGCAACAATTACGGACCGTATCAGTTTCCTGAGAAGCTGATCCCATTGATCATCAACAATGCGCTTCACGGAAAGAAACTTCCGGTGTACGGAGACGGAAAAAATGTTCGTGACTGGCTGTATGTGGAGGATCACTGCAAAGGCATCGATATGGTGCAGGAAAAGGGACGTCTGTTTGAAACTTACAATATCGGCGGACATAATGAGAAACAGAACATTCAGATCATTCATATTATCCTGGACACACTTCGGGAAATGCTTCCGGATAGGGATCCGAGAAAAGAACTGGTCAGTGAAGATCTGATCACTTATGTGGAAGACAGAAAGGGACATGACCGTCGTTATGCCATCGCGCCGGATAAGATCAAAGCGGAAATCGGCTGGTATCCGGAAACATGCTTTGAAGAAGGAATCCGCAAAACTATTGCATGGTTCTTTGAACATGAAGAATGGATGAACAATGTGACAAGCGGAGACTATCAGAAATATTACGAGGACATGTATAAGGACAAATAAAATAATGTGTGGGGCAAAATTGCAGTGGCTTGTGGTACACTGCATTTTTGCGTAAAGAAATAAAAACAAAGCTTGAAAACAGCAGAGAACAATACAGGAAAAGAGGGAAAAACATTGGGAAAGATAACAGTAGAAACATGTGAAATTGAAGGACTGAAAGTGATCACTCCGACGGTGTTTGGTGATGAACGCGGTTATTTTATGGAAACCTACAATTACAATGATTATAAGGAAGCCGGAATTGATATGGAATTCGTACAGGATAATCAGTCGGCATCCAGAAAAGGTGTGCTGAGGGGTCTGCATTTTCAGATCAATTATCCACAGGACAAACTGGTGCGCGTGGTCAGTGGAGAAGTGTTTGACGTGGCTGTGGATCTCCGTCCGGGTTCCGCGACATACGGAAAGTGGTACGGCGTTCTTCTGTCTGCAGAGAATAAGAAACAGTTTTTTATTCCGAAAAACTTTGCCCACGGATTTATCGTGCTGTCGGATTATGCGGAATTTGCATACAAATGTACAGACTTTTACCATCCAAACGATGAAGGCGGATTATTCTGGGCGGATCCTCAGATTGGCGTAGAATGGCCGATGCCGGAAGGAATGACCCGTGAAGACTTGATTATTTCTGAAAAAGATCAGAAGTGGGGAGGCATACAGGAATATACGGAAAGCCGGGAGTAAAAATATGTCAGGTAAGAAAAAGATTTTCGCGGTTCTGCTGGCGCTTGCGATTGTAGTACTGAATATTGGTATCTATAATTATCGGGTGCCGGCGACAGGCGAATTCCGTCTGGTTGTGGAACTGAAAGCGGATCATGAAGAAGAGATCCAGGTTTATTACGGAGAGAATACGGAGTTTCAGGAGCTGAACAGTGAACGGGTGAATTACACAGAAGCCGGCGACTATCAGGAAATGGAATTCCATATTCCTTCGGCAACAGCGGCGCTGCGCTTTGATTTCGGAACCAGACCGGGCGAGTTTACGATCCGCTCGATCTATTTGCAGTATGAAGATACGGTTTCGGAAATTTCGCCGGGGAATTTTGAAAATGCGCTTGCACAACAGCAGATCAATGTTGAAGCGGGAAATGATCAGATCGTCATTGAAACCACAGGCACAGATCCGTTCCTTGCAATCGCCGTTGATTCTTCTGCAGTGGCTGAGGCAATGGAAAAAGATGCGGCGCAGACGCAGATCCTGAAAAATCTTGCAGTTATGGCGATTCTGGATATTGGCCTGCTGATTCTCTTTGTGTTCAGAAAGAAACTTCTGGTCCTTCCGAAAGAACTGCTGCAGAACAGAAGACTGATTCTGAAACTTGCTGTCAATGATTTTAAGACAAAATATGCCGGTTCCTACCTGGGAATTGTCTGGGCATTTGTCCAGCCGGTCGTTACGATTCTGGTCTACTGGTTTGTTTTCTCCGTGGGACTGAAGTCGGGCAATGTAGACAAGTACCCGTTTGTTCTGTATCTGACCACAGGAATCATACCCTGGTTTTTCTTCCAGGATGCATTGAACGGCGGCACGAACGCGCTTTTGGAGTACAATTATCTGGTAAAAAAGGTAGTGTTCAAGATCAGTATCCTGCCCATTGTAAAAATTATTTCAGCGGGCTTTGTGCATGTGTTTTTTGTTGCATTTGCGCTGATCCTCTGCTGCGGATACGGGTATTTTCCTACGGTATATCTTCTGCAGTTGGTTTATTACATGTTTTGTGCTTTTTGTTTTGTACTTGCGCTTGTTTATGCGACGAGTGCAATTGTAATTTTCTTCCGGGATCTGACGCAGATCATCAGCATCCTGCTGCAGGTAGGAGTCTGGATGACGCCGATCATGTGGGACATCAATACAGTAATGGCGGATTATCCGTTTATCATCAAGCTTTTCAAGCTCAATCCGATGTATTACATTGTTACCGGGTACCGGGATTCCATGTTGGGCCAGGTGAGTGTGATGGCGCATATGAGCTGGGGAATTTATTTCTGGGTTGTGACTGCAGTGCTTTTTGGAATCGGGGCGTTTGTCTTTAAACGTCTGAAACCGCATTTTGCCGATGTACTATAAAACGGGAAGGAAATGACGATGGCAGAGATTGCAATTTCAGTAGAACATCTGGACAAGATGTACAAATTATATGATAAACCCATGGATCGTTTAAAGGAATCCTTGGGACTGACAAAAAAGAAAAAGTACCGGGAGCATTATGCCCTGCATGATGTGTCTTTTGAAGTGCGCCGCGGAGAGACGGTGGGCATCATTGGTACGAATGGTTCCGGAAAATCTACGATCCTGAAGATCATAACGGGAGTGCTGACCCCGACAGCAGGAGAGGTGCGGGTAAACGGAAGAATCTCGGCGCTTCTTGAGCTGGGCGCAGGTTTTAATATGGAATATTCCGGTCTGGAAAATGTGTACCTCAATGGAACCATGATCGGATTTTCCAAAGAGGAGATTGATGCAAAACTTGACGACATCCTCTCCTTTGCGGACATTGGTGAATTTATCCATCAGCCGGTGAAAACATACTCCAGCGGAATGTTTGTGCGGTTGGCGTTTGCGGTTGCGATCAATATTGAACCGGAAATCCTGATCGTTGATGAGGCGCTTTCGGTGGGCGATGTGTTTTTTCAGGCGAAATGTTATCGAAAATTTGAAGAATTCAAAAAACAGGGAAAAACGATCCTGTTTGTAAGCCACGATCTCAGCAGTATCAGCAAATACTGTGATCGGGTTGTACTCCTGAATCAGGGTGTGAAGCGTGCAGAGGGAACAGCCAAAGAAATGGTGGACCTCTATAAGAAGCTTCTTGTAGGCCTGGACGGAGAAGAAGAAATCCAGGCGGAAGAACCGGCGCCGGAAACAGGCAAAGCGGTGGAGCAGACCTGGGAGAGACCTTTTGTCCTGAATCCCCAGGTGTTGGATTATGGAAATAGAGACGGAGAAATTGTGGATTTTACCATCTGTGATGAGAACGGTCTTCCAACCAATACAATTGAGAAGGGGACAGATTTTACGATCCGTATGCGGATCCGTTTTTTGCGGAGAGTGGAATCACCGATTTTTGCATACAGCATCAAAGATCTGAAAGGAACTGAGATTACAGGGACGAACACCATGTATGAGGATGCGGATGTAGGCCCTAAGGAGCCGGGAGATGTTGCGGAGGTTTCCTTCCGCCAGAAGATGACCCTGCAGGGAGGAGAATACCTTCTTTCGCTGGGGTGCACCGGTTACAAAGACGGAGATTTCCAGGTGTTTCACCGTCTGTATGATGTATGCAATATCACAGTTCTTTCTACAAAAAATACTGTCGGTTTCTATGACATGTTTTCAAAAGTTGAAGTTCATTAACAGGGAGGGGCTATGCAGGAGAAGATAGGGAATGTTGTGTTGGATTATGAATACTATTCGGGGAAAGATTTTTACAGTGACGGCTCGGTAGAAGATGAGCTTCTGGAAATCGCCCAGCTGCAGTTGGATGATTACAGCTCTCTGTTGGCTGAGAAAAACAGCTGGCCGGCGGTGTATCATTTTTCCAGGATCCGGCAGAATATTGTGGAATGGATTCCGATCGAACACGGCGCAAGCGTACTTGAGATCGGTTCCGGCTGCGGGGCAATCACAGGTGCACTGGCAAAAAAATCAGGGAAAGTCACCTGTATTGAACTTTCAAAAAAGCGAAGCTATATCAACGCATACAGAAATTATCAGCATGGAAATGTAGAGATAAAGGTCGGAAATTTTCAGGATATCGAAGAAAAGCTGACAGAATCTTACGATTATATTACCATGATCGGAGTCTTCGAATATTCTCAGCTGTATATCAGCGGGGACAGACCGTATGTTGAGATGCTCAGGAAGATCCGAAATCACCTGAAACCCGGAGGAAAGATTGTGATAGCGATTGAAAATCGTCTGGGCATGAAATACTGGGCGGGATGTGCAGAAGATCACAATGGCAGAATTTATGAGGGCATTGAAGGGTATTCTCATACGTCCTCCGGCGCCCGGACGTTTTCCAAAAAGGAACTGGAAGCTTTGTTTGCGGAGGCCGGAGGCCTGAAGGCAGAGTTTTATTATCCATATCCGGATTATAAATTTCCCCTTGCGATCTATTCTGATGAATATCTGCCCAAAAAAGGGGAACTGCATAATAATATGTGCAATATGGACTGGGAGAGATTTTTGCTTTTTGATGAGACGCGTGCCTATGATTCTCTTGTGGAACAGGGGCAGTTTCCGGAATTTTCCAATTCATTTCTGGTAATTCTGGAGAGGGTGGAGAAGTGATGAAAACAATTTTTGTAAAGTATTCAAATGAACGTTCCGATGCGTTTGCGATACGGACCGAGATTTGCCTGGAACATTCAAAGAAAAAAGTGAAGAAAACTCCGTGCAGCGGGAAGGCGGAAGATCACGTCAGAAATATTTACCGGTGGTATCAGGAACTGAAAAAAATATATGCCAAAAGCGGTCTGAAAATCAATCGTTGCGACTTGGTTGGCAGCAGCGTGGAGATGGAATATCTGGAAGGTCAGACGCTGGAAGAGATTCTGGACGGTCATGTGGAACGAAAGGAATATGACGAACTGGAGCAATGTCTGGAAACGTATCTGGCAGTTTTAACAGAGGCTGCACAGGAGGAATTCTGTCCGACGGAAGAATTCAAGAAGGTTTTCGGTGTCGTTCCGGAATTTGACCATATGAAATCCGCTGCCGTGACAGACATTGATATGGTGGTGAATAATATCCTTGTCTGTGAGGGATGGAATTTGATCGACTACGAATGGACCTTTGACTTTCCAATTCCGGTGGAGTATGTGGTATACAGAGTTCTGCATTACTATTTCGAAACGACGGGTGCGAGAAATGAGATCCTTCTGGACAGAAAGAT
Organism: uncultured Fusicatenibacter sp.; assembly: GCA_902493585.1. GTDB lineage: Bacteria > Bacillota > Clostridia > Lachnospirales > Lachnospiraceae > Fusicatenibacter. The sequence goes on along the minus strand of CABUPZ010000007.1, from coordinate 23,254 downwards.
CTATGAAAAGTTTGGACTTTCCGAAGAACGCCGGAAGGTATATGCTGAGATGGAAAGAAATTTTCAGCAGTACATTATCCAGGGCTATGAGCCTTTGCGTATGATGTATCCCCAAATTACGCCCGGAGTTATTTCCGTCGCAGATACCGTGGAGTTCTGCCACCAGCAAAGGTTTGAAAATCTGCAGGTTTTCTGGAGCAGCGATCATGAAATGTGCGAAAGGAATTCCAGACGATTTCCTTCGGCGGATGGAAGTTCCATCCAATGCTCCATGACGTTTGCAGAGCAGACCGAATGTATTCGTCTGGATCCGGGAGAAAATCCATGTATCGTGCAGATTCGCAAATTTTGTGTAAACGGAAGAGAATTGTCTCCGGAAATGTTTGAAACAAATGGAATGTACCTTGGAGACGGGCGGTATCTTTTTGAACATCATGATCCGAACATCTTTTATGAGGAAAGGTATGTTCAGACTTTGGATCTTGAGTGGGTGGTGACACCAGTTACGGATCAACTATTGGAAGTGGTAAAGACTCTGAATACAGAAAACCGGAAACTGGAGCACCAAATTCAGGAAGAACAGGAAAAAGCGGAGGCGCTTCAGAAAACCGTTGATGAAAAAAATGAGATCATCAACGTGAAAAACCAGATCATTGAGCAGAAGCAGTCTCTGATCAGGGAAATGGAAAACACAAAAGTATGGAGAGCATATCGTAAATATCGCCAGCTGCGGGAACAGAAAAAATAAAAAGGATTAGAAAATGAGTGATTTACTGAAAAGCATTGATAATGCGCAGATAGAAGCAGGCAAAGACAAAGTTGTATACAGGATTGATGGTTGGTGTGTGTTTCAGGACAGACAGCCATATTCTATCCAGGTACGGGGGGATAAGACAGAGGTGATCTCCTGCAGACAGGAAACTGTGAACAGAAAGGATGTAGGCGAGGTATTAAACGACCCTTCCGTGTCCGAAAACGCAGGGTTCACTTTATACATTTCCAATCTGGAAGATGTGATAAAGAAATACAGGGAAATTGATGTTTTTGTGATATCCTCTCAGGGAGAAGAGGAAATATTTTCAGTAGATGTTCAAAAAATAAAGCAAGAGTACGCGGACACTATTTTTTACAATATCGATGAGATCCAGATGCAGAAAGGGAAAATAGTGATACGTGGATGGGCGATCGATCCGCAGAGAGGGGAACGGATCTGGGTGGAACAGGAAGACCATATGAAGCAGACCTGTGAGATCAAAAGAATGGTCCGGCCCGATGTCAATCAAATGTTCCACCCTGCGAATCCCGATTACAAAACAGGATTCCGGATCACGATAGAACGGGAAACGGTGAAGGGAAAATATCTCTTTCTCTGTATCGACAACGAATATGTGAAAAAAACCATTTCTGTGGATCTTAAGAAAGTTGAATTCGAAAGCTCCAGACGGGGACGTCTCCTCAAAGCGATCGAAAAGGACAAATTCCAGCAGAATAAAGAATATATACAGAAATATGGCTGGAAAGCCTTTATGAACTATCTGGAAGTACAGATGAACCCTCAGTACGGAGACTATAACCTGTGGCTGAAACAGCACAGTGCCTCTTCTTATGTGCTGAAGAGACAGAGACAGCATAAATTTTCTTACAGCCCCAAGATCAGTGTTGTGATTCCTCTGTACAATACGCCGTTAAAATATCTAAAAGAGATTCTGGAATCGCTGTTGAATCAGTCGTATGGGAATCTGGAGGTATGTCTTGCGGACGGAAGTTCGGAGGACAATGTTGAAAAGTTTATAAAGAGAAGATATGGAAGAAATCCAAAAATTCGTTACCAGAGATTAAAAAAGAATCTGGGGATTTCCGAAAATACGAACGCTGCCATCGAGATGGCATCGGGCGAGTATATCATGCTGTCAGATCACGATGATGTGGTCACCAGGGACGCCCTCTTTGAGATCGTAAAGGCGATCAATAAAGACAGGGATGCAGATATTGTTTACACCGATGAAGATAAGGTGACAATGGATGGTAAGGACTATTTTGAGCCAAGTTTTAAACCGGATTACAACCTGGATCTTCTGAGAAGCAGCAATTACATCTGCCATATCTTTGTGGTCAAACGATCTCTGCTGGAAAAGGCAGGAACCTTCCGGAAAGAGTATGATGGCGCCCAGGATTTCGACCTTATCCTGAGATGCTGTGAGAAAGCAAAAAAAATCGTACACATTCCAAAGATTTTGTACCATTGGCGTTCCCACCCCAACTCAACCGCAGAAAAACCGGAAAGTAAAATGTATGCCTTTGAGGCGGGACGGAGAGCTTTGGAGGCTCATTATGAAAGATCAGGGATCAAGGCAAGCGCGGAACTTACCTCTCTGTTCGGAAGATACAAAACAGTTTACCAGGTAAAAGGACATCCGAAAGTTTCCATTATCATACCCAATAAGGATCACATAGAGGACCTGGACAAGTGTCTGAAATCCATCTGGGAAAAGACCACATACGACAACTATGAGATCCTTATCGTGGAAAACAACAGCGAAGAAAAGGATACGTTTGCTTACTATGAAATGATCCAGAGTATCAAAGACAATGTCCGTGTGCTTACCTGGAAAAAAGGATTCAATTATGCAGCGATCAACAATTATGCGGTACCTTATGCCCAGGGCGAGTTTCTGCTTTTTCTGAACAATGATGTGGAAATTATCACGGAACGATGGATCGAGGAAATGCTGGGTTACTGTCAGCGGGAGGACGTCGGCATTGTAGGCGCCAAGCTGTATTATCCGGATGACACGGTTCAGCATGCAGGTGTTATCATAGGAATGGGCGGTGTCGCAGGACATATTTTCTGCGGCTCAGGCCGGGGAGAATACGGCTACTGTGCAAAACTGGTCAGTGTCCAGGACTACAGCGCAGTGACGGCTGCCTGTATGATGACCACGAAACAATTGTTTGAGAAGGTAGAAGGTTTTGATGAAGGATTCCAGGTGGCATTCAATGACATAGATTACTGTATGAAGGTGAGAAAAGAGGGGAAACTGGTTGTATTTACCCCTTATGCAGAACTGTACCATTACGAATCCAAATCCAGAGGAAAGGAAGAAACGGCTGCACAGCTGAAGCGATTTACCGGAGAGGTGCGCAGGTTTGAGAAAAAGTGGCCGGAGATTCTGGAAAAAGGCGATCCATATTACAACAAAAATCTGACTCTGAAAAAGGGAGACTGTTCCCTGCGTGGTGTCAACGAATAAACCAGTGATTTTACGGGAAGGAGAAGATTGCTGTGACCGTACAGGGGTTGCAGCAGCAAAACAGATTTATGGAGCAGGAAATCTATGAAGTAGTCCGCGACCGGTTTCATCTTCTTGATGAAAACCAGTATATCCTGCAGGGGTACTGGCCGAAAGAATATGAGCCAGCAGCGATTCTGGATAAGGAGAGGATACCGGCGAAGATTGAGATATGGGAACATGTCAGCGCACTGGACCGGTTTAAAGATCTGGATAAATGCGCGGGACAGAACGTAACCATCTCTGTGACGCTGCCGGAGCGTCTGGAGGATTATCGGAAACTGAATATCTATGGAAAAAAGGGCGGCCGGAGGTTTCTCTGGTTTACCACTTCTGCCCGTGAACTGGAGCGGCGGAAAGGGCGCCCGGAATATTATATTGAAGAAGAGCAGGTGGATTTTCAGGAAAACGTGGTGCGCATCCGCGGATGGGCGGTGTGGAAAAAACCGGTGAAGATCGCAGTCTGTGATGAAAAGCACGAGAAAATCTCATGTGAAATTCAGAGGATGAACCGGCCGGATGTCGCCGAGATCTTCAAAGAAGTGGACAAGGAGGGAAAGGCTGGATTTTACCTGGAATTTCCAAAACCGGCAGGCAGGGTCTGCTACCTGATGATGAAAGCGGAAGGAAGCAGGGCGGTTTATCCGGTGGTTCTGTCCAAAGAACAGATTTTAAAAAAGAAGCTGAAAACTTACTGGAAAAAGGGGAACCGATATCTGAAAAGCCACGGCGCTCCGGCGTTTGCGGCGAAGGTGACAAAAAAAGTTTTCGGAAAAAATCAGCGTGCGGTAGATTACAGGGAGTGGCTCCCGAAACATCTGCCGGATTCTGTGGAACTTGAGGAGCAGAGGAAGAAAGAAAAAGAGTTTGCCTATCGCCCGAAAATCTCCATAATTGTCCCTCTGTACCGGACACCGGAAAAATTCCTGGAAGAGATGGTCCGGTCTGTGCAGAAGCAGACATACACCAACTGGGAGCTGTGTCTTTCCGATGGAAGCGGAGCGGATTCTCCGCTCCGGGAGAGACTGGAGGCTTATGCCAGAGAAGATTCCAGGATCCGATGGATCGGGCATCCGCAGGCACTGCAGATTTCGGAAAATACCAATGCAGCTCTGGAGATCGCCACCGGAGAGTTCTTTGCGTTTATGGATCATGACGATGTATTGACGGAACACGCATTGTTCGAATGTGTTCAGAAAATCAATGAATCGCCCCAGACGGAGATTTTGTACAGTGATGAGGATAAGATGTCCATGGATGGGCATCAGTTTTTCCAGCCGCATTTTAAACCGGATTTCAACCCGGATCTGCTCCGTACCGTTAATTATATCTGTCATCTGTTTGTGGTAAAAAGGGAACTTCAGAAAAAGGTGGGCGGACTGCGCAGGGAATATGACGGTGCACAGGATTATGACTTTATCCTTCGGTGTACGGAAACTGCGAAACATATCTGCCACATTCCAAAGATCCTGTACCATTGGAGAAGCCACGAAAATTCGACGGCGGAGAATCCGGAAAGCAAAACTTATGCGTTTGAAGCAGGACGCAGAGCCATTGAAGCGCATTACCGCCGCCTGGGAATTCCTGCCGCGGTGGAAATGGGTGAATTTCCGGGATTGTATCGTACCCATTATCACTGGGAAGAGAAGCCTCTGGTTTCCATCATCATTCCCAATAAGGATCATATCGAGGATCTGGAACGGTGCATAGAGTCCATCGATACGAAATCCACTTACCGGAATTACGAATATGTGATCGTGGAAAATAACAGTACCGAGGATGAAACCTTCCGGTATTATGAAAAGCTTGAGAAGGAAAAATCAAATGTCAGGGTGATTTATTATAAGGGGACATTTAATTTTTCGGATATCATGAATTATGGTGCGTCCAATGCAAAAGGTTCTTATTACCTTCTGCTGAACAATGATACGGAGATCATCAATCCCGAGTGTCTGGAAGAACTGTTGGGATACTGCATGCGGCCGGATGTGGGCGCTGTGGGCGCGCGGCTTTATTATGAGGATGATACGATCCAGCATGCGGGAGTTGTCATTGGCTTCGGCGGAATTGCAGGGCACTGCTTCGTTCAGCAGAAACGTGGATACAGCGGATACTTTCATCGGATCATCAGTGCGCAGGATTACAGTGCAGTGACTGCGGCATGTATGATGGTTTCGAAGGAGGCGTTTGAAGCGGCGCAGGGATTTTCCACGGACCTTGCAGTGGCGTTCAACGATATTGATTTCTGTATGAAACTGCGCAGCATCGGAAAGTTGATCGTCTACAATCCCTATGCGGAACTGTATCATTACGAATCCAAGTCCAGAGGACTGGAAGACACGCCGGAGAAGGTTGCGCGGTTTAACCGTGAGATTGCGGTGTTTGAGAAGCGATGGCCGGAAATCCTGAAAAATGGAGATCCTTATTACAATCCGAATCTCACGCTGGACAGCCAGGACTTCTCATTGAAAAGGATATAAAAAGGAAAAAGATAGGATGTTACTATGAAAAAGAAAGAATATGTGCCGGAGATCCTTTTTCTGGCTGCGTTGTTTTTCTTTATTTTAATGTGGGCGGTCGTTCAGCCGTTCAACGCTTCGCCGGATGAGCACATGCGTTATCAGATCGTGGAGTATATTATGAAGCACGGAACACTTCCGGAGGGCGGAGATCCGGAGATCCGGCATGAACTGTGGGGAATCTCCTACGCATTTTCTCCGATCACTTCCTACATCATCGGTGCGGTCTTCGGAAAAATAGCGATGCTGTTCTCCTCGGCGGAGATGGCACCGGTCATTGGAGCCCGGATGGTAAATGTGATTTTTGGAACGCTGACCGGATTCCTGTGTCTGAGGATCGGAAAGCGGATGATGAAGCCCGGGGCAGCCTGGCTGTTTGCGACGATGGTCTGTTTCCTGCCGGGAACCGTGTTTATCAATTCCTATGTAAATATGGATTCCATCGCGGTGTTTTCCACCGCATGGATCCTGATGTGCTGGTGCAAGGCTCTGCAGAATGGCTGGAGCGGAAAGCTTTGCGTGGAGCTTGGGCTGGCGCTTTCGGTCTGTGCGCTTTCTTATTACAATGCCTACGGTTTTGGCCTGTGCACCATTTTCTTTTTCTGCATCAGTATGTTGATGTGCGGGGAAAAAAGGTGGGACTGGAAGCCGATGGTGAAATTCGGACTTCTGATCACGGCGGTTGTCCTGGTGTTTGCCGGATGGTGGTTTATCAGAAATGCGATTCTCTATGATGGAGATTTTCTGGGAAGACAGACGTCATCCATGTACGGAGAACTTTATGCTGTGGAAGAGCTGAAGCCCTCGAATATCATGACGCCGAAGAAAATGGGCCAATCGATTCTGGATATGCTGATCTGGGTTCCGGGAGAGTGGAACTATAACTGGCTGGCCACGGTCATTGTGAGCTTTATTGGTACCTTTGGATTTATGGATATTTTCATGCCGAAGTGGTGGTCATATCTCTATGTGTTGTTTTTTGCGGCAGGGATCATCTGTCTGCTTCCGCGCCTTCCAAAACTTCTTGCTGTGAAGGATGTCAGAAAAGAAGTGACAGACTACCAGGAGGATGCGGAAGGCTCTACGACCCGGATGACCGTTTATCGGAAAAAGCGCTGGAGGATGGAAGGGGTCTTTCATCTCTGCCTGGTGGGAGCGGCAGTGATTCCATTCATTCTCCTGGTTATTTACGCATACTCGGTAGATTTCCAGGCACAGGGACGTTACCTGATGCCGATGCTGGTTCCGTTTATGTATTTTCTGTGCAAAGGCTTTGAGAATCTGATCGAGAGGATCAAAGGAAATGGGAAAATCCGAATGTTTCTTTACGGAACGCTCTGCGTCCTGTATGTATTGTCTGCTGTGCTTGTATATGTGCTTGTTTTCCTGCCTAATTACAGGTAGAAAAGAAACCCGCCCCGAATGCTCAGGCAAAGGTTTGCCGGAGGATCCGGGGCGGGTTCTTTTTTTGTATATTTTTCAGTGTTATTGCAGCAGAATGTTTTTATCTCCGACGTCTTCTGCTTTTGCGTCTGCTGCGGCGTCTGTGTCTTTTTACGGCAAATACGATGATCAGGATCACTCCGATCAGGTCGACAATGATAAACGCAAGGATCAAAGGGTTGGAGAAAAAGGATCCGGTTTCATCGGAAGCGTCTTCTGACGGAGGATCCGTGACAGCTTCGGTCGGTGTAGGAGTAGATGTAACCGTCACCTGGGCGGTGCCCACCGGCTGCGAGTTGTAGTAGTACTGGCGCGTAACGGTTTTTGTATTTTCGGATGTCGTATCCCCATTCTCCGTGTCGGAGTATGTGGTGTCGGAGGCGGAAACACCGTTGGGCAGAGTCAGCATGACGGAACCTTCCCCATCGGAAGTACCCTCCAGTGTTGCATGGGAAAAGTTGTTGAAGCCATAGTCCAGCAATGTCCGTGTGTCATTGATATAATCCAGATTGTCACAGAGCATCACGACACAGACCAGAGTCATGTCGTTTCTTTTTGCAGCAGTGACGAGGGTGTTGTGTGCTTCGTCGGTATATCCGGTCTTTCCGGCAAACGCGCCTTCGTAATACCATTCGCCTTCAAACAGCATTGCATGATGGTTCCGCAGCTCCCGTGGAGTGGACGTCATGTTTGTGGGCGGAATCGTGTAAAGAAGATCGGCTTCGATGGCGCAGAAAGTTTCATTCTTTACCGCTTCTGACAGGATCAGCGCCATATCGTGAGGCGTTGTATAATGGTCAGGATCGGGAAGTCCGCTGGAATTGTTGAAATGTGTGTTGGTACATCCCAGCTCTTTCGCACGTTCATTCATCATGTTCACGAAATTTTCTTCACTTCCGGCTATGTATTCCGCTACCTGCCGGGTGACGCCATTGGCTGAGGCAAGAAGGATTGCATGAAGACACTGCTCCATGGTGAAGACTTCTCCTTCCACCGCGTCGATTCGTGAATTGCCTGGGACTTCCAGGCTGGCGGCTTCCGCACCCATGGTCACCTGATCGGTCAGAGAAGAATTTTCAATGGCCAGCAGCGCAGTCATGACTTTCGTGATGCTCGCAGGATAACGCACTTCGTCCATTCCTTTATTGTACAGGATCGCACCTGTGTCGGCATCCATAACAACGGCATTGGAGGTGGGCACTTCGGGCCCGGCCGGCCAGTTTGCAATCTGATTCGTCGATATTTCTGCTGCAAGGACAGTCTGAGCCTGTGGGATCAGCAGAAGCAAACACAGGATTACAGCCAGCATACGGGAGAATCCTGCTCGTATTCGGGTATTCATTTGGAAAAACCTCCTTTTGTGAAATGGTAAAGATTGCTTACTTAGTATATCATAGGTTTTTCGTAAGAAACAGTAGGATTTTCTTAATTTGCAAAATTTCATGTTTCGGAGTATAATAAAACAATATTACTGCTGGCGCCGCCGGACAGACAGATGCGAGTGGTTCCTGATCCGCGTGCAAAACGTACAGTACGTGGACCAGACGGCGGCGAACGGCGAAAAAACCAGAAAAAAGAGGTTTCCAGATGATTGAATTCAACAGGGCCCCTCATGTGGGTACGGAAGAAGCTTATTTGAAGCAGGCGATTGAGGGAGGAAAGCTGTGTGGGGACGGCCCGTTCACAAAAAAGTGTTCTGCCTGGATGAAAGAACAATTTCATTCCAGGGAGGTACTTCTTACAACCTCCTGTACACATGCGCTTGAGATGAGCGCATTTTTATGTGATATCCATCCGGGAGACGAGGTGATCATGCCGTCGTACACCTTCGTGTCCACCGCCAATGCGTTTGTTCTTCAGGGAGCAAAGATTGTGTTTGTGGATATCCGGCCGGATACGATGAATATCGACGAAACAAAGATTGAGGCGGCGGTGACGGAAAAGACAAAGGCCATTGTGCCGGTGCATTACGCCGGAGTTGCCTGTGAGATGGATACGATTCTCGCGATTGCAAAAAAATACGGACTGAAAGTCGTGGAGGATGCGGCCCAGGGTGTGAATGCCTGGTATAAGGGAAGAGCGCTGGGAACCATCGGAGATTTCGGCTGCTACAGTTTTCATGAGACGAAGAATTATACGATGGGAGAGGGCGGCGCACTGCTGTTCCAGGATCAGAAATATCTGGAGCGGGCGGAGATCCTCCGGGAGAAGGGGACCAACCGCAGCAAATTCTTCCGGGGACAGATTGACAAGTATACCTGGATGGATTACGGATCTTCCTATCTTCCGGGGGAACTGAATGCGGCATATCTGTACGGGCAGCTGGAGGCATGCGGCAAAATCAATGACAAGCGGCTGGAATTGTGGGACCGGTATTACCAGGGGCTGAAGGAGCTTGAGGAGACAGGAAAGATCGAACTGCCGGTTGTTCCGGAATACGCGGTACATAACGCTCACATGTTTTACATCAAAGCGCGGGATCTGGAACAGCGGACCCGTCTGATCGGCTGGCTGAAAGAGCATGGAATTATGAGTGTCTTCCATTATATTCCCCTTCACAGCGCGCCGGCAGGCAGAAAATTCGGCCGCTTTTCCGGGGAGGATGTCTATACGACGAAGGAGAGTGAGCGTCTGATGCGTCTTCCAATGTTCTATAACTTGTCCATGGAAGAGGTTGATACAGTGATCCGTACGATACGGGAATTTCCGGATTTCCGAATTTGACTAACTGAAAGAACAGCAAGGAGAACAAAGAGTGGCTTCCAACAGAGTGATACGTTTTCTGAAAAAACTGAAACCATATAATATACAGAAGGGACTCAGATATCTGAAGCACTTCGGGCTGAAGGAGTTTCTGGTGCGTCTGTCGGAGCGGATGGAGCCGGAGGAGGTTCCCTACGGTCCCTGGTACGAAGAGCATCGGGCAAAACCGGAGGAACTGGAGCGCCAGAGAAAACAGTCTCTGGCATGGGAGAATTTCTCCGGCGGTGAGGAGCCGGTCTGCGTATTCAGCATTGCCGTTCCTGTTTTCCGAACGCCTGCGAAATTTCTCTGCGAGATGATCGAGTCGGTGAGAAGCCAGTCTTTTCCCTTCTGGGAACTTTGTCTTGCAAATGCAGATCCTGAGGACCGGGAGGTGGCGGAGATTCTCGAGAGATACTGTCGGGAGGACCAGCGGATCCGCGTAAAAAACCTGAAGGAGAACAAGGGGATTTCCGAGAACACCAATGCGGCGCTTGCAATGGCCCGCGGGGAGTTTGTCGGGCTTCTGGATCATGACGACCTTCTGGCGCCGGATGCGTTGTACGAGATGGCAGCCCGGCTGGAGAAGGACGGAGGAATCGACGTATTCTATACCGATGAGGATAAGGTCACAACGGATCTCTCGGAGCACTTTCAGCCCCATCTGAAGCCGGATTTCAATCTGGATCTGCTCCGCTCCAACAATTATATCTGCCACTTTTTTGTTGTGCGCAGAGAGATTGCGGAAAGGATCGGGGGATTTCGTCCGGAATTCAACGGAGCGCAGGATTATGATTTTATTTTCCGGTGCACGGAACAGGCAGAAAAGATTGTCCATATCCCGAGAATCTTATATCACTGGCGGGTACACAGTGCGTCCACGGCGGACAACCCCGCCAGTAAAATGTATGCCTACGAGGCCGGAAAACGTGCCATCGAGGGCAACCTGGAGCGAAGCGGCGTCAGGGGAGTGGTTTCCCTGCGGCAGGATTACGGATTCTATGATGTACACTATCCTGTTGAGGGCGAACCGCTGGTATCGATCTTGATTCCGAACAAGGATCAGAAAGAGACACTGATTCATTGCATCCACTCGGTTCTGGAAACCTCCACATGGAAGAATCTGGAAATCCTGATCATCGAGAATAACAGCGAACAGGAGGAGACCTTTGCCTGTTACCGGGAACTGGAAAAAGATCCGCGGATCCGGATCCTCACCTATCCCGGAAAGACGTTCAATTATTCCGCGATCAACAATTTCGGTGTGCAGCAGGCGAAGGGAGAATATCTGCTGTTTCTGAACAACGACATTGAAGTGATCACGCCGGACTGGATCGAGCAGATGCTCGGAAACTGTCAGCGTCCGGAGGTCGGTATTGTGGGGGCAAAGCTTTATTATCCGGACAATACGATCCAGCATGCGGGGATCGTTATCGGTATCGGAGGGATTGCGGGACATGCATTCCTCGGACTTGCCCGGGCAAAGAGCGGATATCTTCACAAGGCATCTCTGCAGATGGATTACAGTGCAGTGACCGCTGCCTGCATGATGATGAAGGCAGAAGCATTCCGGAAGACAGGAGGCTTCGAAGAAAAGCTGACCGTAGCGTTCAATGATGTGGATCTTTGTCTGCGCACGGTGGAGCAGGGCTGGCTGGTGGTCTATGATCCCCATGTGGAAATGTACCACTATGAGTCCAAATCCAGGGGAGCGGAGGACAGCGAGGAGAAAGTACGCCGTTTCCAGCAGGAGATTGAATTTATGCGGACACGGTGGATCCGTCTGCTGAAAGACGGGGACCCGAACTATAATCCGAATCTGACCCTTTCCAAATGGAATTATTCGCTGAGGGGACGAAAGAAATAAGGGAGTATTATAATGAAAGAAACAGCAATCATCATTCCCAATTATAACGGGATGCAGTATCTGGAGACGTGCCTTTCGTCTCTGGAAAAGCAGACCTGCAGGGAATTTACCATATATCTGGTGGACAATGGTTCCACCGATCAGAGCCGGAGCTATGTCAGCATCCATTTCCCCGAAGTGCAGTGGATCCAGCTGGGTCAGAATTACGGCTTCAGCCGGGCGGTGAACGAAGGGATCCGCCGTACCAGGGAGCCTTATGTGATTCTGCTGAACAACGACACGCAGGCGGAAGAAGGATTTGTGGAGGAAATGCTGGAGGGCATCCGGCGCCATCCAAAAGCATTCTCCGCCGGCGCAAAGATGCTTTCCTGGCAGGAGCGTGATAAAATCGACGATGCAGGGAATTACTATAATATGCTTGGCTGGGCGTTTGCCAGAGGAAAGGGAAAACCTGAGACCGGTTATCAGAAAGAACAGAAGGTGTTTGCAGCCTGTGCCGGCGCGGCAATTTACCGCAGGAGCCTGTTGGAGAAGACCGGCCTGTTCGATGAAGAACATTTTGCGTATCTGGAAGATCTGGATATCGGCTACCGCGCCAGGATCCTGGGGTATGAGAACTGGTTTCTGCCGCGGGCAAGGGTTTACCATGTGGGAAGCGGAACCAGCGGTTCCAGATATAATCTGTTCAAGATCCGGTATTCTTCCAGAAACAACGTTTATCTGATCTACAAGAACATGCCGCTGCTTCAGATGATCTTCAATCTGCCTGCCTTGTGTCTGGGATTTCTGGTAAAACTTGCGTTCTTTGCCTCAAAAGGCTATGGGAGAGAGTATGCGGCGGGGATCAAGAATGGTTTTTCCATCAGCCGGAAAAAGGAGAATCGTGCAAAAAAAGTAAGATTTTCCCCGGGACATCTGTGGAATTACCTCTGTATTCAGTGGGAACTGTTCGTCAGCGTATTCCGGCGGTTTCTTGGGTGAAAAGGGTCGCTGTTTACCGGATGGCCAAAGAATTTTGTTGCTCTTTTGAGAAAGTTATTGTATAGTATTGAGAAAAGAGAAAAAATATTGTCGGTCGCACAGAGAAGCGTGGCTGGCCGGTAACAGAGAAACAGACAGGTGAAATGATTTGATCAACGATAATCAGAAATATTTTAACCGGATGCAGGTGCTGATTGATGGAGCCGTGATCGTCATATCCTATGTGCTTTCATGGTATCTGTATATCGAGAAGCCGCAGGGTATGCCGCCTGTGGAGCGGGGAGTTCTCCCGCCTCAGACGTATATGATGGCGCTTCTTTTTATTGTCCCCTGTTATCTGATTTTGTACTATGCGTGTAATCTGTATACCTCCAAGCGCCTGGTCGGGCGGAGGCTGGAGATTGCCAATATCATAAAGGCGAACACCATAGGGATGCTGATCCTCAGTATGCTGATCTATATGCTGAAGATCATGCACTTTTCCCGTGGAGTGTTCTGGGTATTTTTCGTGACCAATCTGGTGGCGGAGATCATTGTCAGAAATATTATCTACTACTGCCTCAGCAATATGTGGAAGAACGGAAAGAACCAGAAACAGATTCTGATGGTGGGTTACAGCCGTGCAACGGAGGAATATATTGACCGGATCATCGCAAACCCTGAGTGGGGATATGTGGTCCGGGGAATCCTGGACGACCATGTGAAAGCAGGGACGACATACCGCGGCATTAAAGTGCTGGGAAGGATCGAGAATCTTATGGTGATCCTTCCGGAAAATAAGCTGGACGAGATTGCGATCACACTGGGACTGAACGAATATTACCGTCTGGAGCAGATTGTTGCGTTGTGTGAGAAATCCGGTGTCCATACACAGTTTGTGCCGGATTATCATAATATCATTCCGACGAAGCCGTACACAGAAGATCTGCAGGGGCTTCCGGTGATCAACATCCGGTATGTGCCTCTGAACAATACGTTTCTGGCAGCGATCAAGCGGGGAGTGGATATTATCGGTGCACTGGTTGCCATTGTTCTGTTTTCGCCGGTGATGCTTTTTTCCTGCGTGGCGATCAAACTCACATCGCCTGGTCCGCTGATTTACCGGCAGACACGGGTGGGACTGCACAACAAGCCTTTTGAGATGTATAAATTCCGTTCCATGGAAGTGCAGCCGGAGGAGACGGAGAAAAAAGCCTGGACCGTGAAGAATGATCCCCGGGTGACCGGATACGGAAAATTCATGCGGCATACCAGCATCGATGAGCTTCCACAGCTTTTCAATATCCTGAAAGGCGATATGAGCCTGGTGGGGCCAAGACCGGAGCGTCCGTTCTTTGTGGAAAAATTCCGAGAGGAAATTCCCCGGTATATGGTGAAACATCAGGTGCGTCCGGGCTTGACCGGATGGGCGCAGGTGAATGGATACCGGGGAGATACCTCTATCCGGAAGCGGATCGACTGCGATCTGTATTATATTGAGAACTGGACACTGGGACTGGACTTCAAGATTCTGTTCCTGACCTTTTTCAAAGGTTTTATTAATAAAAATGCCTACTAAAGAATAATAAGGGGAATGAAACCATGTCAAAAAAAAGTGTAAACAAAAGGAGCCGGAAATATAAGAGACGCCGCAGAAGACGGATTCTCTTTGGAGTTGAGATTTTTGTCCTTGTGCTTTTGGGAGTCGGACTGTTTGGGTATATGTGGCTGAACAACGTCATGGACCGGATGAGACCGGAAGAACTGGATACCTCCAAAATTCAGGTCAACAGTGAAGTCCAGCAGAATATTGAGGCGATGTCCGGAAGCCAGATCATAGCGGTGGCAGGGCTGGATGCCCGCGGAGCGGCGATCGATGACGAGGACGATGAGTACGGACTGAAGAACAGCCAGAACAGCGATACGATCATTCTGGTCTGCCTTGACCATGACAACAAGGAAATCCGCATGGTTTCCGTTATGCGTGACACCTGGATGAACATGGAAACGCCGGGAGAGGGTTATGATTTCGCGAAAGCCAATTCTGCATACAACCGTGGAGGCCCGGAAGCGATGCTTTCCATGCTGAACACCAATCTGGACCTGGCAATCGAAGATTATGTTTCCGTGGACTGGAAGGTGCTGGCAGATGTCATTGACGTGCTGGGCGGACTGGATATCGAGATGCGGAATGCGGAATGTGTCTGGGCAAACGACTACAACAAGGAAGTATCTGCCGCTCAGGGAGTGGAATACGAACCGATTGAATACAATGAGGAAGAAGATAATGAATATCGGGAAATGCATCATCTGACCGGTTCTCAGGCAGTTTCCTATGCGCGTATCCGAAAAGGTGGCGGAGACGACAGTCAGAGACCCGCCAGCGTCTGGTGATCAATCTGATGATGGAAAAAGTTAAGAACAGCCCGGATAAGATTCCGGCAATCATCGATACGGCAGCGGATAATATCGTCACAAGCCTGACCAGCAATGAAATCATTCAGATCGCTTACAATGCGGTGGCATACAAGATGGGTACCTCTTATGCCTATCCGTTTGAGCTTGTTTATGGGGAACATGTCACTGACGCTCTGGGAGAGGATGTAGTCATTCCTGTTACCCTATACAACAATGTGACAGAGCTGCATGAATATCTTTTCCCGGGAGTGGGGTACACCCCTTCTTCCGTCATCGAGGATTACAGTTACTATATTTCCCAGGAAAGCGGTTATGGGGAATCCAAGATTGAATCCGTGATGCATCAGGGACCTGGTTCGGAGGCAACTACTCAGGTAACGGGGACAGCGGAATAGAAACAGGCAGAGCAATGGAGACATACTGATGAACAAACCGATTGTTGATATTTTAATACCGACATACAGACCAGGGCAGGAGTTCGAAGAACTTCTGCTTGGTCTTTTAAAACAGACGTATCCGGTGCGGAACATTCTGATCGTAAACACGAATGCTTCCCTGTGGGACTCCCGCTTTGAACAGATCGTCCCGAATTTGTATGTGGATCATGTGGAACAGAGACAGTTTGATCACGGAGGAACCAGGGCAGCGATGGCGGACGCCAGTGACGCGGATCTTCTTCTGTTTATGACGCAGGATGCAATTCCGGCGGACGAAATGCTGGTGGAACATCTGGTTATGCAGTTTTCGCTTCCGCAGGTGAAAGCGGCCTATGCCAGACAGCTTCCGAAGCCCGGGTGTTCGACGCTGGAATCGTATACCAGAGGGTTTAATTATCCGCCGGAGAGTGATATCAAAGATTACGGCGACCTGCCGAAACTGGGGCTGAAGACATTTTTCTGCTCCAATGTCTGCGCGATGTATGACCGGAAGCTCTATGAAGAACTGGGAGGCTTTGTCACCCACACGATCTTTAACGAGGATATGATCTATGCGGCGGGACTGATCGAAGCAGGATATTCCATCGCCTATGCGGCGGATGCACAGGTTTATCATTCTCACAATTACGGATGCATTGCCCAGATGAAGCGAAATTTCGATCTGGGGGTATCCCAGGCTCAGTATCCGGAGATTTTTGAAAAATATCCTTCCGAGGGAGAGGGAATCCGTATGGTCAGGCAGACAGCTGCCTATGTGTGCAGGATCCACAGACCGTGGCTGCTGATACCGCTTTTTTTCCAGAGCGGCTTCAAATATCTGGGCTATCTTCTGGGAAAGCACTACCAACACCTTCCGCGCGGAGTGATCAGGCACTGTACCATGAACAGAAACTGGTGGAAGTT
Organism: uncultured Fusicatenibacter sp.; assembly: GCA_902493585.1. Taxonomy (GTDB): domain Bacteria; phylum Bacillota; class Clostridia; order Lachnospirales; family Lachnospiraceae; genus Fusicatenibacter. The sequence continues at coordinate 6,675 of CABUPZ010000007.1, read as the reverse complement.
TCCGACCAAAAAGAGGCGGAAAAGATAACGGATAGACATAAAACTTCAACAGAATTCAGGAGGAAACGAATACATGTGTGGAATTGTAGGATATATTGGAGAACAGCAGGCGGCGCCGATCCTGTTGGACGGACTGTCCAAACTGGAGTACAGAGGATATGATTCGGCAGGAGTCGCTGTATACGACGGAGAAAAAATCCGGATGGCAAAGGCGACAGGCCGTCTGAAAGTGCTGGAAGAACTGACCCAGGACGGAGCAATCCTGCCGGGAACTTCCGGAATCGGACATACCCGCTGGGCGACTCACGGCAGCCCATCCGATGCCAACGCCCATCCGCATTTCAATAAAGACCAGTCCATCGTTGTAGTCCACAACGGAATCATTGAAAACTATGTAAAACTGAAAAAGAAAATGGAAAGCCGCGGCTACCAGTTTGTATCGGAAACGGATACGGAAGTCATTGCCCATATGCTGGATTACTATTACAACGGAAATCCCCTGGATACCATCGTGAAGATCATGCACCGGGTGGAGGGTTCCTATGCCCTTGGAATTCTGTTCAAAGATCATCCAAATGAAGTTTATGCGGTGCGGAAAGACAGCCCGCTGATCGTCGGAGCAGGAAAGGAAGGCAATTTTATCGCGTCTGACGTTCCGGCGGTTCTGAAATATACCCGTGATGTATATTTTATGGAGAACGAAGAAATTGTAAAGCTGACCAGAGATTCCCTGACCTTCTATAACATCGACGAGGAGGAACTGGAAAAGCAGCCGACCCACATCGACTGGGACATTAACGCGGCGGAAAAAGGCGGATACGAACACTTCATGCTCAAGGAGATGCATGAACAGCCGGGCGCTGTCAGCGACACCCTGAATCCACGTCTGAAAGAAAATGATATTGTCATTGAGGAACTGGGAATGACGGACGAGGAAATCCGTTCCATCCGCAAGATTTATATTGTTGCCTGCGGTTCCGCTTACCACACGGGAGTGACTGCCAAGTACGTTTACGAGGGAATGGCAAGGATTCCGGTGGAAGTGGATCTTGCCAGCGAGTTCCGTTACCGGAACCCGATCTTTGAGGACAACACACTGGTGATCATTGTCAGCCAGTCGGGAGAGACGGCGGATACTCTCGCGGCGCTTCGTGAGGCGAAGGCAAAAGGTGTTCGTACTCTGGGCATCGTCAACGTCGTTGGAAGCTCCATTGCCCGGGAAGCGGACAATGTGATGTACACCTGGGCAGGTCCGGAGATCGCGGTAGCCACAACGAAGGCGTACAGCACGCAGCTGATCGCCCACTACCTGCTGGCGATGAAATTCGGAAAAGTACGCGGCACATTGACCGACGCGGAGTTCCAGGGTATGCTGGAGGACTTAAAGCAGATTCCGGAACAGATTTCCCTGCTTTTGAGCCACAAGGAAAATGTACAGCGGTTTGCCAACCGTTATCTGGCGGCAGAGCACGTCTTCTTTATCGGACGGGGCATTGACTATGCGATCTCCATGGAAGGCTCTCTGAAACTGAAGGAAATTTCCTATATCCATTCCGAGGCGTATGCGGCGGGCGAGCTGAAACATGGAACCATTTCCCTGATTGAAGAAGGCCGACTGGTTGTGGCGGTCCTGACTCAGCCGTCGCTGTACAAGAAGACGTTGAGCAACGTGCAGGAAGTTAAGACCAGAGGCGCGTTTGTGATGGCGGTTACCAATGCGGGAAATACTGAAGTGGAAAAAGTGGCGGATTACGTGATCTATCTTCCGGAGACCAACCACTATTTCACCAATTCGCTGGCGATCATTCCGCTGCAGCTGTTCGGTTATTATGTGTCCATCGGAAAAGGTCTGGACGTGGATAAGCCGAGAAACCTGGCAAAATCTGTGACGGTGGAATAACCTGGTTTTCGGTGAGTCTGCCGGGCTTTCAATCTTTTTTTAAACTTTTATCACAGAATGAACACATTTCGTCGTTAAAATATGTTTTGTAAGATAAAACAGGGAATGAAAAAGAAGATTTCCCGGAGGATTCACAGACCGGAACGGGATTCCGGCAGGAAGAATGATGAAAAGAGGTAAGAGCGATGAGTGATGAATTCAGAAAAGAAACGGAGCAGGGATTTTCATCTGAGCAGAATACCAGTGCTTCCGAAGCAGCGCAGCAGCCGGAGGAGGCAAAGACATATATGGAACAGGAAACACAGCAGAGCGAAGGACAGGAACCTGCTTCCCAGATTCATGAGACAGCAAACGAAGAGACAGCGAAAGAGAAACCGGCATCAGGAACCACGTACAGCTGGGTAAATCCGAAACTGACCGGAGAAGACCGGAAAGAAGACAACAGCGCTTCTTATACCGGACAGAATGACCCTCAGAATGATCCGCAGCGCCAGGGCTTCCAGAACGGTTCCCAGGAAACAGGGGATGCGCACAAAGGAAACGGCTATCAGCCTTATCACATCAATGTGCCGCAGCCGGAAGAACCCAGGCAGAACAGAAAAAAAGACAAGAAGGTGAAAAAACCGATGTCTCTTGGAAAGAAATGGGGCATGGTCATTGCAATGGGCGCCGTTTTCGGACTCGTTGCCGGAGGCGTTTTCACAGGAACCAGTATGGTGGGAATGCAGCTGACAGGAGCTGGATCCGGCAATGAGGTAACGATCCCGACCACCGTGACCAACGCTACAGCGTCAGGCACTACGACCGATACCTCAGATATGACCGTAAAGGATGTTGCTGCAAGCGCAATGCCGTCACTGGTGGCAATTTCCACCACCACTGTTGAGGAAGTGCAGACCTTCTTCGGAACCGCAAGCCAGGAAGTACCAGCCAGCGGAACCGGAGTGATCGTCGGACAGAACGACGAGGAACTGCTGATCGCAACCAACAACCATGTAGTCTCCGGCGCCAGTCAGTTGTCCGTAACCTTCAACGACGATAGCACCATCGAAGGACAGATCAAAGGAACCGATGAGGCCAACGACCTTGCAGTTGTGTCTGTAAAATTAAGCGACATTCCGGAAGATACCAAGTCACAGATTAAAATCGCGACCATGGGAGATTCCGACGCTCTGGAAGTCGGAGATCAGGTAGTAGCCATCGGAAACGCACTGGGTACCGGACAGTCTGTAACCTCCGGTTATGTAAGCGCGGTAGACCGTGACATCACCAGCACAGATGAATCCACCGGACAGGAGACGACCTCAGAAGGACTGATCCAGACCGACGCAGCCATCAACCCCGGCAACAGCGGCGGCGCACTGCTGAACATGAACGGAGAACTGATCGGAATCAACGAAGCGAAATACGCGTCCGCAGAGGTAGAAGGTATGGGATTTGCTATCCCGATCGCAAAAGCAGAGCCGATCCTGGAGAACCTGATGAGCCTGACCACTCGCTATAAAGTGGATGAAGCAGATGCCTCCTACATTGGAATTACCATGCAGGATGTAGAAAGCAGTGTCAGCGAAGCCTACGGAATCCCGGCAGGCGTCCGCATCGTAGAAGTAGTGGAAGGCAGCCCGGCAGATGAAGCAGGAATCAAGAAAGGCGACATCCTGACAGAATTTGACGGAAGAACCGTATCCAATTCCAGCGGCCTGAAAGATATCCTTTCCTACTACGCGGCAGGAGAGACGGTAGACATCGTAGTACAGCGCGCCGACGAAGGAGAATACAAAGCAAACACCCTGACCATCACCCTCGGCTCCGCCGACGACATGCCAACCCAGACTACCGAAGAGCAGCAGAACAGCCTGAATCCATTCGGAAACTAAGAAGATGAAAAAAGTCTATTGCAACACGATTTTGCAATAGACTTTTTTATTAACTTTCTGAAAGGATATAACTTTTGGAAAAGATGTATCTCAGATTGAGGAATCATAGAAGCCATTTCTCTATATTCTTCTTCCATGTTGTTTCGGCAACTTTCATCTTCTTTGCTTCCAATGAATAGAATAGGGACTTTTGATTCTTCCAACGGTTTATGGAAGAGAGGAGGATTTTCCTTTGCACACTTCAAGAATGCATCTGTATCAAGGTCAACTATTTTCATTAAGAGTACGTCCGTCAAAGCTGTCTGCTATGACAGCATGAAACAAGTCAGGGCGTTCCAGTACAGCATTGACCGCTGCCCATGCGCCGCCGCTCGTGCCAATAAGGCTGACCTTTCCATATTGTAAATGTTCAGTGAGCGCAATCGTCTGCAAGGCTTCATCATACCACATATCCGGCGAAAAGTTTTCTACCCGGTCGGATTGTCCGTCCCCCCACTTTATAAAATCTTCACTTGTCCCGGCATAGGTATTAGGCTATAATAATGACATACAACAGAAAGGAACACAGATCAATGGCAGAAGATAGAGAAAAAAACGGAGATACAGAACAGAGCACAGACATGACCGAACACACCGGCAGCTCTGAGCAGAATTCCGTCAAGGAAGACGAATACGAAAAAGTCTGCTTCATGTGCCGGCGTCCCGAGAGCAAAGCAGGAAAAATGATCAGCCTGCCCGGAGGGATCAACATCTGTACGGAGTGTATGCAGAAAAGCTTCGATACGATGAACAACGGTAATATAAACTATAACGACATGCTGAACAACATGCCAAACATAAGCATGGTAGATCTGTCCAGCCTTCAGAATCAGATTCCGAAAAAGCAGCGGGTGAAGAAAAAAGAAGAGAAACAGACCCCAAAGAAGGAATTTTCCATCAAAGACATCCCGCCGCCCCATGTGATAAAAGCCCGTCTGGATGAATACGTTATCGGACAGGAGCATGCGAAAAAGGTTATGGCGGTAGCGGTCTACAATCATTATAAAAGAGTGTTTGCCCCATCCAGCGATGAGGTAGAGATCCAGAAATCCAATATGCTGATGATCGGACCTACCGGCTCCGGCAAAACCTACCTGGTGCAGACCCTGGCACGTCTTCTGGATGTGCCCCTTGCGATCACCGACGCGACCTCCCTGACAGAAGCAGGCTATATCGGAGACGATATCGAGAGCGTGGTATCCAAGCTTCTGGCTGCGGCCGACAATGATGTGGAACGGGCAGAACACGGAATTATTTTTATCGATGAGATTGATAAGATCGCCAAGAAAAAGAACACCAATCAAAGAGATGTAAGCGGAGAGGCCGTACAGCAGGGAATGTTGAAACTGCTGGAGGGAAGCGACATTGAGGTTCCGGTGGGCGCCAACAGCAAAAATGCGATGGTGCCGCTGACAACGGTAAATACCAGGAATATCCTCTTTATCTGCGGCGGGGCATTTCCGGATCTTCCGGATATTATCAAGGAACGTCTGAACAAACAGGCATCCATCGGTTTCCAGGCGGATCTAAAAGACAAGTATGATGAGGATAAGGATATTCTCTCCAAGGTGACGCTGGAGGATCTGAGAGTATTCGGAATGGTGCCGGAGTTCCTTGGACGTCTTCCGATCGTGTTTACCCTGCAGCCTCTGACCGAGGACATGTTGGTGGAGATCCTGAAAGAGCCGAAGAACGCGATCCTCAAGCAGTATAAGAAACTGCTGGAACTGGACGAGGTGAATCTGGAATTTGAAGATGATGCGCTTCGTGCGATCGCCAAAAAAGCGCTGGAGAAAGATACGGGAGCCCGTGCGCTCCGCGCGATCATAGAGGAATTCATGTTGGATATTATGTATGAAATCCCGAAGGATGACAGCATTGGTGAAGTGCTGATCACCAGAGAATATATTGAACATACCGGAGGACCAAAAATTTTTCTTCGCGGCCAGGAGATTCCGCTGATCGGGTCCGGAAACGAAAAAAATTGAAGACAGGAGGAAAACAGCAAATGAATATGTCCGATGATTTTTTGAAAAATATCAGTAAAACCTTCCGTGAGACGATGGGAACGGTAGGGAAGAAAACCGATGAGTTTGTGGAAATCCAGAAGATCCGCAGCCGTCAGGGCCAGCTGGAGAGCAGGATCGAGAATAGCTATCTGGAGATTGGCCGTAAGATTTACTGCCGCTACAGAAACGGCGAGGCATTTGATGAGCAGACCGCCGGACTTTGCCAGGAGATCCTGCATATGGAAAAAGAGATCGCAGTATGTAAGGAGCAGGTGGCTGAGAAAAAAGGCATGACCATCTGTCCGTCCTGCGGAGCAAGTGTATCAAGAGAATCTTCTTTCTGCATGTACTGCGGTGCGCCCGTTCCGGAGAAGAAGGAAGAAAAGGCGGAGGACGCAGAGTTTACGGAAGTTCCGGAGGATGCGTTTGAACCGGAAGACGGTATGGAAGGGAAAAAACCGGAAACGGAATGGAAAGAGACACAGGAAACATCCGAGGCAGATACAGAGACTACAGCGGAACGCGAAGAAGAGGCAGCGGATGAAGTGGCTGCAGATGAAAATGCTTCAGAGCAGACCGAAGAAGAAAAAACGGCTGAATAAAACATACAGCCGGAATAGAGGAAGCGTATGGGATACCTGAATATTTTTCTCGGAGCATTTCTCGGGGATTTGCTGATCAAAAAATATGCAGAGGAAAAACTTCCGATGGGGAAGAAATACTCGATTCTGGGAGACAGGATCTGGATCCGAAAACTTCATAACAGCGGTGCGGCGGGCGGATTTTTGTCCGACCGGCCGGAGATCCTGCTGAAAGGCACATTGGCAATGCTGGGAGCTGTTTTTGGCTA
>CABUPZ010000006.1 GCA_902493585.1 uncultured Fusicatenibacter sp. | reverse complement strand
GTCGGTAGAGCACTTGACTTTTAATCAAGTTGTCCGGGGTTCGAATCCCCGATGCTTCATTAAGAAAGAACGTCGTAAGCCTTGTATTTATGCGGGTTTACGGCGTTTTTGTGTTTTGAAGAGTAAACTGTTTTAAGGCGTTTTAAACTTATCCACATTACGAAAAGAAAACAATAGAAAATGTGGATAAAGGCCATGAAAAATAAGAAGTATATGGAAAACTTGCCGGGTGATTGGAAATAGGGTATAATTTGCTTACGGTTTGCCGTATTTAAGAGTATACGGAAGAGAGTCAGAAAACAGAGAGGGTACACAGATGAAAAAAAGGAGAAAAAAGAGACAGAGGATTGCAACTGTGGTCTTATGTATGCTTATGCTGGTGGTTGTAGCTGGGATAGGATTTTTCGGAAAGAAGATCCTGGATGGAGAGAGCACGAGGACCCAGGCTTTTCAGGAAGGGGGATATACCGCACAGCCTACGCCTGCCGCTGACGCAGAACCTTCAATCACAGCTGACACTACAGAAAGTGTGACGGTAACACCGGAAGCAACGGAAACGCCGACTCCGACACCGACACCGGAACCGACGTCGGAGGTACAGACGGTTTCCGGTGAAAATCTGCACAGCGCGCATGCGATTTTAATCCGTGCGGAGGACGGGGCAGTGATGATGGAGAAAGCAGCTTCGGAACAGACGTATCCGGCTTCCATCACAAAGGTGATGACGGCAATTCTTGCGATAGAGCAGCTGACGGATCTGGATGAGCAGGTAACAGTTCCGGAAGATATTTTCGAGGAACTGACGGCACAGGGGGCTTCTGTGGCGGGATTTGATCCCTATGAGCAGCTTTCTGTGAGATCTCTGCTGTATGGGGTGCTTCTGCCGTCGGGAGCGGATGCGTGTCTTACATTGGCAGAAAGGATTTCCGGTTCTGAGGAAGGTTTTGTACAGAGGATGAATGAGAAGGCGGAGGAGCTTGGGCTTGAAGGCACACATTTTATGAACTGCACAGGGCTTCATGATTCCCAGCATTATACGACCTGCGCGGATGTAGCGGAATTGATGAGATATTGTCTGCAGAATGACACGTTCCGGACCATAATCTCTGCCAGGTCTTATACAACGGAAGCGACTTCGGCTCATCCGTCGGGAGTTACCATGTATGATTCCATGTTTACAAAATTTGATAACAGCGGGATTTCCACTACGATGGCAAATGGACTTTCTGTACAGGGAGGCAAGACTGGCTTTACCGATGAGGCAGGACAATGTCTGGCAAGTTTTGGAAGCCTGGACGGAACGGAATATATCCTGGTGACAACCGGTGCGCCGGCTCAGAGCGGTTCTGAGATTATGAGTGTTCAGGATGCGGAAACAGTTTACAGCAGGATTTCTGCGTCATAAGAATGATATGATAGCAATCTGCGGTTTTGCAGAACCGCAAATTATCATATAATAGAGGGAATGACAGAAGGAAAGGAACTGTTTGCCGGTCGGCGAAAGGCGGACGGCAATTGTGTGAAGGCATGAAGCAATCCACACAGAAGGCACTGACAGTAATCCTTGCGGTTCTGTCATTTCCTTTTTTTGCAGCCGGGATTTTCAATGGCAAGGAAGCGCTTGTGCCGGAAAAGCAGCCGGAGCTGGAAGCGTTTCTGGCGGCGGCGGCGGCAGCGGAAATTCCGGAAGAGTATCCGTATGAGGCCGTGAAGGCACAGGTCATTCTGGTCAGAAGCCGCTGTTACGTGAAAGTAGAGCAGGGAGAACCGACGGAAACGGTAATCAGGGAATTAGTGCAGGAAGGAAAGAATGCGGGAGCTTCCAGGGAGGATTCTACGCGTTGTGAGCAGGCAGTGAAGGAAACGGAAGATGTGGTTTTGAAGTGTGGAGGGAAGGTCGTGGAAGGGCCTTTTTTCCGCACAGGGAATGGAATGACGAGAAGTGGGAAAGATATTTTTCAGAATGATGCGTATCCGTGGCTTGTGAACGTAGAAAGTCCGTGGGATATTGACTCGGAAAATTATTTGAGCAGTATTTCTTTCTCAGCGGAAGAACTGATCCATACGTTGGACGAAAAGGAAGCGGGAATATCGGAAAAAATGTTTGGAGAAGAAGAGCGGAATGGAATTTTGTCGGGAACTGTCGGGGCGGAACAGGTGGCGGAACGGATTCAGGTGACTGCCACGGATGCGGCAGGATATGCGACGGAACTGACGGTGGGAAATCTGAAGATTGCAGGGGAAACGTTCCGGGAACTTCTGGGTCTGCCGTCCTCCTGTTTTTCTGTTCAGGCGTTGGATGGGAAGATCCGCTTTTTGTGCCAGGGACTGGGACATGGCGCGGGTTTGTCGCAGACGGGTGCGGCGGCGATGGCGGAGGAAGGAAAAAGCGCTGTGGAGATTCTTCAGTATTATTTCCCGATGGCTGCGGCGGAAAGGGAATGATCCGAAAGCGGAAATTCTCCGGAAAGGGCGGTGTATCTCATGCGGAAAGCAATTTTCATTTGAAAAATGTGTATACTTTCACAGAAAAAGGCAACCCTATTAATGTATAAAACAGCAGGGTGATACCTGCAGGAAAAGACGTTAGTAGAGGTGAAGAATATGAAAACGAGAGAAAGTAAAAGAAGAATCGCCATCGTGACAGCCGTTTTGCTTGTGGCGGTGGCGGCAGGGGGTGTGATTACCTGGCAGAATTTCGGAAAAGGAAAAGAGGATCAGACAGCATCGGAGGACAGAAGCGTGGAAACCGTTTCTGAGGAAATCAGTGATGGCGCGGTGGCGGATACCTCGGACGGCAATGACGCGGTACAGCCGGAAGAAACGCTGGAGCCGGACAGTGAGGAAACATCCGGAAGTGCGGAAGGCCAGATGGATGTAACGGGAGAAGAGACTCCGGCAGCCCAGGCAGGACAGACAGATGCGGCGCAGGAGACCTCCGGGGAAGATGCGGCGGCACAGACAGCGGCAGAGCCGCAGATTACGCTGGACTTTTCGGAAGATACCATTTTGCAGACACCGGTGAGCGGACAGATCCTGATTCCTTATAATATGGAAAACACGGTATATTTTCCAACGCTGAATGTCTATAAATGCAACCCCTCGGTAGTGATTGCTTCAGAGGTGGGAACACAGGTGGCGGCTGTTGCCAACAGCCAGGTAAAGAGTATTTCCAATGATGCACAGACGGGTCTGACCGTTACGATGGATATGGGAAATGGTTATGAAGCCGTTTACGGACAGTTACAGGATGTTTCCCTGGAAGAGGGCGCGATGGTGCAGGCAGGAGAAATCATCGGAACGATCGCAGAACCGACAAAATATTACACAGAGGAAGGAAGCAATCTGTATTTTGCTCTCTCCAAAGATGGACAGACTCTTGATCCGACCGTATACCTGCCGCCCCAGGCAGAATAAACAGATCTGGCAGATCGTCATAACCGTTCAGATGGCTGAACGATTGCAGATCGTCTGAAAAAAGGACAGGATTTACAGAAGATTTTTTCACCAAATGAGGAAAAATAGCGTATACTATAGAGGATAAGAAATGTAAGATTCGCAATCGAATCATTTCACAGTGGTTTTCTGCGGCTGGTACAGCGGCAAGTTTCCAGGTAAAGTACATTTCTTCATCGATTGCTTTTTATAGATGACAAGGCGGCTGTGGTTTTCTGGAAAACAGAGGATTGCGGCAGCCTTTACATAAATCAGGAAGGATTCCGAACCATGAATTTTACTTATATTGTCAGATGCGCGGACGGCACGTTGTATACGGGCTGGACCAACGATCTGAAACGAAGGATGAAAGCCCATAATGCCGGCAAGGGGGCAAAATATACGAAGAACCGCAGGCCGGTGTCTTTGGAGTATTTTGAGAGTTATGAGACAAAGGAAGAAGCGATGCGCAGGGAATATGAGATCAAACAGCTGACCCGAAAGGAAAAACTGGAGCTGATCAAAACTGTGCCGGAAGGTGGCTGAATGCAAAGTTCAGTCATTTTTTGTTGTCAAAAAAATTTTTCACACATCCCTTGATTTTTGATTATATTAGGAGTAGTATAAAAGGAAAGATAACATAGTAATGAAAACTACGTGTCGAAATTAAGAGGTGAGTATAATGAAATATATCAGAAAAAATGGAATTAAAGACCCTGGAAGTGCCATAACACATGGAATCGCATTGGTTTTGGCAATTGTCGGTGCACTTCCGCTGATCCTGAAAGCGGCGAGAGAGCCGGGATGGCTGCACATGATAGGCATGACGGTATTTATGCTGAGCATGATCCTGTTGTATATGGCAAGTACGCTGTATCATACGTTTGACGTCAATCTGAAAGTCAACAGAAGGCTGAAAAAGTTTGATCATATGATGATCTCTGTGCTGATCGCCGGAAGTTATACGCCGGTCTGCCTGATCGTATTAAATGGAAAAATCGGGACCATGCTTTGTATTCTCGTATGGGCGGTGGCGATTGCCGGAATTCTGATCAAAGCGTTCTGGATCAACTGTCCCAAGTGGGTTTCCTCTGTTCTGTATATTGGAATGGGATGGATGTGTGTGATGGCATTCAAGCCGTTGTTTGAGGCGCTGTCACGGCCGGCATTTGGATGGCTGCTTGCAGGCGGCATCATTTATACGATCGGCGGCGTGATCTATTCCCTGAAGCTTCCGGCATTCAATGCAAGGCATAAAAAATTCGGGACACATGAAATTTTTCATCTGTTTGTGATGGGCGGAAGCATCTGTCACTTTATTGTGATGTATTTCTTCGTTGCGCCAATGCCGGTTTAACTGGAAAAAGAAAGATTCTGCGGTTGGAAAAACAACTGCAGAATCTTTTTTTTGAATTCAAAGAAGAGATAACACAAGCAGAACGGCTCCGATGACCGCAAAGACGATTCCCATGACACGCGTGTTGCGAAGGTAGGAGTGAGGCGGTTTCTGATTGGGGTTTTTATTCATTACCTTCCACCAGATATCCGGCTTCACAGCCAGCAGAATACCGTAAGCGATAATGATTATTTCAAGCAAAAAATAAAACATATACGTTTCCTCCGTCTGTCTGGATATTTCCCGATGCCGGAGCAGGCATTCCGGTATCTTTTGATTATTATAGCAGGTTCGTTTTTGGAGTTCAATATGCACATGCAAAGTGGATAACAGGATAAAAAATGTGCAAAAATATGTGTAAAATGTGGAAAACTTATTTAAAATTATGGATAATCAAAATAATAATGTGGAAAAAATAAGGAAAGAGAAAGATCGTTGGAATATAGATAGGTTTCTTTCGGATAAACAGAAAAGAAAACGCCCGCCCAGGGGGCATCCGAAGATGGAGCATCATACTCGGATACGACCCTGGACGGGCTGTTTTTTATTGATCCAGTTTGATATTGGCAAACAGAGAACCGAGGGTTGTGGTCAGTTCTTCTGATTCCGGAAGTTCGATGGTTTCCTCATGGATTTCTTCCGCTGCCACATCATTCAGCGCTTTCATGGAAAGACTGAGTTTTCCGTCTTTGATGGCGATGACTTTTACTTTTACTTTATCGCCGACCTTCAGAACAGCGGACGGATGTTTGATCCGCTTTTCGCTGATCTGGGAAACATGTACCAGACCGGAGATTCCGTCCCCCAGATTGACGAATGCGCCGTAAGGCTGAAGGCTTTCCACGGTTCCTTCGGTCACCAGTCCGACCTCTACATTGGAGATTTTAGCTTTTTTCTCTTCCTCGGCCTTTGCACGGAGCAGTTCCCGTGCAGAGAGGATCAGACGTTTCTTTTCTTCATCAAGATCGAATACCTGTACCTGGAGGGGCTGATTCAGGTAGACGTTCAGGTCTTCCACATAGGACAGAGAAAGTTTGGAAGCGGGAAGGAATCCGCGGATGCCTTCCACATAAGCGATCACTCCGGCATTGACGATGCCTTTCACGGTGACGTCAAGAACAGTCCCTTCCTCTTTGTACTGTTTCAGCTTTTCCCATGCCAGCACGTCGTTGGCCTCCACTTTGGAGAGCAGGATATTTCCGTGACCGTCGTCGGTGTGGATCACGGTTGCCTGTACTTCATCTCCAACATGCACCTCATTTTTCAGAGAAAATCCGGGTTCATGGCTGTAATCCTCCGCCTTGATGATTCCTTCGGCATAATAGCGGAGATCCACGGTCACTTCTGTCTCGTCCACAGCGATCACAGTTCCTGTAAGGATATCCCCCTCCTCAATCTTTTTGAACGACGCTTCCAGTTCGGCGGAATAGTCGTCCATGGTCATTTTTTCATCAGACATGTAAAACACCTCTCCCATTTTTCATTTTGACTAGTGTAAGACACGATAAATACCTTACTGTTTCGGTGAGGTATTTATCACGGCTTATACTAGCCCTATCATACCACAGCAGAAAAAACGGAGCAAGACAGAAACTTTTTCTTTGACCATCACCGGAAATGATGATAAGATGTGGATAAAGAGAGGAAAAAACCTGCTTTTACAAGGAGGAAAGTTGATGAAAGCAAGTTCAAAAATATATGTAATCGGACACAAAAATCCGGATACGGATTCTATCTGTTCCGCAATTGCCTATGCGGATATTAAGAACCGTTCGGAAAAAGGCAGTTATGTGGCAAAAAGGGCGGGACAGATCAATGAGGAAACAGAGTATGTACTCCGGCGTTTTCATGTGCGTGCGCCGGGATATCTGCCCAACGCGGGAACCCAGGTGAAGGAAATTGAGATCCATGAAGTGCCGGGAGTGCGCGGTTCGATTTCTGTAAAGAAGGCATGGGAACTGATGAATAACAATAACGTGGTGACGCTTCCGATCACTTCTGAGAACAATACACTGCAGGGACTGATCACGGTCAGCGATATCGCGGAATCCTATATGGATGCTTACGACAGCAGGGTTATGTCTACCGCGAGAACGCAGTACAGAAGCATTGCGGAGACACTGGACGGAACGGTGCTTGTGGGCAACGAGCACGGATATTTTGTCAAGGGGAAGGTTGTGATCGGAACTTTCCATCCGGATATGATGGAGGAGTATATCGAGAAAGACGACCTGGTGATCCTGGGAAACCGGGCGGAGGATCAGCTCTGTGCCATTGAGATGGATGCAAGCTGCATTATTGTGGGCCTGGGCGCGAAAGTTTCCAGGACGATACAGAAACTGGCGGAGGAGAAAAGCTGTGTGATCATCAGCACGCCCCATGATACGTATACCATTGCACGGCTGATCAATCAGAGTATTCCCATCAAGTATCTGATGAAAAAAGAAAATCTGATCACATTTTCCACAGAAGATTTTCTGGATGAGATCAAAGAGGTGATGAAGACGCAGCGCCATCGAGACTTTCCGGTGCTGGATAAAAAGGGAAAATACGTGGGAACCATTTCCCGCCGGAACCTGATCGGAGGCAGCAGGAAGCGGCTGATCCTTGTGGATCATAATGAGAAATCGCAGGCGGTGGACAATGTGGATCAGGCGGAGATTCTGGAGATCATCGACCATCACAGACTGGGATCTTTGCAGACCATGGCTCCGGTCTATTTCCGGAACCAGCCGGTGGGCTGCACCGCGACGATCCTGTACCAGATCTATCAGGAACGGCAGCTGGAGATCGCGCCGGATATTGCGGGCCTTCTCTGTGCGGCAATCATTTCCGACACGCTGATGTTCCGTTCTCCGACCTGTACGGCGGTAGATCAGGCGGCTGCGGAGAGCCTGGCAAAGATTGCCGGGACTGATATTCCGGAGTTTGCGGCTGAGATGTTCCGGGCCGGAAGCAATCTGAAGGATAAGACACCGGCGGAGATCTTCCATCAGGATTTCAAGAAATTTATTATCGATGACGTGACGTTTGGCGTCGGACAGATTAATTCTATGGACGCCAAAGAGCTGGAAGAAATCAAGGCAAATCTTCTGCCGAATATGCAGAGCGAGTGCGGAAAACATGGAATGCAGATGGTATTCTTTATGCTGACCAATATCATCGAGGAATCCACCGAGCTGCTGTATTACGGTCCTGGTGCAAAGGAACTGATCGCAAGGGCTTTCGAAAAGGACGTACCGGAGGAAAGCTGCCGCCTCAAAGGCGTGGTCTCCAGAAAGAAACAGCTGATTCCGGCGTTTATGATGGCGCTGCAGAATCAGTAAAAGTCACCGGGAGGAAAGAATGGGAAAACAGTTTTGGAAACCGGGGAATATGCTGTATCCCCTGCCGGCAGTGATGGTAAGCTGCCAGAGAGAAAATGAGAAGCCGAATATTATTACACTGGCATGGGTCGGGACGGTATGTTCCGATCCGGCGATGGTGTCGATCTCCATACGGCCGGAGCGGTATTCCTACGATATCATCAAGGAAACCGGGGAATTTGTCATCAATCTGACGACGGCTGAACTGGCGAAAGCCACCGATTACTGTGGGGTGCGTTCCGGAAGAAGTGTGGATAAATTTGCGGAAATGAAGCTGACGCCCAGTCCGTCACAGAAAATCCATGCACCGGGAATCAAGGAAAGCCCTGTGAATATAGAGTGCAGGGTGACGCAGATCATCAAGCTGGGAAGCCACGATATGTTTCTCGCAGAGGTGGTCGGCGTGGATGTGGATGAAGACTGTCTGGATCAGAATGGAAAATTCCATCTGAATGAGACGGGACTGATCGCCTATTCCCATGGAGAATATTTTTCCCTGGGTGAATATGTGGGAAAATTCGGGTATTCTGTCAGAAAGAATCCGCCGGCTGAAAAGGCGCACGCAGAAAAAGAGAGCAGAAGAAACCGGGAATCGGACAGAAAAAACAGAACACCCCGGAAAAACGTTCCAAAATCCGGTAAAAGAAATAAAAGTGTGAAGCGAAGATAAAAAATTTGGGAGAACTATCACCCTGAACATGCAATTACCAGCGGAAAATCCGTATAAATTTATAAAAAAGTGAAAGTTTTCTTGTATTATCTTGCAGTTTCCGGATATTTTATGCTATAATAGTCGACGAACAACGGGGTTCCGGACTGGTAAGGGACTGCGTTGAAAGTATGAATAAGGAGGAAACAGTAATGTCATATGTAGATGAGGTCATTGCGTCAGTGATCGAGAAAAACCCGGCAGAACCGGAATTTCATCAGGCAGTCAGAGAGGTTCTGGAATCTCTGCGTCCGGTAATCGACAAGAACGAAGAAAAGTACAGAAAAGAAGCTCTTCTGGAGCGTCTGGTTGAGCCGGAACGTCAGTTTAAGTTCCGCGTGCCGTGGGTAGATGACAAGGGACAGGTTCGGGTAAATACCGGATACCGTGTACAGTTCAACAGTGCGATCGGACCTTATAAAGGAGGTCTGCGTCTGCATCCGTCCGTTAACCTTGGTATCATTAAGTTCCTGGGATTTGAGCAGATTTTCAAAAACTCCCTGACAGGCCTGCCGATCGGCGGGGGCAAGGGTGGTTCTGACTTTGATCCGAAGGGAAAATCAGATCGTGAGATCATGGCCTTCTGCCAGAGTTTTATGACAGAACTGTGCAAATATATCGGCGCAGATACCGATGTACCTGCAGGCGACATCGGAACAGGCGCAAGAGAGATTGGATATATGTTCGGACAGTACAAGAGAATCCGCGGCGTATATGAAGGCGTTCTGACCGGAAAAGGTCTGAGCTACGGTGGTTCTCTGGCGAGAACGGAAGCTACCGGATACGGTCTGCTGTATCTGACACAGGAGCTTCTGAAACTGAACGGAATTGATATTGCAGGAAAGACAGCGGTTGTTTCCGGTTCCGGAAACGTAGCGATCTATGCCATCGAGAAGGCTCAGCAGCTGGGCGTAAAGGTTCTGACCTGTTCTGACTCTAACGGATGGGTATATGATCCGGAAGGAATCGACCTGGCAGCGCTGAAGGAGATCAAAGAAGTAAACCGCGCGCGTCTGACCGAGTATAAGAAATATCGTCCGAATTCTGAGTATCATGAAGGAAAAGGCGTATGGACCGTGAAAGCGGATCTTGCCCTGCCATGTGCAACTCAGAATGAGCTGGATCTGGAAGACGCGAAAGCGCTGGTTGCAAACGGTGTGACAGCAGTCTGCGAGGGAGCAAACATGCCGACCACTCTGGAAGCAACCAAATATCTGCAGGAGAACAAGGTGATCTTCGCTCCTGGAAAAGCCGCAAATGCAGGCGGTGTGGCGACCTCCGCTCTGGAAATGTCTCAGAACTCCGAGCGTCTGAGCTGGACCTTTGAGGAAGTGGATGCGAAACTGCAGAACATCATGATCAACATCACACACAACATGGACGAGGCTGCAAAACGCTATGGACATGAAGGCGATTATGTGATGGGTGCAAACATTACAGGATTTGAAAAAGTGGTAGACGCAATGCTGGCGCAGGGTGTCTGCTGATAAAGGTTGCGCAAAAGAAAAAATAATGTTATACTGTTGCTGTTAAATTTGAACTATGAAGAAACAGTTCAGCCAGGTCAGTTGGATGAACTGTTACAGTACGAATGAAAAGACAGCCAGGCGGGGTTGCCAGTTGGCAGCCCCGTTTTTCTGTATCGGAAAGGTTGCATCAAATCATGAAGAAAGAAAACATCATTCTGATCGGGATGCCGGGAGCAGGAAAAAGCAGTATCGGTGTCGTTCTGGCAAAGGCCATTGGATATGAATTTGTAGATACGGATCTGCTGATCCAGGCAAGGGAGGGCTGTCTGCTCTCTGAAATCATTGAAAAAGAGGGCAGAGAACGCTTTGTAGAAATAGAAAATGAAGTAAATGCAGGATTGGATGTAAAAAGGTGTGTCATTGCGCCGGGTGGCAGTGTAATCTATGGTATAGAGGCAATGAAGCACTTTCAGGAAATCGGAACCATCGTATATCTGAAACTGTCCTACGAGGATCTGGCAAAAAGACTGGGGAATCTGAAAGGCCGTGGTGTGGTCCTGAAAGAGGGACAGACACTGAAGGATCTGTATGAGGAGAGAACCCGCCTGTATGAAACGTATGCGGATCTTACAATTAGTGAGAAAAACAGAGGCATTGAAGAGACTTTGCAGGCAATTCGGGATGAACTGAATATGTAACAGAATATTCAGAAGATACGGCGGCCGATTCTCAGGGAAAGTGTGGCCAAAATCTTAAATTTTATTTACAAAGTATTAGAATTGAGTTAAGATAAAGCAAAGAGTTCCGTTGGAGGAACTCTTCTCAATGGAAGACCGTTTATACAGAAGAAACATACGAGACGTGCTGCTGGTTATGCAGCAGCGGACTGTTCCGGTATGGGGAGTGGGAAATTTTATTGGAATTGAGAAGACAGAGTTGACAAAATCGATGAAGAATCCCAGAGCGGACAGTGATGAGAGAAAGATAAATAAGGGAATTGAGTTTCCGCGGCAGGCGGAAGTATGAAAAGAAAATCATGAGGTGGACTTAATGGAACAATATGTCATCAGAGGAGGAAATCCTCTTGTAGGCGAAGTGGAGATTGGGGGAGCAAAGAACGCGGCGCTTGCAATCCTTACAGCAGCGATCATGACAGATGAAACAGTTGTGATTGAAAACCTTCCGGATGTCAGTGATATCAATGTGCTTCTTGAAGCAATCGCTGAGATCGGAGCTACGATTGAGAGAACGGACCGTCATACGGTGCGCATCAATGCGTCTACCATTGGCGATTTAAGTGTAGATTACGAATATATCAAGAAGATCCGGGCGTCCTATTATCTGCTGGGAGCACTTCTTGGAAAATATAAGAAAGCGGAAGTGCCTCTTCCGGGAGGATGCAACATCGGAAGCCGTCCGATCGACCAGCATATCAAGGGATTCCGTGCGCTGGGAGCAAAGGTGGAGATCAAGCATGGCGCGATCATCGCATCCGCATCGGAACTTCGCGGCGCACACATCTTCCTGGATGTGGTGTCTGTCGGAGCGACGATCAATATCATGATGGCAGCGGCCATGGCGAAGGGAAATACGATCATTGAGAACGTAGCGAAAGAACCGCACGTCGTGGATGTCGCCAACTTCCTGAACAGCATGGGAGCCAATATCAAGGGAGCAGGAACCGATGTGATCCGGATCAAGGGCGTGGATACCCTGCACAGCACCAGTTATTCTGTGGTGCCGGACATGATAGAAGCAGGCACCTATATGTTTGCTGCAGCGGCTACTAAGGGCGACGTACTGGTGAAAAACGTAATCCCGAAACATCTGGAAGCAACCACAGCAAAGTTGGAAGAAATCGGATGTGACGTGGAAGAGTTTGACGATGCGATACGGGTGAGCGCAAGCAGAAGACTCGGTCGTACTCACGTGAAAACCCAGCCATATCCGGGCTATCCTACGGATATGCAGCCGCAGATCGCGGTAACGCTGGCGCTGGCAAACGGAACCAGCATTGTGACCGAGAGTATCTTTGAAAACCGGTTTAAATATGCAGACGAACTGACCCGTATGGGAGCGAGCATCAAAGTAGAAGGAAACACAGCAATCATCGACGGCGTGGAAGGACTCACCGGAGCCCGCGTATCCGCACCGGATCTGAGAGCCGGAGCCGCACTGGTTATCGCCGGGCTGGCGGCAGAAGGAATTACTATTGTAGATGACATTATTTATATCCAGAGAGGCTATGAAGATTTCGAAGGGAAACTGAGAGGACTTGGAGCTGAAATCCAGAAAGTTTCCAGTGAACGTGAAATCCAGAAATTCAAGCTGCAGATCGGGTAAGCCGCTGCGGCTGCTGAAACTTACAGAGTACAGTAAAGATATATCTGAGGAAAAGAAGATATATTTTTACTGTATTTTTTATTTTATCAAAGGGCGGAGCGTGCTTGAAATCTTTCGTCCGGAGTCTGAGACTTCGAAAAAGCCATTTGTGTGAATGCAGAAGATCTTTGATGTTAGATATTAATATTAGATAAATATCTAATGTATTGATTGACAAACACTAAACTTGTGCTATAATTATTGTTAGAAAAAAATCTAACAGGAGGTATAATAAATGTCTAACAATAATTTGAGCCAGGCAGAAAAACAGAGGATTTTTCAAAACAAAAATTATGTATTGCTGGTCTTGGCAAATACCGTCAACCGATTTGGGGATTCCGTAGATTCCATCGTGTTTACATGGCTGACCTATTCTCTTACCGGGAGCGCTGCGTTCAGTGCTTTGGTCTTTGCCGCAAACCGGCTGCCAACCGTATTTCTGCAGCCGGTGGCAGGCGCACTGCTTGAACGGAGAAAAAAGAAAAATGTTATGGTGGTCTCTGACCTCCTGCGGGCACTGTTGGTAGGATATCTTTTGTTCCGGCTGCTTACCGGACTGCCGACCCCTGTGGAAATGGTGATCTTTACGTTGCTCATTTCCACGGTTGAAGCTTTTCGTCAGCCGGCGGGCGGCAGCATCCTCCCGATAATCGTTGACAAAGAACAGTATAATGAGGCTGTTTCCTACCAGTCCGGATGCAGCAGCGCGGCAGAGTTGGTGGGACTGGGTGCCGGAGCGCTGATCATCGGTACGCTTGGCAATGCCGGAGCGGTACTGGTCGATGTGCTTACCTTTATGATCTCGGCGGTACTGCTGTCCTGCATGAAGACAAAAGAGACGAAAAAACAGGACAGTGAACCGTTTTCTGTCAGAAAACTGTTTCATGACCTGGGCGATGGCGTGGAAGTGGTAAAAGAAAGCGACACCATGCGATATTTGATCCTCCTTGGAGTGATGCTGAATGCATTGCTGGTGCCTTATAATTGTCTGGAGGCCGCTATGGCAAAAGAGGTGCTTCACGGCGGTGAGCAGATTTTGTCCGTAGTCGGCGTGTCTTTGAGTTTGGGAATGATCGCAGGCGCACTCCTGTATCCGAAGATCGTCAAGTATGTGCCGAAACAGAAAATTCTTTTGGGAAGCAGCCTGATGATAGGAGCGCTTTATCTTGGAACAGTAGCCATCGGAACATGGATCGCATCTCCGGCAGGCGTGCTGTTTGCAGAAGGAATGCTTACCTTTTTGGTTGGCATGGGTGTGGCACTGCTGAATACGTTTGCGAACGCTTCTGTCATTCAAAAATGTGACAAACGTTACCTGACACGCTTGAGCGGCCTGATGGGAAGCGCAAGTGCCGTAGCTGTTCCGGTGGCGTCTGCACTTGTTTCTGCCGTGGTTGGATTCATTTCCATTGCTGTTTTCTTTACAATAAGTGGTATACTGGTAATAGCCGTATGTCTTTGGCTTTTCAGCAAGAAGACAATGCCGGAAGAGTTTACCGGAAAAGAGATCCGTAACTGTTCAGAGGTCTGAGCAGTTACGATGCATCGGATACTTAATATACGAGGAGTGGAAAGGTATGAAGTTTCAATCAAAAATAAGTTATGTCCAGGAATGTGTTGCGGTTTTATCCAACGCGGCAGATGGGGAGTACGATCTTGCCGGAAAATTACAGACGGATGCGCTGCCGGAGGACTGCCGGAAGGATCTGGAGCTTCTGTCACAGATTCAGCGTGAGGCGGTGGAAGGCCTTTCAAAAAAAAGCATTCAATTCTATTTTAAGTCGCTGGACAATACAAGAACCTGCATGGCGTCTTTGCTGGGGCGTTCCCATTTTATTCGTGCGTTGGACGAACTGGAGGAAGAGGAGGTGTTTTTTGACACTCTGACACTTTCCGAACGCCTGAATGTGAGATGTGAAGATACGAAAGCGCCCATCGATGAAAAGCTGGCGGATTTTACGGACTATATAAATTCCCTGCAGATGGAGGACGGAATGCGGTGGCAGATCCTGTTCGCATTGCTTCATCCCCAGGATCATAAGAGAAAGATCTTTGATCTGCTTCGGTATGTGCGCAGAAACCTTGCCAGATATGAAACAGAATTGGAGGATATCTTTCGGCGCCGTCGGGCGGAAATAGAGGCGTATGACAGAAAGAGTCCTATCGACACGGTTATGATCGGAGAGAGCACCTATCAGTTCAGCAGGGAAGTTCTTCCGGAGGAAATGACGATGCTGCTGTATGATCCGTTTTCCATACGGGGGCTCATAGATCAGAACGGACAGAGCTGGTTTATCATCGGCGCATTCTTCCCGTATCATCCGGTGTCGACGCCCCGGCAGGAAATGAAGAAGAAGGATGTGATGGCATACGGAAAGATCTTGGCGGACGGAAATAAGCTGGAAATCCTGCGGCTTCTGTCCCACAAAGAATATATTAACCGGGAACTGGCGGACACGCTGAAGTTGTCCACTGCCACGATTTCTTATCATATGTCGGTGCTGACGGATCTGCAGCTGGTAAATACCACCCTCTCGGCAAACAAGGTCATCTATTCTCTGAACCGGCAAAAAATGGAAGATACGATGACGCGGCTGAGCGACTATTTTGATCACCTGGAACAGCAATAAATTCTCCGGCCGTCCGCCTTCTCAAGCAATAATTAGTCAGAAAAGAGCAAAAAACAAGTTGTTTCAAAACACAACAAGTTATATGATAAGTTTGTTAAAAAACGAACAAATGATGGGAAAGGAGTCTCTTATGAGCGAATCAACAACTTGTCTTGAGAAGCAGCCATTATCTGATGAACTGCTGCAAAAGATGGATGCTTACTGGCGCGCTGCAAACTATCTGTCTGCCGGTCAGCTGTATCTGTTAGATAATCCGCTGCTGCGTGAGCCGCTGACAATGGATCATGTAAAGAAAAAAATCGTAGGTCACTGGGGAACGGTACCTGGACAGAACTTTGTCTGGACACACTGCAACCGCGTGATCAAACGTTACGACCTGGATATGATCTATATTTCCGGTCCGGGACATGGCGGAAACTTCCAGATTGCCAATACTTATCTGGAAGGATCCTACAGCGAGGTATATCCGAACATCAGCCAGGATACCGAAGGAATGAAGAAAATGTTCAAACAGTTCTCATTCCCATGCGGAGTTCCGAGCCACTGTGCGCCGGAAACACCGGGTTCCATCAACGAAGGCGGTGAGCTGGGGTATTCCATCGCGCACGCTTTCGGAGCAGTCTTTGACAATCCGGATCTGATTGCGGTAACAGTCGTTGGTGACGGCGAGTCTGAGACGGGCCCTCTGGCTACTTCCTGGCATTCCAATAAATTCCTGAATCCGATCTCCGACGGTGCGGTTCTTCCAATCCTGGACCTGAATGGATACAAGATCAGCAACCCGACCATCTTCTCACGTATCTCTCATGAGGAAGTGGAATCCTTCTTCAAGGGATGCGGGTGGAAACCGTACTTCGTAGAAGGCGATGATCCGATGACCATGCACCGCAAGATGGCGGAGACCATGGATACCGTCATCGAAGAGATCAAAGCAATTCAGAAAAACGCAAGAGAAAACAACGATCCGGAAAGACCGATATGGCCGATGATCGTTCTGCGTACACCGAAGGGATGGACCGGCCCGAAGGTCGTAGACGGACAGCAGATCGAAGGAACCTTCCGTGCGCATCAGGTTCCGATGTCCATGGAAAAACCGGTACATCTTGAGCAGTTGAAAGAGTGGCTGGAAAGCTATCGTCCGGAAGAGCTGTTTGACGAGAACGGCCGTCTGAAACCGGAGATTGCAGAGCTGACTCCGAAGGGAAATGCGCGTATGGGCGCCAATCCTCACGCAAACGGCGGTCTGCTTCTGAAAGACCTGCGTCTGCCGGACTTCCGTGATTACGGAATCGAGGTAGAGGCCGGAAAGACAAAAGCGCAGGATATGATCGAACTGGGTGGATATGTACGTGATATTTTCCGTCTGAACGAAGAAAACAAGAATTTCCGTATCTTCGGACCGGATGAGTCCATGTCCAACCGTCTGTACCGTGCTTTCGAGGCGACAAACCGTGACTGGAATGCAGGCATGATCGAGAACGACGACTGTCTGGCGAGAGACGGACGTATCATGGACGGTATGCTCAGCGAGCATATGTGTGAAGGCTGGCTGGAAGGCTATCTGCTGACAGGCCGTCACGGATTCTTTGCAAGCTATGAAGCGTTCATCCGTATCGTGGATTCCATGGCAGCACAGCATGCGAAATGGCTGAAAGTCTGCAACCAGCTTTCCTGGAGACAGCCGATCGCATCCCTGAACTTTATCCTGACTTCCAATGTATGGCAGCAGGACCACAACGGATTTACCCATCAGGATCCTGGATTCCTGGATCATATTGCCAATAAGAAAGCGGACGTTGTACGCATGTACCTTCCGCCGGATACGAACTGTCTGTTATCCTGCTTTGATCACTGCATCAAGAGCAAGAATTACGTCAATGCCATCGTTGCATCCAAACATCCGAGTATCCAGTGGCTGACCATGGAGCAGGCAGTAAAACACTGTACACAGGGTATCAGCATCTGGGATTGGGCAAGCAACGACGCCGGAGAAGAGCCGGATGTTGTACTGGCAGCCTGCGGTGACACACCGACCCTCGAGGTGATGGCAGCAGTTACCATCCTGCGTGAGGAAATGCCGCAGCTGAAGATCCGCGTGATCAACGTGGTCGACCTGTTCAAACTGGAATCCGACCACAAACATCCGCACGGACTGAGCGACCGCGAGTACGACGCACTGTTCACCAAGGACAAACCGATCATCTTCGCATTCCATGGATATCCGACTCTGATCCACGAGCTGACCTACGAGCGTCACAACCGCAACCTGTCCGTTCATGGCTATCAGGAGGAAGGAACCATCACCACTCCGTTCGATATGCGTGTACAGAATGAGATCGACCGCTTCAACCTGGTAAAAGATGTGATCATGCACCTGCCGCAGCTGGGCAACAAGGGCGCGCATCTGATCCAGAAGATGAACGACAAACTCATCGAGCACAAACAGTACATTGCAGAATACGGCCAGGATCTGGAAGAAGTACGCAACTGGGAGTGGCATCTGCCGGAGGCATAAAAACGCAACAGTACAGCCCGCTGAACTGTTATACAAGAACCTCCAGAGATGGCAGATTCTTTAGAAAAAGACCTGATACAGGATCAATAAAAGCTTACTGTCTTGTTACACAGGAAATCATACACGGAAAAGGAACTGCATGCCCAAAAAAGGTATACAGTTCCTTTTTCTCTTATTGATCACAATCGAATTTTGATTATGGTCGAAAATTTAGATATTCACATTCCCGTAAAGCCATCAACAAACCTAAAAACCAAAAATCCAAAATCGCTTATAAATCCACTCTGCCTATACGCATTCAACCACCACTTCCCCCATTTGAAAAAATAAAAACTTTCCATCTTACGCCTTCGAAACACAGAAAGCAGCCCTTTTTCAAAAAACCCCTTGACGTATACGCTCTTTTGCTATACAGTATGTAAGGAACATTTTTTAATTATATAGTGATACTTGCTTTTCTCTTATTCAGAGTGGCGGAGATACATAGGATCTGTGAAACCACGGCAACCCCCGATCCGGGAAGGTGCCAGCCTGAGCGAAGATTTCGAACAATAAGGGGATTTGAACAGTAGTTTGTCAGGTCCGCTTTTTTGCGGGCTTTTTTCTTATATGTTTCAAAAATCTCTGAAGAGAAGCAGCAATAAACAAAGAAAGGACAAGAGAATGGAAAAAAGACTTTTTACTTCCGAATCTGTTACTGAAGGACATCCGGATAAGATCTGCGATCAGATTTCCGATGCGATTCTGGACGCGCTTCTTGAGCAGGATCCAATGAGCCGTGTTGCATGCGAAACCTGCACCACAACCGGATATGTGATGGTTCTGGGAGAGATTACCTCCAAAGCACATGTAGATTTTCAGCAGATCATCCGTGATACGATCCGCGAGATCGGTTACGACCGTGCAAAATATGGATTTGACGCAGACACCTGTGCAGTTGTCATTGCGCTGGACAAACAGTCTCCGGATATTGCGATGGGCGTTGACAAGGCGCTGGAAGCAAAGGAAAGCAATATGTCCGACGAGGAGATCGATGCTATCGGAGCCGGCGATCAGGGAATGATGTTTGGATATGCAAGCAACGAGACCGAAGAATTTATGCCATATCCGATCGCGCTGGCGCACAAACTGGCACGTCAGCTGACAAAAGTGCGCAAAGACGGAACTTTGTCTTACCTGCGTCCGGATGGAAAGACTCAGGTAACCGTAGAATACGATGAAAACGGAAAACCGATCCGCCTGGATGCGGTGGTACTTTCCACACAGCATGACCCGGATGTGACCCAGGAGCAGATCCATGAGGACATCAAAAAATATGTGTTTGATGCGATTCTTCCGGCAGAAATGGTAGACGAGAACACCAAGTTCTTCATCAACCCGACCGGCCGTTTCGTCATCGGCGGACCACACGGCGACGCAGGACTGACCGGACGTAAGATCATCGTAGACACCTACGGCGGATATGCCCGTCACGGCGGCGGAGCATTCTCCGGAAAAGACTGCACAAAGGTAGACCGTTCCGCAGCATACGCGGCACGCTACGTTGCAAAAAACATCGTCGCAGCAGGACTGGCAAATAAATGCGAGGTACAGCTTTCCTACGCGATCGGTGTCGCACACCCGACCTCCATTATGATCGACAGCTACGGCACTGGAAAACTGTCAGACAACGAACTGACAGAAATCGTACGCGAAAACTTCGACCTCCGTCCGGCAGGAATCATCAAAATGCTGGATCTTCGCCGCCCGATCTACAAACAGACCGCCGCATACGGCCACTTCGGACGCAACGACCTGGATCTGCCGTGGGAGAGACTGGACAAAGTAGAAGAACTGAAAAAATATCTGAACAAATAAATATCAGATAAGCAAAAAACAAAGACAAAATTGTTCAGAACATCTGAATGAAAACCCAGATTCAAACAGATAAGAAAAATTCAAATTTAATGAACCAGAAATAAGACATATGGCTGCAGAAACAAACCATTCTGCAGCCATTGTCTTTTGCCCTTTTTTAATTATGGTTAAAAGCGCCATTCCATAGTCTGCAAGCCCCGTTTTATGTACAAATTACTCCAAAATCAATCAGTTCAGCCCAAAAGTTTTCCACCTGAATTTCGCGCATCACTACTCCCCTCTCCCATATTTATAGAAAATTTATAAATATTCCAGTTACTTAACGGGCAAAACAACAGCGCCTGTGATATAATAAAAAGTAATGAAATTTTGGGTTTCCACATGGAAGAAGAGGGCAGAAACAGTATGAATCGTCGTAACAGAAGTATGAAATTGAAAACAAAAGTCATCATTTCTTTTTTCATCACCATTTTTGTGCCGATCATTCTCTGCGGAATCACGTTTTATCTCTTTTCTGAATATAAAGTCAAGGCAATCGGAGAACAGTACGGAATTGAAAATCCAACTTATGAAATGCTTTCCAACAATGCGCTGATGATGGACATACTGACCTCCAGAGAATATACAGAACTTTCCGGGAAAGCGGAGGACAGTCCACAGGATCTGGAAAATATCAGCTATCTGGAGAAAGTGAATGCGAAGCTGTTGAAAGATTCTTCTTTTCTTGCGGTGAGAAAGGATAATGAAATATTCTTCAATGGCTCCGACCGGGTGGAGGATCATGAACTGCTGGAGACACTGCCGGATTACGGAAGTTCAGGAATCGAGGAAAATGGAGGGATTTATCTGCACAGCGACCAGAAAGAACTGGTGAAACAGCTGGATTTTACCTTTGAGGATGGCAGTGACGGCAGTGTGTTTATCGTGACAAGGGTCGATCAGATTTTTCCGCAGATGAGAAAAATGTGGGAGGAAATGTTTTTTGCGACCATTTTGATCCTGGTATTTACGAGCTTCGGTCTGAGCTTCTGGATCTACCGGGGTGTGATCTCCCCGCTGGA
Source organism: uncultured Fusicatenibacter sp. (assembly GCA_902493585.1). Taxonomy (GTDB): domain Bacteria; phylum Bacillota; class Clostridia; order Lachnospirales; family Lachnospiraceae; genus Fusicatenibacter. Next base: position 47,384 of record CABUPZ010000006.1, on the reverse strand, counting down.
ACAGCTGAAAAAAGCGACGCAGAATATCAAGGAAGGCAACCTGGATTTTACGGTGGAGGGAAGCAGTGTCAAAGAGATCAATGACCTGTGTGATGACTTTGAGGAGATGCGTATCCGGCTGAAGGAAAACGCGGAAGAAAAGGTAGAGTTTGACCGGGAAAACAAAGAGCTGATCAGCAATATTTCCCATGACCTGAAGACGCCGATCACCGCGGTGAAAGGTTATGTGGAAGGAATCATGGACGGTGTCGCCAATACGCCGGAGAAGATGGACAAATACATCCGCACCATTTATAATAAGGCAAACGAGATGGACCGTCTGATCAATGAGCTGACGTTTTATTCGAAAATCGATACCAACAGGATTCCGTATACCTTTGCAAAAATCCCTATTGCAGATTATTTTGAGGACTGCGTGGAAGAGCTGAGCCTGGATCTTGAGGCCCAGGGGGTGGATCTGACATATTTCAATTATCTTCATGATGAACCGGTGGTGATCGCAGATGCGGAGCAGCTGAAACGGGTCATCAACAATATTGTCAATAATTCGATCAAATATATGGATAAGCCCCATAAAGTGATCAATATCCGTCTGCGTGATGTGGGAGATTTTGTTCAGGTGGAGATTGAGGACAACGGCAAGGGAATTGCAAACAAAGATCTGGTGAAGATCTTCGACCGGTTCTACCGCACGGACGCTTCCCGGAATTCTACCAGGGGCGGCAGCGGAATCGGGCTTTCCATCGTAAAGAAGATCCTGGAAGACCACGGCGGAAAGGTGTGGGCGACCAGCAAGGAAGGCGTAGGAACAACTATGTACTTTGTACTTAGAAAATATCAGGAGGTACCGATTAATGAGCAAGATACTTATCGTTGAAGATGAAGAGGCGATTGCTGATCTGGAAAAAGATTATCTGGAGCTTTCCGGATTTGAAGTGGAAATTGAAAACAGAGGAGATACAGGACTGAACAAAGCACTGAACGAGGAGTTCGATCTTCTGATTCTGGATCTTATGCTGCCGGAGGTAGACGGATTTGAGATCTGCCGCCAGGTGCGTGAGAAGAAAAATATGCCGATCATCATGGTCTCTGCAAAGAAGGATGACATCGACAAGATCCGGGGCCTTGGCCTTGGGGCGGATGACTATATTACCAAGCCGTTTTCTCCAAGTGAGATGGTTGCCCGGGTAAAGGCACATCTGGCGCGGTATGACCGTCTGATCGGAAGCGGTCAGAAAGTGAACGACGTGGTGGAGATCCGGGGCATCAAGATTGATAAGACCGCCCGCAGAGTCTGGGTCAACGGCGAGGAAAAACAGTTTACAACGAAAGAGTTCGATCTGCTGACGTTTCTTGCGGAAAATCCAAACCGTGTGTTTACCAAGGAAGAATTGTTCCGGGAAATCTGGGATATGGAATCCATTGGAGATATCGCTACGGTTACGGTGCATATCAAGAAAATCCGTGAAAAGATCGAGTTCAATACGGCGAAACCTCAGTATATCGAGACCATCTGGGGCGTAGGATACCGCTTTAAGGCATAAAAGAAAAAGGCATAAAAGAAAAAAGACAAGAATGGAAAAAGAGGATGGGGAAAATTTTTTATCTGATGGGCAAAAGCGCGTCCGGAAAAGATCATATCTATGAATATCTGAAGCAGCAGGAAGCGCTGGAGCTTCATCCAATGGTGTTATATACGACGCGGCCGATCCGCGAGGGAGAGCAGGACGGAAGAGAGTACTTTTTTACGGATGAGGAAAAACTGGAAGAACTCCGGAAGTGCAATAAGATCATCGAGGAACGGATGTATCAGACGGTTCATGGACCGTGGTATTATTTTACCGCCGACGACGGGCAGGTTGCTCTGGAAAAGAACAGTTATCTGGGAATCGGTACGCTGGAGTCCTATCTGAAGCTAAAGGAATACTATGGAGAAGAGTTCCTGTGTCCGCTGTATGTGGAGGTGGAAGACGGCATCCGCCTGGAACGCGCCCTGAAACGGGAGAGAAAACAACAGCAGCCGAAATATGCGGAGATGTGCCGCAGGTTTCTGGCAGACTGTGAAGATTTTTCGGAAGAGAAGATTGAGCAGGCGGGAATCAGGAAAAGATTTTATAATAACGGAGCCATAGAAGACTGTTTTTCTGAAATTCAGAATTTTGTGGAACAAGTAAAAAAACTATGATATAATAATCTTACATTGACAGCTGCGGTTTGCGGAGGAATTCTGTGGACGGCGGCTTGTTGATTCTGTCAGGAGGTGATAAGTATGCAGGGATTCAAAGATGTAGCGGGACATGAGGACATTATCTCCCATCTTCAGAATGCAGTGAAAATGAATAAGGTATCCCACGCTTATATTTTCGGCGGGGAACATGGTTCCGGAAAGAAGCTGCTGGCTTCATTGTTTGCGATGACACTTCAGTGTGAAACACAGGGAATCGAACCATGTATGCAGTGTACATCCTGCAAGAAAGCCCTCAGTAAGAATCATCCGGATATTATCAATATCACACATGAGAAACCAAATTCCATCGGTATTGAGGAAATCAGACAGCAGCTGATCGATGATGTTGCGATCAGACCTTATGAGAGCCGTTATAAGATATATATTATCAACGAAGCGCAGAAAATGACGCTCCAGGCACAGAATGCACTTCTGAAGACCATCGAGGAGCCTCCGGCGTACGCAGTCATTCTTCTGCTTGCGGACAATCCGGATTCTCTTCTTCCGACGATTTCTTCCCGGTGCGTAATCTTAAATTTAAAACCGGTCAGTGATAATCTGGTAAAAAACTATCTGATGGAACGGATGCACATTCCGGATTATCAGGCGGAAGTAGACGCTTCCTTTGCCCAGGGAAATATCGGAAAGGCGGAGAAAATCGCCACTTCCGAAGAGTACGCGGAAGTGATGGAAAATTCGCTGCGGCTTGTAAAATATGCACAGAATATGGGACTGTATGAGCTGGTAGAGGCAATTAAGGGGATGACGGCAGACAAGGACAATATCCAGGATTATCTGGATATCTTCTCCATGTGGTTCCGCGATGTGCTTTTATTTAAGGCGACCCGGGAGGTCGATACACTGGTATTCCGCCAGGAGATCAATTATATCAAGGAGCGGGCACAGAAAAGCTCCTATGAAGGACTGGAGCGTATCATCGACGCGATACAGACCGCGGGAGTACGTCTGAAGGCGAATGTAAATTTCGAACTGACGATGGAGCTTCTGTTCCTGACGATCAAGGAGAATTAAGCAATGACAAAAATTATCGGAGTACGGTTCCGTAATGTGGGAAAAGTATATTATTTTTCGCCGAAGGATTTTGATATCTGCGTCGGCGATCATGTTATCGTGGAGACAGCCAGAGGCGTGGAGTACGGCCATGTCGTTCTTGGACCGAAGGAAGTCGAGGATGAAAAGGTCATCCAGCCGCTGAGAGAGGTGATCCGGCTGGCGACGCCGAAGGATGACGCCAAGGAAGAGGCGAACCGCAGGAAAGAAAAGGAAGCCTTTGAGATCTGCCAGAAAAAAATCCGTGCCCACGAGCTGGAAATGAAGCTGATCGATGCAGAGTATACCTTTGACAACAACAAGGTGCTCTTTTATTTCACGGCGGACGGAAGAATTGATTTCCGTGAGCTGGTCAAGGATCTGGCAGCTGTGTTTAAGACGCGTATCGAACTGCGTCAGATCGGTGTACGCGATGAGACGAAGATCCTCGGAGGAATGGGAATCTGCGGACGGCCGCTGTGCTGCCACACCTATCTGTCGGAGTTCGCGCCGGTTTCCATCAAAATGGCGAAGGAACAGAATCTGTCTCTGAACCCTACCAAGATTTCAGGGGTGTGCGGACGACTGATGTGCTGCCTGAAAAATGAACAGGAGACCTACGAATATCTGAACAAAAAGCTTCCCAATGTGGGAGATTATGTGACAACGCCGGAAGATCTGAAAGGCGAAGTGTCGGGAGTCAATGTGCTGCGCCAGCTGGTCAAGGTCCTGGTGGATGTGAACGATGAAAAAGAGATTCGGGAATATCCGGTCAGCGAGCTGAAGTTCCGGCCGAAACACAAAAAGGACAAGGTAAAAGACAGAAAGAAAGATAAGACGGACAAGACAGCAGACGGACAGCTTTCTGCAGAAGAGATGAAGGAACTGGAGAAGTTGGAAGACTAAGCGTTTGAAGGGAAGAAATGTTCAGACGTGCTGTTTCTATGGCTGCCGCAAAAGCAAAGTTCACACGGAGGGATGCCGGAACTGTTCCGGTTTCGGAATCTGTCGGAAACGAACCTTTTGCGGCAGCCTTTTTGGATGTTGCAGAAGAAAGAGAGGAAGGGACTGCAGTGGAGGAGAAAAAAACAAAAGCATCAGAACTGCTCCGTCCGGGAGAGCGGCTGGACGATCTGCAGAATGGCTACTGGATGATACAGAATCCGGAGCAGTTCTGTTATGGGATCGATGCGGTGCTGCTGGCCTCTTACGCGAAAGTGAAGGAACGGGAACGGGCGCTTGATTTCTGTACGGGTTCCGGGATCGTTCCGATCCTGCTGAAGGCGAAGACGAAAGGACAGCACTTCACTGGTCTGGAAATCCAGCATGAAAGCGCGGATATGGCAAAGCGAAGTGTGAAATATAACCGGCTGGAGGAATGGGTAGAGATCATAGAGGGGGACGTCTGCCGCACAGAGGAGTATTTTCCGGCGGCCTCTTTTGATGTGGTCACCTGTAATCCGCCTTACATGACGGGCAGCCACGGATTGACCAATACCAGTCAGGCGAAAACCATCGCAAGGCATGAGGTGCTGTGCAGTTTTGAGGATATTGCCAAGGCTGCGGCACGGGTACTGAGACCCGGAGGCAGATTTTATCTGGTGCACCGCCCGTTCCGGCTGGCGGAGATTATGTTTGTGCTGAAGCAGTATCAGCTGGAGCCGAAGAGAATGCAGCTGGTCTATCCGTTTGTGGACAAGGAGCCGAATCTTGTGCTCCTGGAAGCGGCGAAAGGCGGACGGCCGAGGATCACGGTGGAAAAGCCGCTGATCGTATACGAAAAGCCGGGAATTTATACAGAAGACATCCGTATCCTTTACGGGGACGGACGATGATGGAATCCATACACGGGATCATAAATATCCAGTGTATGGTATGAGCGGGACAGGAGGGAAACATGGCAGGTAAATTATATCTGTGCGCGACGCCGATCGGAAATCTGGAGGATATGACGTTCCGGGTGATCCGGACATTGAAAGAGGTGGACCTGATCGCGGCGGAGGATACCAGAAACAGCATCAAGCTGCTGAATCATTTTGAGATCCATACGCCGATGACCAGTTATCATGAATACAATAAGATCGACAAGGGAAGGTATCTCATCGGTCAGCTGCAGGAGGGAAAGAATATCGCGCTGATCACCGATGCCGGTATGCCGGGAATCTCTGATCCGGGAGAGGAACTGGTCCGGATGGCCTATGAGGCAGGGATTGAAGTGACATCATTGCCGGGAGCCTGTGCCTGTGTTACGGCGCTGACCTTGTCCGGGCTTTCCACGAGAAGATTTTGTTTCGAGGCATTTCTGCCGTCGGACAAAAAAGAACGGCAGCAGGTAATGAAGGAACTTCAGACGGAAACCCGAACGATCATTCTGTATGAGGCGCCTCACCGGCTGGTGCGGACGCTGGAGGAACTGCTGGAAGCGTTGGGGGACCGCAGGCTGACCGTCTGCCGGGAACTGACCAAGAAGCATGAGACGGCATTTGTCACAACGATCGCCCAAGCGGTGGAGCATTACCGGGAGAACGATCCGAAGGGAGAGTGTGTCCTTGTGCTGGAGGGCAGGAGCCGGAAGGAAATGGAAGAGGAAGCCCAGGCGGCATGGGAGCAGGTTTCCATTGAGGATCATATGAAACGGTATGAAGATCAGGGAATCGACCGAAAAGAGGCGATGAAGCTGGTGGCGAAAGACAGGGGAATGAAAAAACGGGAGGTCTATCAGTATCTGGTGAATCATTCTGAGTGACAGCGTGTGAAAATTTCAGAGGAATGAGTGAAATCTTTCGTTCATAGGATGAAAAAAAGGCCGTTTCCGTACGGCGGAAGGAAAGAACAATGAATTATCTCTGGGGTGGAATGGTGATTGTAGGAATTATCTACGGTGCGCTGACCGGCAATCTCAATGAAGTGACCAATGGGGCGATCAATGCGTCGAAGGAAGCGGTGACCCTCGCCATTGCACTGCTTGGGGTGACCGCCATGTGGTCCGGACTGATGGAGATTGCTTCGGGAGCAGGGATCATAGACTGGCTTACCAGGAAGATCCGTCCGATCCTTCGTTTTTTATTTCCGCGGATTCCCAAAGGGCATCCGGCGCTGGAAGCAATCTCTGTGAATATGATCGCAAATTTTTTCGGGCTGGGAGCAGCCGCAACCCCCGCCGGACTGCGGGCGATGGAGGAACTGGAAGGGTTGGAGGAAGACCGCAGAAAAAAAGGCCATGGCATGCCAAGGGGAACGGCGAATCGTGAGATGTGTACGTTTCTGATCGTCAATATTTCCTCCCTGCAGCTGATCCCGGTGAGTGTAATCGCTTACCGGGGGCAGTATGGAAGCGTCAACCCCACGGCGATCGTGGGGCCGGCGATCGTGGCGACGGCGGTGAGCACACTGGCGGGCGTGGTATTTTGCAAGGTAATGGATAAACGGCGGGAAGTATGATAGAATAGAAAATAAACATGCAGAAAAGAGGATTCAGACATGGAATGGAAAAAAATCTCAGTAAAAGACCTGACACAGAATGTCTTTCAGATGATCGGTGACGAGTGGATGCTGGTCACTGCTGAAAAAGATGGAAAAGTCAACACAATGACCGCTTCCTGGGGCGCCCTGGGCATCATGTGGGGAAAAACGGTGGCGACTGCTTATCTCCGTCCGCAGAGATACACGAAAGAATTTGTCGATGCATCGGAGACGTTTACTCTTTCGTTCTTCGGCGGAGCTGAGAAGAAGGCAATGGGACTGCTGGGTTCTGTTTCCGGAAGGGACGAAGCGGACAAGATTGAAAAGTCAGGCCTTCATGTGACGAAGATAGACGGACATCCGACGTTTGAGGAGGCATCGCTGGTTCTGGTATGTAAAAAACTGTACGTGCAGGAAATGAAGCCGGAATGTTTCCTTCATCAGGAGGAAATTGAAAAATGGTATCCGGACAGTGATTTCCACTGGATGTATATGGCGGAGATTACGGATGCATATGTGACAGAAAGATAAAGGAGAAAGAACATGACGTTTATTTATCCGGCGGTGTTTTCACCGAAAAAAGACGGAAAGGGATACCATGTGGAATTTCCGGATCTCGCCTGCTGTGAGGCGGATGGTCCGGATCTGGAGGATGCGCTGGAAAATGCTTCCGATGCTGCATACAACTGGATCTGGGCAGAGCTGGAAGAGGAAGAAGAGTGTGATATTCCCGCAGCCAGCCCGATGGATGAGCTGGAACAGAAACTGAAGGAAGGGGAGTTTATCCGCAACATTATGGTGCGGATTAAATTGCTTCCGGATAATGATTAATAAAATCAATCAAGAAGAGAACTGCCGCAGGGCCGGAAAAGCCGCGGCAGTTCTCTTTTTTTTTCAGTCTGACGTGTCCGAAAATGATTTCAGGATGGCTTCCGTCATCTGGCTGAGATTTTTTTCCAGTGTGTCCAGCGGGATCGCCATATCTTCCGCGAACCACTTACGGATCAGATAGATAAACCCTCCCAGGATGTACTCGAAAATATACTCGGTATCCTTTCGGTTCAGGTGCGGGCAGCGGGAATTCAGCATGTCCAGGAGAGAATCTTTCTGCCGCCGCAGCAGCTTTTCGATAATATGAGACGTGCTGTTGCTTGCCAGGATAAAACGGATCAGCGTGCTGTTTTCCCGGATCGACACCAGGATGGACCGGTAGTAGGACGACATATCGGTGGACGACAGGATTTCCCGGAAGTTTTCGAGAAATTCATCTTCAATATGAGAAAACAGGTCGGGAACATCCTTGAAGTAACGGTAAAAGGTTCCGCGGTTCACGTCGGCAAGGCGGCAGATATCTGTAACCGTAATTGCCGACAGATCTTTTTCTTCCAGCAAAGAGAATAGAGCATTTTGCATTGCGTCGACAGAATATTTGGATCTGCGGTCCAAGGTTTTTGTTTCAGTCATAAAATCCCCCTCTTTTTGTACAATTATCAGGTGCAGTGTACAGAAAAAAACAAATGCATGGTGATTTAGCCATTGTATTTTGTACGATTTTATTATAATATACAAGTGTCAGATATTCAACAAATGTTTAATAAATATAGGGATAAAGTCAACGGGAGCGTGTTTGAAAAACAACGAGACAACGGAGGGATTTTATGGCGGGTTATGTTGAAATGAAGGATGTCAAAAAGGTTTATCAGATGGGTGAAGTATCCATCAAAGCCGTGGACGGCATCAACTTTGAGATACAGAAAGGTGAGTTTGTAGTGATCGTAGGCCCCAGCGGCGCCGGAAAAACGACCGTTCTGAATATCCTTGGCGGGATGGACACTGCCACGTCCGGCAAGGTAACGGTGGACGGACAGGATATCAGCGGACTGAAAGGGAAAAAGCTGGTGCAGTACCGGAGGGAGGATATCGGATTTGTCTTCCAGTTCTATAACCTGATGCAGAACCTGACAGCCCTGGAAAATGTGGAGCTTGCACTTCAGATCTGCAAAGATCCGCTGGACGCGGAGACCGTGCTGAAGGAAGTAGGGCTGGGAGAAAGGATCAGAAACTTCCCGGCGCAGCTTTCCGGCGGAGAGCAGCAGCGTGTGGCCATCGCCAGAGCACTGGCAAAGAACCCCAAGCTGCTCCTTTGTGATGAACCGACAGGAGCCCTGGATTATGTGACAGGAAAGGCGATCCTGAAGCTGCTTCAGGATACCTGCAGGGAGAAGGGGATGACGGTGATCGTCATCACGCATAATACAGCCCTGACGCCTATGGCGGACCGAGTCATACATATCAGAAATGGAAAAGTATCCGGCATGGAGCTGAATGAGCATCCGACACCGGTAGAACAGATTGAATGGTAAGGTGATAGAGGATGAAGGCATTTCAACGTGATTTTTTTCGTGAGATCGGGAGAAACAAAGGACGGTTTTTCTCGGTGCTGTTTATCGTCATGCTGGGTGCAGCGTTTTTTTCCGGAATACGTTCCAGTAAAAATGATATGCATGAGTCGGCGGACAGCTATTATGACCGTGTGAATTTTATGGATCTCCGGATTGTCGGCACTTTGGGCCTCACGGAGGATGATCTGGAAGATATGAGAAACACGGAAGGGGTGGAGGCCGTCACCGGAGGCTATACGGCGGAGGTGCTCAACGAACAGAGCGACATGGAGTTTGCCCTGAAGGTGATCGCATGGACGGAGAACGTGAACCAGGTAACGATTACGGAAGGAAGGCTTCCGGAAAAGGCAAACGAGTGTCTTGCCGATGATATTTATCTCCAGCAGACGGGGTGTAAGATCGGAGACCAGATCACCCTTGAATCGGGAAGTTCGGAGGATCTGTCGGACACCCTGAAGGAAGAGACGTATACCATCGTGGGAAGCGGCACCCTTCCGTACTATATGGAGATGGACCGCGGTTCCGGTACGGTGGGAGACGGCAGTCTGGACGCTTTTCTTGTGGTGCTGCCGGAGGTCTTTGAGCAGCAGGACGTTTATACGGAAGCTTATGTTCAGGTGGAAGGCGCGAAAGCGGAAAACAGCTTTGAGGGAGCCTATGAGGCGAAGATAGCGAAGGTTGTCGCAGGGCTGGAAGAGATAGCGGACGGAGCCTGTGACCGTCGGTATGAGACCATTTACCAGGATGGGATGGAAGAGATCGAAGATGCAAAGCAGGAAGTGGCGGACGCGGAGCAGGAGCTTGCCGACGCGAAGGCTCAGATCGACGACGGTGAGCAGCAGATCGCGGATGCGAAGGAAACGCTTGCCGACGGTGAGAAAGAACTTGAGGACGGTGAGTCCGAGCTGGTTTCCAGGGAGCAGCAGCTGGCGGATGCCAGAGAATTGCTGGAATCTAAAGAAGCGGAACTGAACAGCGGAAAATCCCAGATTGCCGACGGTGAGAAGCAGCTTGCCGACGCGGAGGCGGTGCTGAGTGCAAAGGAGAAAGAACTGTCGGACGGAAAAGCACAGCTGGAGGCAGAGGCACAGCAGCTGGAAGCCGGCAAAGCGGAGATTGAGGAACAGTCAGAAAACCTGAAAAGCGGCAAGGCACAGGTCGAAGAGAAGACCCGGGAACTGGAGGAGGCGAAAGCACAGGCAGAAGCCAAAGCACAGGAGCTGGCGGACGGCAAATCCCAGCTGGAAGCCGGCCGTATCGAGCTGGAAAGCGGAAAGGCAGAACTGGAGCAGAACCGTCAGACGGTGGCAGCGGCCCGTCAGGAACTGGAAGCGAAGCGGGCGGATTATGAGACAGCGAAAGTAGCCCTGCAGCAGATCGAAGTCCAACTGGGAGAACTGCAGCAGCAGCTGGCACAGACAGAGGAACAGATCCGTCAGATGGAAGAAGCCCTGGCAAATGCCGGACTGGATACTTCTCCGGAATATGAAGCCCTCGTGGCTGCGAAAGTCCAGCTGGAAACGACGATTGCAGGTCTGCAGGCACAGAAAGAAACCGTACAGGCGGGAATCACAGAGTTTGATACCGGTGAAAAGAGTGTACAGGACGGCGAGGCACAGATCGCGGCGGCAGAACAGCAGATTGCCCAGTCTGAGCAGCAGCTGAACGCAACGGAAGAAGTTCTGAGAGAGGGAGAGGCACAGTTGGAAGCAGCCCGTCAGCAGATCACCGACGGCGAAGCACAGCTGGAAGCTTCCCGCCAGCAGCTTGCGGCGGCGGAGACCCAGCTGAATGCTTATCGTCAGCAGATGGGGGACGGAGAGGCGCAGCTGAACGCAGCCCGTCAGCAGATTACGGACGGCGAAACGCAGCTCAGCCAGGGAAGACAGGAGCTGGAGCAGCAGAAAAGTGTACTGGAGCAGTCCAAGGCGCAGATGGAAAGCGGGGAACAGCAGATTGCCCGGACAAGGCAGCAGCTGAGCGACGGCGAAGACCAGATCGCAGAAGCAAAGCAGACGCTGGAGGATGCCAGGGCGGAGCTGGAAGACGGGAAGGAAGAGCTGGCGGAGAAAGAGCAGGAACTTGCCGACGCAAAACAGGAGTATGAAGAAGGTTACGCGGAGGCACAGCCGGAACTGGCGGATGCCCGCCAGCAGATTGCGGACGGGGAACAGGAATTAAAAGACCTGGAAAAACCGGAATGGTATGTGATGGACCGGGAAGATGTGACATCCGCCAAGGGATTTGCCGATGATGCGGAACGGATCGATAACATCGGACAGGTCTTTCCGTGGATCTTCTTTCTGGTGGCGGCGCTGATCAGCCTGACGACCATGACACGAATGGTGGAAGAACAGCGTCAGCAGATCGGAACTTTGAAGGCGCTCGGTTACCGGGACGGTGCGATTGCCATGAAGTATCTGTGCTATGCGATGCTGGCGACGGTGACGGGAGCGGTGATCGGTGTGGTGATCGGTGAGAAACTGTTCCCGTGGGTGATCATGAACGCATACGGCATGCTGTATCTTGGATTGCCGGAATATCTGACGCCTCTCAACTGGGAGCAGGGACTTCTGGCGATCCTGGCAAGCATCGCCTGCACCGGGCTGGCGACGCTCTTCTCCTGCTGGCGGGAGCTGAGAGCGAAACCGTCCGAACTGATGCGTCCGGAACCGCCGAAGAATGGACGCAGAGTCCTGCTGGAGCGTGTGACGATCCTGTGGAAACATCTGAGCTTTACCCAGAAATCTACGGTCCGGAATCTGTTCCGGTATAAAAAGCGTTTCTTTATGACCGTTATCGGAATCGGAGGCTGTATGGGCCTGATGCTGGTGGGCTTCGGACTGCAGGATTCCATCACTGCTATCGCAAAGAATCAGTTTGTGGAACTGTTTACCTATCAGGCGTCAGTTGTAGTCAACTCGGAATCTCAGGAAGAAAAGGCTGCGGTCCTGGAGAAAGCCGAGGAGTTTGACGGAATGGGCAGTACCCTGGAAATGTTTGCGCAGAATGTGGAACTGACTGCCGGGGATGAGAGTATGAGCGCTATTCTGGAAGTTCCGCAGGATCCCTCCGTGGTGGATCAATTCTTTACGTTCCGGGACAGAAGATCAAAGAAATCTTACGAATTCCCGGAAGACGGCATTGCGATCAGTGAAAAGACCGCAAAGATGCTGGGCGTTTCTGTGGGAGACACGATCAAAGTCGGTGAGGAAAATCAAGAAGGACGGGAAGTAACGATTTCGATCATCATAGAAAACTATGTGGAGCATTATATCTTTATGGATCCGTCTCTGTATGAGAGTGTATGGCAGGAAACACCGGATTATAATCAGATTCTGATGAAGTATGAGGATACCTCCGACAGTTACGAGGAGAAACTGGGACAGATGATGATCGAACAGGACGGCGTTGTGGGCGTAACGTTTGTCTCTGACCTGGAAGCGGAGATTGATGATATGCTGCAGGCGCTGAACATTGTAATCGTCGTGCTGATCGTTTCGGCGGGTCTTCTGGCGTTTGTGGTACTGTATAACCTGAACAACATCAATATCACCGAGCGGAAGAGGGAGCTGGCAACGCTGAAGGTGCTGGGCTTCTATGATCTGGAAGTTGCGGAGTATGTATACCGGGAAAATGTGATCCTGACAATTTTCGGCATCCTGGCAGGTGCGGGAATCGGAGTGGCGCTGCATCAGTACATTATTCAGACGGTGGAAGTGGATATGATGATGTTCGGAAGGAATGTTTTCCCGAGCAGTTATCTGTTCAGTGGTCTGCTGACCCTGGTGTTCTCGTTGTTTGTAAACTACATGATGTACTATCGGCTGAAAAAAATCGATATGATCGAATCATTGAAGAGTGTGGAATAAGGGAACGGTTGTGAATTAGAAAGATATTTTCCGCATAGAATGGTAAAAAAAGACAGGCGGTCCGAAGTGCAGATTCTTTATGTTGTGTCAGATCTGGTGATACCGCTTCTCATATTCTCCATCGTGGGAATGGGCCTGCTGATGAAGCGGGATATTTACGGGGATTTTATCAAAGGAGCAAAAGATGGGATGAGGAGCATTGTCTCGATCCTGCCGACTCTGGTGGGGCTGATGGTCGGCGTTGGCGTGCTGCGTTCCTCAGGATTTCTGGATAAGCTCGGAGAGATTCTCGGAACATGGATGAAGCCGTTGGGATTTCCGCCGGAACTGGTGCCGCTTGGCGTCGTCCGCCTGTTTTCCAACAGTGCGGCAACCGGGCTGCTGCTGGATCTGTATAAGGAGTATGGAACGGATTCGGCGATCGGTTTTGCCGCGTCACTGATGGCGAGCAGTACGGAAACGGTTTTTTATACGATGTCCGTCTATTTTCTTGCAGCAAAAGTTACAAAGACCAGGTATACGCTGGCGGGGGCGCTGACCGCAACACTTGCGGGGATTATTGCCAGCGTATTCCTGGCCTTTATGCTCATATAGAGCACATTCTTTCAGGTGAAATTTTTAGAGCAGGTGAAGCTGCCGCAATCTGTCAGAACGTTCTCAGCGGGAACGACGGAAGCGGCGGCTTTTACTTTCTCGGATCAGTGTCAGGATCAGTTTTGTCAGAAGAAGGATCAGGACGATCAGGCTCAGTACGGCAAGTACCAGATTGACTTTTCGGACGATTTCTGACACATGGATGCGGCTGGTCTGTTCCGTGGTCTCTGCAGCCGGTGCAAGAACGCTGCCGGCGGGTTTGGATGCTCCTTCGGCCAGGCCGTTTCCGGCGGGATAGGATTCCGCCGCATGGTTGCCGGCGTTTGGAACTGCCGTTTCGATATTTGGAACAGCAGCCGTCTGGTTTTCGGTAATCGGAGTGGTCGTCAGAGGTTCCGGGGCCTGTATGCCGCGGTCTTCCAGCGCTTCTGTCGGCAGACCTGAGGTTTCAGAAGCAGGGAACGTTTCTGTTACGGTATCTTCCGGTACCGTGGACGTTTCCGATTCCACGGGTTTCGCTGGCTGAGCAGGAGTTTCCGGTTGAACAGGAGTTTCCGGTTCCGCGGGTGCCTCTGGTTCTGCAGGAGTTTCCGGTTCTGCGGGTGCCTCTGGTTCTGCAGGAGTTTCCGGTTCCGTGGGTGTCTCTGGTTCTGCAGGAGTTTCCGGCTCAACGGGTGCCTCTGGTTCTGCAGGCGTCTCCGGCTCCACAGGAGTTTCCGGGACGGTCATTTCCTGGCAGGTCACCGAGGAACTCACGGAAGAACGGGAGGAATGGATCGTAACGGTTTCTCCGTCGCTGTAGGTCTGGCCGTCAATGGTAAACGATGTATCTGCCAGATTCAGTTTGTATCCCGGTTCCGTGATCATGGAAATACTCAGGGTGCCGGTCAGTTCTTCCACCGGGGTCTCCAGATCATAAAGGGTGTATTCGGAACTTCCAGGAGAAGCCAGAAGAGAAATCGACAGTGGTTCTCCGGTTGTAGCATCCATACAGTTGAGGGTAACGTCCTGATGCGCCAGATGGTCGGTGTTTAACTGCAGGGTAAGGGACTGTGCCTGATGGTGTACGAGATTCAGCGAGATGCTTCCGCCGTCCGTGTTCTCCCCGGAGGGAGTTTCTTCCGCATAAACTGCGCGCGGTCCGGCGGTTATTGCGGATACCGCAAACATAAATAAAATGGAAAATAAAAATCTGTTGCCGCGTTTCATAAAACTTCCCTCCTTTTAAAAAAATAAAATATACTGAAAATAATAAAATACAATAAATATTATTTGTATATTATATTATAACATCTAAATATACTAAAATCTATAAAAAAGGGGAATCTTAAAAGAAAGTTTAAAGTATTGTTATATTTAGAGAGTGTGTTTGGAAATTACTTTCCCCAACCGTTCAGCTGGCTGAACGGTTACAGATGATAAAACGGATGTCCCCAGGAAACCACCGGGGACATCCGTTTCTGTGTCTGTATTGTTTTTCCTTATTTATTTATAAGAATAGAAAAATTTTTTCAGATTCATCAGAGATTTCACAAGAACCTGAATCTGGTCTTCGTCCAGTTCATCCAGAACTGCCTCCACCATTTTTTTGTGGAAATCTTCATGGTGGAAATAAGCGCTGCGGCCCTTTTCCGTCAGAGAGATCAGGACAACCCTGCGGTCCTCCTGGCTTCTGGCGCGGGTGACGTATCCTTTTTTCACAAGGTTATTGATTGCGATCGTGAGCGTGCCTACCGTGACAGATATAGATTTTGCCACAGCTGTCATATTTCTGGGCTCATCAATCCCGATCGCGGCGATGATGTGCATATCATTATTGGTTATATCCTGAAATTCTTTTGTAATGATTGCTTTTTCTTCGATATCCATGATCTCGTTGAAAAGATTTACCAGAAGATCAGAAATGGTATTGTAGCTGTCCACGTCAGACACCTCTCTTTCTGATGCGAAATCGTTTATGCCACTAGTATACACGATTCCCGGGAATTCTACAATCCTGAAAAGAGATATTTCCGGACGACAGGGAACGGTGCCGGCCCGATTTCCAGAAGTTTTTCATGGAAATCTTTCAGGGAAAAATTCTCCTGCTGTATCTGCTGCATCTCCTGTTTCAAATCCTCAAAATTCAGATAACCCAGATAGTATTTCAGGTAATTGGCGGGTGTTTCCACAATATACTGGAAAATTTCGTCCGCCAGAGCCGTATCGGTGACGCCGAAGGCGGAGAGAAAATGCTCCGTCTGTGCCTGGTTCCAGCCATGGTAATGGATGCCGATGTCCATCAGGGAATACAGGCACAGGTTGATAGAACGGTTCAGCCACATCAGTCGGGCGGCGTCCGCCTGTTCGGGATTATTGCGGACCGCATAGCTGTACGCATAGGATTCCACATAGGTTGCCCAGCCTTCTATGTAACCTCCGGTTATATAGAGATGGCGGATATAGGGTGCGTCGGTGAGGGAAAAGCAGACCGTCTGGTAGAGATGGCCGGGAAAGCCTTCATGTGCCAGAGTGGTATACAGTTCCAGGGAAGACATGTCGGTGCTGTTGTTGATGTAAATGGAGTTGGGAGCGTTGGTATCTGCAGGAGGTGTCAGATAAAACGCGGGACTGAGAAATTCTTCCATAGCTTCATCCACGGATTTGATTTCCCAGGTCACATCGTCCAGCGCCGGAAAATCCTCTGTGATCGCGGTTTCCAGATCCTCCATCATATTTTCCGGTGAGGAAAAATTCAGTTCCGGTGAAGGCAGGGACAGAAGAAGCGCCGGATCCCTGGATGCAATCTCACGGACCTCCCTGGAATCCTGGTTCAGCTGCTGGTAGAGGCGCTGCTCGATCTCCTCCGGGGAATCGTCGGTTCCCACCTGGCTGCGGAGCAGGTAACGATAATAATCGGTTCCGTTTTCAAATCCTGCAAGACCTGCCGGATTGGTTCCGCTGCCTCTGAGAGCGGCAAGACCGTCGGCCAGCTGCTGATAGGCAGGGAGGACACAGGTCTGCATCAGAGTTTTGTGGGCCTCCAGACACGCGGTCCGCTCTTCCTGGCTCAGATCCTCAAAATCCGCCAGTTTTTCTTCAAAGACGGTCTGCAGATAGTGAGGCTCCGAGTCGTTGACAAAAGAATTGCACTGTTCGATGATCCCGTCCACACAGGCGTCATTCATAAAGACCCCCTGTTTGGCTTTTTCCTGTTCAAACGCCAGGATTTCCTGAAAATACCGGGGCAGATCGTTAAGAAGCTTCAGATAGTCGGTGATATCCTGGGGCGTGCGGAACGTATATTCCGCCAGAAGGATGGGGAGCTGTGCCTGTGTGCCAAGAGAGGGGCCAAGGACTTCCTGGAGCATACAGCAGGAGTCCAGCAGCTTCTGATCCTCCAGATTCCGGCGGAGGATATCCAGGGTCATGCGGTTCTGGGTATTCAGGGCATTCTCATGAAAGTCGTTGAGCGCCGCTTCTTCCTCCTGTCTGGCAGCCTGTTGTTTCTGCGGATCAGGCACGGTGACCGTGCCGAAAGAAACCGTATAGTCATCGATGCCCGCCAGGGAAGGATCCGACAGCGTGTAATGCAGGTTGATGGCGGAAGAACAGGCTTCCCGGCGGAAACGTTCGTTGATATACTTTTCGAATCTGAGATTCTCAAAGATATTTCCGGCAGGGGTCAGCCAGAGGAGAAGGAACGTGAAAAAAGGTATGAAAAGGAGCAGGAGCAGAAAGAGAAGCCGTTTTTTTGATGGTTTATTGGGCATAATCCCGTGATAATCCTTTTCTTTTTCTTCTATTTTATGAAACCACAACAGGGACTATGTAAGGGGGACGAAAAAATCCCTGAGCGTGTGGCATCCGTGTGCGGCGGGCGGCTGCAAAGAGGCGGAAAATCTAAGCGTTCCGAAGTCCCTCCGGACGGGCACCGGAAGAAGTGGGGTGGCGGAATGCTGTAAACTTCCGCTTGAAAAAAATATTCAGACAATCTTGTGATGTGGAGGGAAAAGCCTGTAAAAAAGATATTATGTATGGTATAATAGCGGCAGCTACGATGTCTGTGCACGGTATGGCGAAGCGTGTGTCCAGAAGGGAGGAGGGGCAATGAGAGGATATAAAACTGGCCTTATAATTCTGATGGCGGCGGGCGTTCTGTGGATGCTCCCGGGATGCCGGGACCAGAAAGAGGAGATTCCTATTTCGGACGTCAGCCAGAGTACAGAGGATGATGACCCTGAAGATACGATGCGGGAGCAGCTGCCGGGAGAGGGGATCCCTGTCTATGAGGTGGAACTTCCGGACGAGTTGTATGATTTTGAGTTCGCAGTCTGGGGAGTCTCTTATCAGCTTCCTATGACATACGAAAGCTTTACCGAAAACGGATGGAGCTATGACGGCGATGAACAGGAATTGGTCAGCGCTCAGTCTTATCTGGAAGGACAAGTTTTCACAGTGGAAGACTGCGCGGTAACGGTGGATCTCATGAACCCGGAGGCGTCGGAACTTCCGGTCAGTCAGTGCTATGTGGCGGGGTTTCATGTGGACGCCGGGACGGACAGCGGAAAAGCGGTCTATGTAAACCTTCCGGGAAAGATTGTATTTCAGAAGTCTGTGGCGGAAGAAGTAATCCGGGTCTACGGCGCTCCCAAAGACCGGTATGAGCAGGAACAGTACCTGTTCCTTACGTATGAATTTGGTCTGAACCGTAGTGTCCAGCTGGGGTTCGACAACGAGACGGGGCTTCTGATGCGGCTGGATCTCCGGAATCTGCAGAATCCTGACGGTGAGGAAGAACTGGAACATGCTCTGAGTGAGGAAACACCGGAGGTAAAAGCTTATCAGGCGCCTGAGGCGCCGGGAACGGCATTGGATCAGGGCATTGTTTCCTATGACGGAACGCTTTACCGGCTTCCGGTTCCCACAGCAGAACTGCTGAAACACGGATGGAAGATCAACGAGAAAGAATCCGACGAGGCGGTGAAGGGACTCCAGTATGGTTATGTCACGCTGGAAAAGAACGGGGAGCGGCTCTTTGGAAATGTAAGGAATGATTCGGAGGAAGCGGTAACCGTGGAAAACTGTTTTATCACCGTCTTGTATGGGGATATGGATACGACCAAGGTTCCCATTGCGGTGGCAGGAGATATTACACTTGGAACACCGGAAGAAGCGTTTCTTGCCGTGGTTTCAGAGGACTATGAGAAGACCGAGGACGCCGAAAACGGAACGGAGATCTATACCTTCTATGCCGATGAGACAAAAGAAAGTTACACGGAGATCACCGTAGATCAGGCTCTTCACCTGGTAAGGGGAATCAAGGTCGTAAAGCAGTAGCAGAGTAAAAGAAAGAGGTAAAAAAAATATGGAAAAACAGTATGATCTGATTATTATCGGTTCCGGTCCGGCGGGGCTTGCCGCGGCAATTTATGCCCAGAGAGCAAAGCTGGATACGATTATTATTGAAGAAAATTTTGTCAGCGGCGGACAGGTCGTGACGACTTATGAGGTAGACAATTATCCGGGACTTCCCGGAATCAGCGGCATGGATCTGGGAACCACACTGAGAGACCATGCAGAGAAAATGGGCGCTGAGTTTGTCAGAGATAAAGTACTGGAGCTGAAACTGGATGGAGAAGACAAGGTTGTCGTGACGAAAAAGGGTGAATACCACACAAAGACGGTTATTGTTGCAACAGGTGCAAAACACAGGATGCTCAATGTTCCGGGAGAGAAAGAGCTCGCCGGTATGGGTGTTTCCTACTGTGCGACTTGTGACGGCGCGTTTTTCCGGGGAAAGACGGTTGCAGTCGTCGGTGGCGGCGATGTAGCGGTGGAAGACGCGATCTTCCTGGCGAGAGCCTGCGAGAAAGTCTATGTGATCCACCGCAGGGATGAACTCCGCGCGGCGAAAATCCTGCAGGAACGTCTGCTGGCACTGGAAAATGTGGAAATGGTGTGGGATACGGTAGTGGATGAAATCAAAGGTGAGCACCAGGTCGAGGCAGTGTCTGTCACCAACCGAAAGACGGGAGAGCAGAAAGAACTCGCGGTAAACGGAATCTTTATCGCGGTAGGCATCACGCCCAACTCTGAACTGGTGAGTGGAAAACTGGAGATGGATGAGCAGGGATACATCAAGGCGCAGGAAGATGGAGTCACAAGTGTGGAAGGTGTTTATGCGGCAGGCGATGTACGGACAAAACAGCTCCGCCAGATTCTTACCGCAGCATCTGACGGCGCAAACTGCGTGACATCCGTACAGAATTATCTGCTCTATTCATAATGTTCCGTTCATAACATGGACTCGTACATCGAATCAGAGACATCCAATGTTATCCGGCAGGGTTTTTCTTTTTCGATGTACGATTCAGAACGGTGATTATTCAAAATGCACAAAGAATAAGAAAAAAAATCAGAGTGTCATATGCTGTCGAAAATTGCCCACAATTTCCCCACATGTTATTAACAAGTTATCCACAGTGGAAATCCCTGAAAATCATTGAAAAGTAAAGTTATACACGGAGTTATCCACATTGTCCACCGAAAAACGCTCGTTTTTCACAGATTTACATAAGAAAAATCAGAACACGCGTTTTGTTCACAATGGAGAAATGAAGATTTTGGAAAAATAAATGGGGAAAACTATTGACATTTTTATAGTCAATAAGCGACAAAAGTTGATCATAAAAGTCAGAAAATTACAAACAATTTGGCACCACAAGATATAGAAAGATTGAATCTAAATATAGAAGAACGGCCGAAAACAGTTCCCATTAAATGTAACCGTTCAGCCAGCTGAACGGTTACCATTAAATTCAAAACAATTCTCTTTTGGCTTGTCTTTTTTGTACAAATAGAGTAGAATAGAGTTATAAGTTTCAGCAAATTAAACAAAAGGAGTGTGGATGTTTTGAAGTTTGGAGTATTTTCAGTAAGTATGCCGGAATACAGCCCGGAGAAATCGGTAGAACTTTTGAAAGAACTGGGCTATACGGGAATTGAATGGCGTGTAGCGGAGATCAAGAAACCGTATGAGCGTTGGGATACCTGCTTCCAGGAGGAAATCTCGGCTCCGTCAGAGGACGATCCGAAGATTCCGTATGAGCAAAGATACTGGGGGAATAACAGAAGTACCCTGTCTCTGGAAAACATCAAAGAGGAGGCGTTGAAAGCCAAAGAACTGTGTGATGCCGCAGGCATTGAGATCTTTGGACTTACTACCTATCTGGCAGTGGGTGATACCGAGAAGCTGGTCAGCGTGATGGAAGCAGCGAACGCCATCGGATGCAGACAGGTCCGTGCAGGCCTGGTTCCGTATGATCCGGCAAAGGCAGAGGCGCCGTATCCGGTACTGTTCGACCGTATGCGCGAGGATCTGAAAAAACTGGATCCGTATGCACGCAAATACAATGTAAAAGTCGTTCTTGAAATCCATATGGATACCATGATCGCAAGCCCGAGCGCAGCATACCGCGCGCTGGAAGGATTTGATCCGGAATATTTCGGACTGATCTTCGATCCGGGCAATATGGTAAACGAAGGATTTGAGGAATACCAGAAGAGTTTCGAACTGCTGGGCGATTATATTGCGCATATCCATATTAAAAACGGGGTGCTCGTTCCGGACGGAGAGGATGAGCTGGGCGCGGCAAAATGGAAACGTCAGTGGTGTCCGCTGAAAAAAGGTATGGCGGATCTGAAACGTCTGTTTTCCGTGATGAACAAATTCGGATATGACGGAACGGTTTCCATCGAGGACTTCTCCAATGAGGAAGAGACGAAAGTGAAACTGGAGAATAACCTGGCTTACATGAAAGGTATGGCAGAGGCTGTGAAGAAAGAAGCAGAGGAAGCCAAAGAAAAAGCTGAATAATCGGTAAAAATCAAATAGAGATACCGGCAATGGAGAAAGTGATCTGCGTTGCCGGTATTTTTTATTTCATAGGAAATTGCTTTCCTATGAAATAAAAACGCTCCGCGAGGATCGCACTGCGGCGGAGTGGAAGATGTCGCTTGTGCGACCCGCCGCAGGCGGAGAATCCTGCAAAGCAGGATTCTTTCTTGTGCGGAAAAACAAGAACAGATGTTATTGACAAATATTTTCTTAATGTCTAAAATAAAATCAATATGATGTTTTTCAATTACCTGAAAAGACCTGAAGGCAGCAAAGGGAAAGACATAGCAAAGAACGCAGAACCGAGGGGATGTCAGGTTCTTTTTGGTGTAAACAGGGAGAGAAAGATATGGAAAAGGAGTTGCCTGAATTAAAGGTATCTATGTTGGGACGGTTTTCCATGACATATGGAGAACAGAGCGTTTCTTTTAAGCGCAATACGGCTACCAAGGCTGTAAAGCTGCTGCAGATCCTGCTGCACGAAAGCTTCTGCAGGCGTGGAGATCGGGTGGGGATCCCCCGCACCGAGCTGCTGGAGGATCTGTTTGGCAGAGAGGAACTTTCGAATGTCGCCAATAATCTTCGGGTTACTGTACATAGATTGAAAATGGAATTTATCGTTGGGACAGTCCGATGAAAGTCTATGTGGACGTGGCGGACTTTTTAGACTTGCTGCAGAAGGCGGAGCAGGAAACGGAGGAGCGGCAGAAGATGGACCTCCTTTACCGAGCCTGCCGTCTTTACCGTGGGGAATTTCTTCCGGCATTGTCCGGGGAAGACTGGGTCATCGTCAACAGTGTACGGTATAAAGAAATGTACGGGGAGGCGCTGGTCAAGGTATGCGAATATCTGAAGCGGCAGAGGGAGTATGAGCAGATCGTCGAACTGACCACGGCAGCGTCGGAGATTTACCCGTTTGATGAATGGCAGTCGCTGAAGATTGATGCGCTGATGTGCATGAATCATTATAAAGAGGCGTACCAATTCTATGAGGAAACTTCCAGGATGTTTTTTGAGGAACTGGGGATCATCCCTTCCGAAAAAATGATGGATCAGTTCAAAGAGATGAGTGCCAAGATGAGCAGAAAATATCAGGCGGTGGGAGAGATCAAGGAAGGCCTGAAGGAAGCGGAGTATGAGAACGGGGCGTTTTACTGTTCTCTTCCGAGTTTCCGGGACGGCTACCGTCTGATCCGCCGGATTATCGAGCGGAACGGCCAGTCCGTCTTTCTGATGATCTGCTCGCTGACCGACGGCAAGGGAAATCCGCTGGAAAGCCGGGAAAAACTGGAGGTTATGGCTTCAGATCTGCATCTGGCGATCAAACGCAGTCTCCGCAGAGGAGATTCCTTTACCAAATACAGTCCGTCACAGTTTCTGATCCTTCTGGTGGGAACCAACCAGGAAAACTGTGAAGCCATCTTCCGGAGAATTCTGGATAATTTTTCCGCTCGTCACCGGTCATGGAAGCAGAATCTGGAATATTACGCCTCATCGGTCGCAGACGTGGAGAACGAAAATTCACGGCTGCATTTCCGAAGAAATGAGTTTCACTGGAATTAAGAGACAGGGCAGGAGTGTGAGAGTATGAGCGGAATCCGGATACAGACCGGGGCATCGATTCCGAATCTGATCAATATCTGCGTGGACCGGAGTGTTCAGGGGGAGATCGGAGGGAGAATCTACCATTATTATGAAGAAACGCCGCAGCGGTTTGACAACGTGGTACAGCTTCTGCGGCAGATGGAATCTCTGTATAACAGCCTTCATTTTCCGGAAGCTTCCGTCATGCTGAGAAACTTTTCGGAAGAGAAAAAGCGGAAGACGCCAGAGCGGGAGCAGAAACAAGTGCTGGACCGGGAGGCGGTCATGGCAGAGCGCGGAGAGTGCGCGACGTTTTATGTCTATGTTCAGTACCGGCAGAACGCGACCTGGCAGGGCACGGTGGTCTGGAAGGAGCAGGAACAGGAGGAAGAATTCCGGAGTGCGCTGGAACTGATTATCCTGCTGGACAATGCACTGGCCAACGTGTGAGGGAAGAAGGCGGTACGAAAGATTTCTTATTATATTTATAGAAGAAACAGAATTACAGGTTTGTAACGGAAAGAGTGTTCCTTTTGGGAATGCTCTTTTTTTCGTTTTGCAGGGGGACTGCATTTCCTGTGAGACAAAAATGTAAGGCAGATGGTTCTGGCAGCGCAGAATCATTACAGAAAAATGAAAAAAATAAAAGAAATCAAAAAATGTTAATGAGTGTAATGCTTTTTGTAACGCCTGCTTTTGTACAATACTACTATCATAGGAAAATAAATGAAGGAGGCTCGGATCATTGTGAAGAATTCCACGACAGCAAAACGCGGAACGTTCCTGCTGAACATTTACAATCGGCAGAATGCCACCTGGCAGGGAACGGTCACATGGGTAGACAAGAACGAAAAGCAGCAGTTCCGGAGTGCTCTGGAATTGATTAAACTGATAGAAAGCGCTTTGGATGAAGCGGAAGGAGGAAGCCATGAAAAGTAATTGGAAGAAAAGAATGCTGGCAGTTGTGCTTTGCATGGTGATTGCGCTGAGCAACAGCAGTTTTATTTTTGCGTCGTCAGGAACGGAAGAGCCGGCAGCCGTTGCGCCGGAAGGCGATCTGCAGAATGTACAGGAGGCACAGACGGAAGCTGCCGTGCAGGATACGCCTGCGGTTCTGTCTGAGACAACGCCAGAGGCAACTCCGGAAGCGACACCGGAACCCACGCAGGTTCCTGAAGTGACCGCAGCGCCGACGGAAGCACCGCAGACAACAGTGGAACCGACACAGGCGCCGGAAGTGACTGCAGCGCCGGAGACAACACCGGAAGCAACACCGGCTCCGACCGAGACGCCGGCAGTAACCGCAGAGCCGACACAGGCACCGGAAGTGACGGAAGCACCGGAGATAACACCGGAAGCAACACCGGTTCCGACCGAAGAACCGGTTGATACAGCAATTCTTGCAGATGAAATTATGACATTTGAAAAAACGATAGATGAAGTAAAAGTAATTGTGACAGAGGAAAATGCAGATGTATTACCTGCAGATGCTGAACTTTCCGTTACAAAGATTGAGTCTGAGACAGAACTTCAGGAAATAGAAGATGCCATTGCGGATGATATTATTGAGAATAAAACAACCATTCAGGATATGATGGCATTTGATATTAAATTTTACCATAACGGTGTGGAGATTCAGCCAAACGGAACCGTTACAGTGAAGTTTGAAAATACCGGATACGATGCGGAAACAGGAATTTCTGTTTATCATGTGGAAGATGATAATTCGGCTGCCACGAACATGGAAGCGACAACTGAGACAGAAGCTGATGCGGAATTCCAGACAACACATTTTTCAACTTATGTCATTGTAAATAATGGCGATGAAAATATCAATGTAACAATTGAACATTATCTGGAAAAAGGAAATGAGAAAACTCAGTTATACAGGACTTCAAGCTATCAGGTTGCTGCTGGGTATTTAGATGGAAAGATTACAGAATTTACGAAAGAGGATGAAAATTATTCCCTTGATCGGGTGGTATATCGTAATAATCAATATGGTAACTGGACGGATGGAGCTGAATTAAAAGATGGAGATAATATTGTTTCAAGTGATGTGACTATCCGGTGTTATTATACAGAAACGAAGGGTACATATACAAACGGAACTACGTTCTTTGATTATGAAATATCAGGTACAGAAACAAAGCCGGTAGAAAAAAATTTTAAAACCAATGAATATATAAGCATAAGGGCGGGTTCAAAAACTTATACAGGTTATTATTATAATAACTGTTTATTTGAGAGGCGGAGCGGTCGAGGAGATAAAGAGTATTCTTTTAAGATAGGTATCGAATTTATATATAATTGGAAAACATGCACTTACCTTGGTGATGGAAAATACTCTTATACAGAAAATGTAACAACTAATGGTATTAATGAAGACAGTAATTATCCGGCAGGTTCCGATGACTCGAATCGCATTATGATGGGGCAGAGTAACGAGACGGGTCTGCGGTATTCGTATTATGTTCCGGGAAAAACTGTATGGGGGCAGACAAGTGGTTCCTATAACATCAACTGGAATGATTCAGAGAGTCAGCCGATAAAACAAGGTATTATCCGTGGATTAACAGGTGAAAAATATGAAAATGTAGTATTTAATCCGGACGAACCTGGATATTTTACTTCAAGCGATGTTGATGGAAAAACCATATATGATGAAGATTACCAGTTGGCATTTGATAGAAGCGGAAATTACTATAAACTGACAGCTGCACAGACTAAAGATGGAATGACTGTGGCAACAGCCGGAACAAATTTCTGGCCGATGGATGTGACCGATGGAACGAAATATGGCGGAAGTGATGACGGCGGGTGGCACAACTGGTATTTTGCAATGCGGTATGATTTCACATTCAAAATCGGTGATTATGTCGGTGATCTAAAGTATTCCTTTAATGGGGATGATGATCTTTGGGTATTTTTGGATGGGGAATTAATTCTTGATATGGGTGGCCTTCATTCCGGATATCCAGAAAATGACGTAGGTAAAAACTATAGTCAGTGGTTAACAGCATATCCGAATACGGTTGATCTTTGGGATATTATAGAAGCTAAGACTAATGGTGATGTTACTAGAAATGAGGTAAAGGAAGGCGGAGAATCTTATCTGGAAGAAACTCATACAATTACAGTGCTGTTGATGGAAAGAGGTGGATTTGGGTCTAACTGTGAGATGGAATTCGTAATGCCGAATGTGGAAGCTTCCGAACCGGTTATCACAACTACTCCAAGAGCAGATGTAGAATTTACCAAAACGGATGAGAACGAAACTGCTCTTCCTGATGTAGAATTTACACTTTATAGTGATAGTGAATATCGAAATGTTATTGATACTGCTGTATCTGGAGCAGACGGGAAAATAGAATTTTCCGGATTAAAAGCAGGTACCTATTACATGAAGGAAACAGATACGCCGGATGGTTATATCAGTAGCGGTCCTTGGACAATTACAGTGACAGCGGAGGAGGGAGCAACCTCTGCAACCTACAAGATTGAAGGGGATGGGGCATTAAAGACCGATAACGGAGATTATCAGATTGTCAATCAGACATTCAGTACTTCAATAGAAGTGGATAAAAAAGTAGAAGTAGTTGATTACGATGAAAGAACTTATCAGATTACCCTGTCTGCAAAGTCAGTGCTGAATTCTATTATTAAACAGGGAGAGCCGGTGGATGTAGTATTGGCATTTGATACATCGAAATCCATGGAATTCCCGGCAGATTTGAAAAAAGTTGCTTCGGATGGACGGGTCAGAGATTTAAATGAAAATGAGACTTATTATTACATTCGTCCAACAAGTGCTGCTACAGTTTATCAAATTACTTATTCAGATGGAAACTGGTGGTATGCGGATTCTTCAAATAAAAATAATAAAACCGAGATAAAAAGCACTTCAGATATTTTAAATACAAGAGATAAATATGATTTTTATCAACAAGTAGGAACTAAAACACGATTAGATTATCTGCAGGAAGCGGCAAGCAGTTTTGTCGATAATCTGTATAAACTTTCTGACGAAAACAGAGTTGGATTGATTACATTTGCAGAGAATGTGAATGGTGGAGATGGAAAAATTGAATTAGCTGCACTTTCAAACAATTATAACATATTGAACAGCAGACTCAGTAATATGTATGATTTGACAGCCTCAGGAACGAATCAATACAAGGCATTGACTGAAGCAAAGAAAATGTTAGATGATAACACTTCTGCAAATGAAAAGTATGTTATTCTTCTGACAGACGGGGCGCCAAACTGGAAGAATGATAATGGTAAACAAGAGAATATTGATGACTGTTGGAACGATATTGAGTCAGCGGCTGAAGAGATTAGGAACAGTGGCGCAACACTTATGCCCCTTGGTGTAGGTATTGGTTATGTTGATATTGGGGCTGATAAAGAAGGCTCGCCACTTGCATCGGAAAAGCTTGCAGGGATAGCTTCTACAGATAAAAATGGCGAACCATATTATTACAATACAGATAACGCAAGTGATCTGGAAGGCTTGTTCAGTAATATGTTTACTACAATTGTAAGTGGGTTGCCGGTAGACAATGTAACTATTACCGATGTCATTGATCCAAGATTTGAACTTGTAGGAGAAACAACAGGTACGTATTCGAACGGAATCATTACATGGAGTGATGTAACACTTCCATATGCAATGGAAGGAAGCAATGGTTGGACGGTTTCATTTATTATCAAAGCAAAAGATGAGTTTATGGGAGGAAATGTGATTCCAACCAATGGATCAGAATCCGGTGTATCTGGAAATGGAACAACCGTTCCATTCCCGCAGCCTGCAGTTAATGTCAAATCATTAGAACTTCAGGTTCCAAGTGTAGAAGAAACCATATTTCTTGGCGATTCTGTCAATGTAGCAGAAAATGTAGCCAAGATTAAACAGGTACTTGCTGAAAAAGTAGAGAGTGATGTTTCGAAGGGAGAAGAGGCAACATTTGAGATCCAGGAAGATTGTCGCCTGACCGGTGGTGATATTCTGACACTATTGAATAATGGAACATTCAGCAAAGACTATTCCTTTGAAAATACCAATGATGTTGTTGGTACATTCACATATAGCCTTACAAAAACGGCAACTATGAAGCCACAAGGAACAGACTATAATGAAAATTTTGCATCAAATGCTGTTGGAGATGATAAAGAGTCATATACATTAACTGTTACATATACACCGAAAACAGACCGGTCTTCAGATGGCTATGTATATGATGCTTCACAACCGAATGTATATGGAGAGCAAAGCCAAGTAAGAACTGCAACAGGGACTTATGTATTAAATGTGATAGCCGGCACCATCAATATCGTGAAGAAGTTGGATGAGGCATCTTCAGAGGCTCAGACATTTACATTTACTGTTTCGTCTGGAAATATAACGAAGAATGTCAGCATAACAATTGATGTAGGACAGACAGAAGGAACTCTGTCACCGTATGAGCAGGCAGCTTTGTCAGATCTTCCGCGTGGTACATGGACAATTACTGAAACGCCGGCTGCAGGTTATACAATTAAGTCGTTGGAGTCCTCGCAGAGTACGAACTGCTACATGAGTAAGCAGAATAATGAAATTACATTTACGTTGGGCAATAACAGCGATAATGAAGATGTAATAGCAAAAAAGACATATGCTGAGGGAATTTATGGCGAGGCTGTCTTTACAAATGAACAGGTAATGACTGATTGGAGAATTGTAAAGGTCAGTGCTTCAAACCATACGACGTTACTTGGCGGTGCTGAGTTTACACTTGCATCAGAGGGAAAAACTTATTATGGAAAAACCGATAAGGATGGTGTGATTGACTGGTATGAAGCAGAGGATAGAACAGGAACTCCGGTAACTGATTTCAATCCAGGAACATACACATTTAAAGAGACAAAGGCACCGGCTGGTTATATGTTAAGTGAAGCAGAATGGACAGTTGTTTTATCTGAGAATGGATTGAAATCCATTAAAGCAGGTGATAGTCCGGTGGCTTCAGAGATGGAAGGAACAACTTATCAGTTTAAGTTTGAGAATGAAGTCCTTTACGATCTTCCATCCGCCGGCGGATCCGGAATCTTCTGGTATCTGATAAGCGGCACAGCCTTTATGATGGCTGCATCCCTTATCTTATATAGAATGAAACGCAAGGAGGTACTGGGAAAATAAAGCATGAAAAAGCATGAGCGGTCCCGGTACCGCCATTGAAAAAAACGACAGCGCGTAATGGCTTGAATAAAAAAATGGGGAAACCCGAAAAAGAAAAGGAGAAAATGAGTATGAAGGCAAAAAAAGTTTTAGCAATGTTAATGGCATCAGCAATGATTATGGGAACAAGTGTAACGGCATTTGCAGCAACGGATATTTCTGCAAATTATAAAAGTACTATTACAATTAATGATCTTACGGGAGCAAAAGATGCTCCGGTAGATGTAAAAATTATTCAGGCGGTTACACTGGTTGCAGATGACAATGGAAATCAGTCCTGGGATATTGCGGAGTGGGCAAAAGATTATTTTACTAATACTAATGGGGTAGTTACGTTAAACAAAGATGTTGATTTGGAAGAATTAAAACAAGTAGTTGCTGACCTTCCAAGTACTACGGGTCGTTATATTGATCATCAATCTGTAGAGGGACAGACATGTACATTTAGTAATGTACCGATTGGAACATATGTAGTTCTTGCAACAGATAGTAAAGTGGATTATTCTCTGATGGTTGCTGAGACTTATGATGAAGATGCACAATATATGTGGGCTGAGCCAGATGTAATCAATGCAAAACATGGTGACTTTAAGGTGGATAAATCTGCGAATGATACGTTTGTTGCCAGAGGTGAAGAGGTTACCTTTACAGTTAAATTTAGTATTCCTAGATTTGTAGCGAATGAGGAAGGAGAACTTCCGGATTCTTTCGTATTTTCAGATACTCCGACAGGGCTGGAAATTACTGGAGTAGAAAGTATTACAAAAGGTGAATTTCCAGTGAAGGATAATGATGGAAAAACTCCTCAGGGAAATTGGGATGCAGTAGAAGGTAACTATACTATTGATTTAACAAATTATGTTGATATCGCTAATAATACAGATGCAGGTAAACAGGTTGTTATCACTTATAAAGCGACTGTTACATCTGAAGCTGGAACAGACTGGGTTAGTTCTATTGATGGGGAAACTTCATACTGGAGCAATACTGCTAATGTAAATACTCCGAACACTACATATACACCTGATGAAGAAAAAGGATATACTGGTATTGTAGATGTAAAAAAATATAATCTTGACAAATCAGCAACTCTTGAAGGAGCAAAATTTGAATTATATGCAGTAGCTAATAAGGATGAGTATGAACTGAATGTTGATATTGAACCGATTCAGTTTGTTGAAGTAGGTACGGACAGCGGAATTTATAGAAAAGCTAAAAACGGTGAAGATGGAGCAACTACGGAAGTTGAAGTTTCTGCAGCTGGTGAATTAAGATTGATTGGTCTGGAGGAAGATGATTATTGGTTGAAAGAGACTGTCGCTCCATTAGGTTATACAATTGACGAGAATGGAACTTCTGTTACTGTAACAGAAAATAAAACAAGCAATGTATTTGTAAACAAAGATGTAGTAAACACCAAACTTTCCTCCCTTCCGTCCACCGGTGGTATCGGTACCACAATCTTCACCATCGGCGGCTGCGCAATCATGGTAACAGCAGCTGGTCTGTACTTTGCAACACGCAAAAAAACTGAGAAATAATCGGACAGATACATAAGAGCGGCGCTGCCGCAGGGATGATCTGAACGACAGAAAAGAAACCCAGTAAAAACGGGGCGGTTCGCCCGCCCCGTTTTTCAAACAAACATACAACCGTAAGGAGAGACCGGATGAAAAAAAAGTTATTTACTACCATATTGATTGCACTGTTCTTTTTAGCCGGTTTGTCCTTGCTGCTGTATCCTTTCGCTTCCAATCAGTGGAACAATTACCGGCAGTCAAAGCTGATTTCCAGCTATGACACAGCTGTATCGGAACAGGAGGCTTCCGGCGAGATCGATTATTCCGCCGCAAAGGAAGAAGCTGTTGCCTACAACGAGGCGCTGCTTCCGAGTATCCTTCCTGACTCCTTCGCAGTGGCGGCAGCCGCGGACGAGGATTCCGAGGAACATCAGCAGTACATGTCTTGCCTGAACCTTCTGGGAGATGGTATGATGGGATATGTGCAGATCCCCAAGATCAACATTAAGATCCCGATTTACCACACCACGGATGAGGACGTCCTGGAACAGGCGGCAGGCCATCTGGAGGGAAGTTCCCTTCCGGTGGGTGGTGAGAATACACACGCAGTCATTTCCGCACACCGCGGACTGCCGAGTGCCTCACTGTTTACGGATCTTGACAAACTCGAAGAAGGAGATCATTTCCTTCTCTACATACTGGATGACATTCTCTGTTACGAGGTCGATCAGATCCTCGTAGTGGAACCGGACGAGACGGAAAGTCTTGCGGTGCAGGAAGGGCAGGATCTGGTGACTCTGCTGACCTGTACCCCCTACGGAGTCAACAGCCACCGGCTTCTGGTCAGAGGCCACCGGGTGGAATACGTACCGGAAGTGATTGAGGATGAGGAAGAGACGCCGCTGGCCGGCATCAGCCTCCATACCAATTATCTTCTGTGGGTCGTGGTAGGACTCCTGGTAACCGCAGCATTTGTCTTCCTTCTGGCCTTCCTGGACAGAAAAAAACAGAAAGCAAAAGCAGCGGCAGCCGCGGAAGTTCCGGAAGCAGCACAGCCGGAACTGATATCCGATATGGAACCGGAAACTTCCGAAGCATCGAAATCGCCGGTCACAGAGAATGAGGAGACAGGGGAAAACGAAAGCACATCAAAGGAGCAGACATGAAACGCAAACTTTCAGGGATCCTGTTCGGTCTTCTGTTTCTGATCGGTTTTGGCATTCTTGCTTACCCGACGATCTCGGATCAGTGGAATACCTACCGCCAGAGCAGGCTGATCAGCAGCTATGAATCGACGGTGCAGGAGATGACGCCGGAGGATTTCACACAGGAATGGGAGGCCGCACGGCAGTTTAACAGCACATTGACACAAAATAACATATATGGAGATGTCTTCGCCTCCGACCAGGAAGAACTGGAGAATACGGAATACTGGAAGGTATTGAATATCGGCGGGGACGGAGTGATGGGTTATCTCTCGATCCCGAAGATCAACGTCCGGATTTCCATTTATCATGGAACTTCCGACGCGGTGCTCCAGACGGGCGCAGGTCATCTGGACGGAACCGGTCTTCCCATCGGCGGGGACAATACCCACAGCGTCCTGGCAGCGCATCGAGGGCTGCCGAGCGCAAGACTTTTTACCGATATCGACCAGCTCAACAAGGGCGATATGTTTTACATCCATGTACTGGATGAGACCCTTGCCTACCAGGTGGATCAGATCCTGGATATGGTAGACAAGGACGATATGGAGACATTGGAAGAGGCGCTGCAGGTAGTGCCGGGCGAGGATCATGTGACATTGTTCACCTGTACGCCCTACGGTGTCAATTCCCACAGACTTCTGGTCCGCGGAACACGGGTGCCGTACAACGGCGAGGAAGAAGTGGAGAGTACCCCGGTGGATACGATGCTGCGGGCGGTACAGAATTATTACATGTTATATCTGATTTTGGGATTGTCAGTCACATTGCTTGTGATACTGATCATGAAGTTCCTGTTCGGAAGGAGCCGCAGGAAAGACGGCGGCGACCGGACGGATCAGAGTTCGTAACTGTGAAGTTACCGTAACCGTTCAGTTGGCTGGACGGCTGCGAGTTACCAGATTTCAAAGGAGGGTAAGAAGTGAAAATGACAGGAAAAATAAAAAAAGGAGGCGCGGCGGCGCTGGCATGCCTGCTGGTGGTTTCGGCGGCGGGAATTTCCAGTGTATACGGAGCGCCCGGAGTGGAGCCGGATCGAAGCTGCTCACTGTCCTTTGAACTGGACGGACAGTATCAGGAACTCAATGAGATCGCGATCCCGGTCAATCTGTACAAGGTGGCGGATGTGGAGGTCACCGGGGAATATACTTCCCTCACCGGATATGAGGAGTTGGATCTTGGCTCTGTCAGCGACAGCACCACGGCGGAGCAGTGGGAGGCGCTCTCCCAGGAAGCGGTTTCCCTGAAGAATGAACTTGGCGCGGAGCCCACAGCGGTCCTGGAGATCACTCCCAATGAAGAAGGTCAGCCGGACGGTTCTGTGGGAGATCTTTCCACCGGTATGTATCTGGTGGAGGCGGAAACTGTACAGACTGCGGCATATACTTATGACTTTACGCCGTATCTGATCTCTCTGCCGAACAATTATTACTATTCTACAGGAGACGATACCTGGGTTTACGATGTGACCACCGGACTGAAACCGGAGCAGACATCGCGGCTTGGTTCCCTGACGATCCAGAAGACCCTGACGTCCTACAATGCCACCCTCGGAAATGCAACCTTCGTCTTCCAGGTGGAGGGTATCCTGGATCATGAGCAGGTGCTCAGCGATGTGGTATCCCTGAATTTTGACAGCACCGGAACGAAGAGCGTGGAACTCACCGACATCCCGGCGGGAACCGTTGTGACGGTGACGGAGATCTACGGAGGTTCCAATTATGACGCGGTTTCCGGCGGAACACAGACAGCCGTGATCGTGGCGGACGGAACGGAAGAAGTTCCGGCAGCCGTTTCCTTTACCAACGAGTACAACGGCGGCATGAACGGCAGCGCAAGCGTGGTAAACCATTTTGAATACACCGACGGAGTCTGGGACTGGCAGCAGCAGGCAGACAGTTCCGCACCACAGGAGTAAGGGAGGAAGACAGGAATGATTAAAAATATGAAAAAGAAAAATCTTTGCCTGGCAGCAGCAGCCCTTACGCTTACCGCCGGTCTGAGCGTGGGAACAGCGATGGCGTACTTCACCACCTATGCCACAGCTTCCGGCGGAGCGACCATGAGCCTTGGAAATACGGTGACGGTCCCGGAGGAAGAGGTCAGCAACTGGACCAAGCATATCACGGTTCAGAATACTGGCGATATGGACTGTTTCGTCCGTGTGAAGGTATTCGCGGGCGACAGGTATCAGGACGGTCTGACTTACGCCGATGACGAGGGCAGATGGACGCCGGGCGCGGATGATTATTACTATTACAGCGATATCGTTCCGGCAGGCGGTGAAGCGCAGGAGCTGCGGGTCGGCATCGATCCGATGGACAGCGAAGAGAGCTTTAATGTCATTGTCGTACAGGAATGTACGCCGGTGCTTTACGATGAAGAAGGAAATCCGTATGCGGACTGGAACCGGATCGCGGATTCTGATCAGACAGTATATGCAGAGGAGGGTGAAGAATGATGAAGAAGAAAAAATTTCCCTTCCGTGTAACGACAGCCGTTCTCCTTTCGGCTTCCGCGGTTCTGCTGATCGGAAGTACCGTGGGAAGTACCCGGGCGGCGCTTACGTATTACAGTGAAAATTATGGAGCGGAGGTTACGGTTTCCAATATCGGCGTCAGCCTTCTGGAAAACGGTGAGACCGTCAGCCGCAGGGATTATGATTCCAACGGCGAATGGAACGAGACCAGCGGAGCGCTTCTGGCGGATCTGCAGGAGGAAACGATCGTTCCGGGCAGGGAATATGACGAAGCGCTTGCGGTTTCCAACAGCGGCTCCATTGACAGTTATGTGAGGGTGATCATCAACAAGAGCTGGACGGACAGCGAGGGCAACACAGATCCGAACCTTTCTCCGGAGCTGATCGACCTGAACCTGCTGACAGAAAACGGCTGGATCATCGATGAGGATGCTTCCACAGCGGAGCGGACGATCCTGTATTACACGAATATCCTTCCGGTGGGAGATACGACCCCGGCGCTGTCCGATACAGTGCGGATCGATCCGGCAGTTGCGGATAAGGTGACGGAAGAAGTTACCACCGATGAAAACGGATACAAGACAATTACATTTACTTATGCTTATGACGGTTATACCTTTGAACTGGAAGCGGAAGTCAACGCGGTGCAGACCCACAATGCACAGGACGCGATCAAGAGTGCCTGGGGCGTGGATGTAGACGTGGCGGACGACGGTACCATAAGCTTACGATAGGAGGGTGCGGAGTATGAAAAGGAAAATCATGTGCCTTGTCATGACCGCAGTCATGACCGTGGGCATGAGTACAACAGTATTTGCAGAGGATTTTCAGGGTGAAAGATCCTGGAATGTAACATTTAACGGGGAGGGCATGGAGAGCAATTTCCAGTCTTCCGAAATGACCGAGGAGATTTACCGGATCCAGCCGGGCGATACCATAGAGCTTCAGGTGGGCGTCGGAAACTCCAGCGGCAGTGAGACCGACTGGTATATGACCAACGAGGTGCTGCAGTCTCTGGAAGATACCCAGAGCGTGACGGAGGGCGGCGCATATGCCTATGAACTGACTTATGTGGACCCGGACGGAGAGGAGACGGTGCTGTTCAGCAGCGAGACCGTCGGAGGAGAATCCGAAGCCGGCGGCGAAGGTCTCCATCAGGCAACCGGTTCTCTGGAAGATTATTTCTACCTGGGACGTCTGGAAAGCCAGGAGACCGGCAGCGTTCATCTGAGGGTTCAGCTGGACGGCGAGACACAGGGAAATGATTATCAGGACACGCTGGCACGGCTGCAGATGAATTTCGCCGTGGAGGAAGTGGAAGCCAACACTGTGGTGGAAAAAGGAGAGGACAACGTGATCAACCGGGTTGTCAGAAAGGTCGTCACCACAGCTCCGAAGACCGGAGATCCGACACAGATGCTTGGGCTTTGCGCCGCAGCTCTGGTGAGCGGTATTGTCCTGTTGATTCTGGCGGTGGTATCCATGAAGAAACGCCGCGATGACCGGAAAGGAGACTTGAGATCATGAAAAAGATCGTAAAAGGCTGGAGAGTAGTTTTCACATCTCTGATGACGCTCTGCCTGGTTCTGGGACTTTTTCCGGTAAACACACTGGCGGAGGAATACACCTATCAGGTTACTTTTTACAGCGGAAACCAGGGTACCTTCAACGGAACCGAAGGACTTTCCGTAGACAATCATTCCAGCGGTTCCCAGTATACGGTGGAGGAAAACGGAGATGAGATCACAGTCAGCGGACTGAAACAGGGAGATATCGTATCTTTCGACGTTCAGACGGGCGCTGTGCAGATGTCGGACGACAGTAAGTATTATCTCCGCGGGATCCGCCAGAGCGGACGCGACAACGATACGGTACAGACTTCCGCGTTCCGTGTGGACGGCGACGCAGAGTATGTGCTGGCGTACGGAATCCGTGGAAACCAGACAGGCTATACGGTAAACTATCAGGATGCCCAGGGCAATGAGCTGGCGCCGAGCCGCACCTATTACGGCAATGTAGGCGACAAGCCGGTGGTGGCATACCTGTACATCGAGGACTACAATCCGCAGACACTGGCGCTGACCAAAACATTGTCCGAAAACGAGGCGGAAAACGTGTTTACTTTCGTGTACACACCGGTACCCACAGAGGTGATCACAGAGCCGGGTGACACGATCACAAATACAACGACCGTAACGGAGACCGTGCCGGGAACCACAGACGAAGGTACCACAGCGGGAACTGGAACCACCGGAACCGGAACGACAGGTACCGGAACAGGTACAGGTACAGCCGGTACTGGCGCTGCTGGAACCGCCGGTGAGGGTACCGCAGCGGCTGGAGAAGGCACAGGTGCAGCCGGAACGGATGAAACCGGTACCGCTGGTACGGATGGAACCGCAGCAGGCGAAACCGACGCGGCAGCGGATGATGGAACCACAGACATCCAGGACGAGGAGGTTCCGCAGGAGAATCAGGATCTCACCGATCTGGATGAGGAAGAAGTTCCGCAGAGCAATATCAACATCGATGAGGAAGAAGTGAAAAAAGGACTTCCGATGGTTGCAGGAGTTGCAATCGGTGTGCTGGCAGTGGCGGCGCTCGGTGTGATCATTGTACTTGTAAGAAAACGTATGAAATGATACAATAAATAACAGGACGCCGGGGGCGGAAGCGTGAGAATGGATGGATACGTTCCATACGCTTTGGTTCCCGGCATTTTTTGATATACGGCGGCTGCTGGTTAGGGAAGAACTGCCGGACAGGATTGACAGAAAATACAAGATGGATAAGGAGATAAGAGTCAGATGACGGGGAAGCCAGACAGAAGGAGAAAAAAGGAAGGGAAACGGAGAAGTTCCGCAGCGCTGTTCTGCAATATTCTCGGAACCGTGATGCTTGTGGCGCTGGTGCTGGTGTGCCTGCCGCTTACGGTGCCGAGGCTGTTCGGGTATCATATTTATACGGTCATCAGCGGAAGTATGGAGCCTGCGATTCCCACCGGAAGTCTGGTGTATATCCGGGAGATGGAGCCGGAGGATGTGGAGGTGGACGATGTGATCGCCTTTTACGGGGCGAAGGATTCCGCCAGCATTATCACCCACCGTGTCGTGGAGAACCGGGTTCTGATGGGTGAATTCATCACCAAGGGAGACGCCAACCAGACCGAGGATATGAATCCGGCGTCCTATGAGAATTTTATCGGAAAGGTTGTGAAGTCCTATCCGGAGGTCGGAGCGATGGCGCAGATGCTCACCGGGCAGGAAGGAAAGTTCATCGCCGGGGGCGTGATCGCGGCGGCGGTGGTGCTGCAGATCCTGGCTTCGATGTTTGAGAGGCGGTATGAGAAGAGGCGGAGAGGGAAAGTGGAGGAAGCGTAACGGCTTTTTTATAACACAGAAACAGGGAGCGGTTGTATCTTGCGTTCAACCGCTCCCTGTCACTCGTTTCGGGTAAATGTTTATTCTGTCTGGTTCGCGCGCTCTGAAAGCCATTCCTGTACCTGGTTTGCGTGTACTTTCAGCGCTTTGGCAATATCCTCCACAGCCATTGCTCTGTTTACATAATATCATTTCATTCCGTAGATAGCAATACACCAATTGAAATAAACTAATTTAGTTGGTGTAAAACAGATCAAATTTTATCTTTAAAATAAGCAACTGTCAGTTCTACCATCATGTCATAACTCTCCACCCCGCTGTCCTGCCCGTTGATCTTCAGGTAGGTGTCATTGACCTGGGTGGAGATTTCTTCCAGTATTCCGTCGTAGGATGCCCAGAACTCCCGGTTGGCGGTCAGATCCGTTTCGACGGAAGGCGCCAGCTGGCTTCTTATGGCGCTCCAGGTATCGTAATCCGTATCATACAGTGCGTTCATGCAGTAGATCCACGCAGACAGATAACCGCTGTACTGAAAGTCTGTCTGTTCGGACTGGATGCATGCCAGGAATGCGATGAAATTTGCCTCTTCCTCTTGCATAAATCCTCTCAGGTGGGAAAGTTCATGGCAGACGGTGAAAGGGATGTTGTAGGCGGTCATATCACGGTTGTAGTTGGCCTCGATGGTGAACGCGGAAAAGATTCCTGTCAGGCCAAGGCGTGACAGAATCTGGGAACACAGGACTTTTTTCGGCATCGGATAGCTTCCGGACAGATCCGGAAAGGTTTCTCCGAGGGATGCCATGGCGGCGGCTGCGTCCGGACCTTCCGGGCGGGACAGTCTCATGACGCCGTTTTCATCTCTGGAGACCTGGGAACTTCTGGCATTGACCTCTTCGGTCAGCCAGGAACAGATCCGGGAGAGGTCTTCCACCGTGCATGGTTCTGCAGAAATCCCGGCCTTTTCCGCGAAGGAGACCCTGTGGTAATTGATCCCGCCGCCCAGCATGAAGAAGAAGGCAAGCAGGGAAGCCGCCAGAAGGATTCCGGACAGCCAGGAGAGCAACCGCTGACCGGCGGCCCCTTTTTTGATGATCCGGCAGATGGTGTACGCCACAGAAAACAGAAATCCGAGAATCAGCAGATAAAGGCCGATTTCCGCCAGGGAAAATGGCACGCGCCCGGTCAGCCCTGAGATGGCAGTGGCGGCTGGCTGGTAGATATGGCTGGAATACCATTCCGCGGCTGCGGGGACCAGCGTGGAGACCAGAAGCAGCGCGGCGCTGAGCAGAAAGAGGATCAGGGCAGCGGCAAAACGGTGTCTGGCAGGGGAATGAGATGTTTTGGTTTTTTGAGATTTTTTCATTGGTATACCTCCGGTGCATCTATTTTAGCACAGGCGGGGAGAGGAGGGCAACGGCGTTTGGCGGTAGAAAGAAATACCGTTTGCCGGAATGAAAAAAGGCAGCTGGGAACCATGGGATGTCGGTTTACCTGTTTATTTGTAGAGCACGTTTATGTCTAAAAATTGGATGAATGCAAAAGCCCCGAATGAAAGAAATAAAGTTGAAAAGGATATATAGAAAATGATATAATACAACCAGCAAAACAAGGAGGTACTCTGTCGTGGAATATAGAGTTAGAGAACTTCTGGAAAAATTTTTAAAAGCTTACATGAGCGAAAGAGATCTGAAAAAAACGCTGGAATTTGTATCCGATGAGATCATCAGTATTGGTACCGGGGTACAGGAAACAGCAAGGAACAAACATGAGCTGGAACAGCTTCTGCAAAAGGAATTTTCTGTCAATCTGGCGTCCATTTTTTATACCATAGAAGATTACTGGGAGACATCCATGCATCCGGAGGTATGCTGTGCATTCTGCAGCGTGGCGGTACGTGTGGCGGAAGAAAGCGGGGAATATTTTACTTTACAGACGAGGCTTACGGCGACCTGCTGCCGTGAGGGCGGGCAGTGGAAGTTCCTGAACCTTCATATGTCCACACCGACTTCTGTGCAGACCGAAGAGGAATTCTTCCCTTTGAAATATGGACATGAGGTTATCAAAAAGCTCAGCGTGGAATCCCACAGAGAGTTGATCAAACTGATGACAAATACCTTTCCGGGAGGCATTATCGGAGTCTATCTGGAGAAGGGTTTTCCCCTGTATATCATCAATGATGAAATGCTGGATTACATGGGTTACACTTATGAAGAACTGCGTTCCAATATCGGTGAAATGGTGATCGAGACAATTGCGCCGGAGGATAGGGAACGGGTAGAAGAAAAAGTGTTCCGCGATGTTCGGGAGAAGGGAGAGTATGAGGTTCAGTACCGTCTGCTGAAAAAGAACGGCGAGAAAAGATGGGTGTACGACAAAGGACGGAAGATCACCACGGAGGAAGGACGCTGCGCGATCATCGGTGTTGTGATCGATATTTCAAAGTCTGTGGAACGCCAGGAAATGCTGCAGAAAGAGGCGGAGCAGGATTCGCTGACCGGAATTCTTAACCGGAAGGCGGCGGTGCGGCTGATCAAAAAATCTTTGCAGGAAAAAGAAGACGGCGTGCTGTTTATGATGGATATCGACAATTTTAAGAAGCTGAACGATACCTATGGACATCTGGCAGGAGACGAGGTTCTGGTGGGATTTGCGGATATCCTGCGTAGGAACAGCCGGAGTGACGATATCTGCGCACGGCTGGGCGGCGATGAATTTCTTGTGTATTTTTCGGGGCTGAAAAAGAAAGAGACTGCAGTGGAACGCGCGGAAATGATCGCCCGTCAGTTTCAGGAAAGGAACGGAAACAGCTATGAGGATGTGGAAATTTCTGTCAGCATCGGCATTGTAATGCGCAGCGGTGAACAGGATTTTGACAGCCTTTACGAAGCTGCTGACAGAGCGTTGTATCAGGTAAAGAATCAGGGAAAAGGCGGATTTATGTTTGCCGGTGAGTCACAGGATCCAGAATGAGGTCGTGGGGGTGCTTCTGATGTGCGACCTGGACAACTTTAAGAGGATCAATGATTCTCTGGGACACCGTTCCGCCTGTTTCCAGAGAGTGGCTGAAATATGATATTATTATACGAAAGGGGCTGCTGCAAAAGTAGATCAAAATCTATCGGAGCAGCAGCTCCGATTTTATAAGTAAAAAATCGGAAGAAATCCACCAATCAAGAGGAATTTCTTCCGATTTTTAGTTAAAGTAGTATGGTTTCCTATGGCATCTAATCAGATGTTTACGAATCGATGTGATGGAATTCTCAGCCCATGACAACTTCAACAGAAACGGTCTTCTTGCCGCTGTCAAACGGAATGATATTTCCGTCAACGGAAGCGCCGTCCACGGTCATAGACACAACGCCTTTTTCCACGTGGTTCGGGTTTTTCACGGTGATGTTGTAGACAACATCGCGGTATTTTCTTGTAACGGTGAAATCACCGAAATCTGCAGGTACACACGGATCGATGCACAGACCGTTCAATGTCGGCTGAATACCGATGATGTACTGAGATACATTGACAAAGGTCCATGCAGCCGTTCCGGTCAGCCAGCTGTTCTTTGCTTCGCCGAACCGCGGAGCATCCTTTCCGGCGATCATCTGTGAGTAAACATACGGTTCTGTACGGTGGATATCACTGATGTCTTCCAGGAATGCAGGGCAGATCTTGCGGTATACCTCAAAGGCTCTGCTTCCGTGCCCCAGCACGGCCTCGGAGATGGAAACCCACGGGTTGTTGTGGCAGAAGATGCCGGCATTCTCCTTGTATCCCGGCGGATAAGAGGAGATCTCACCGAGATTCAGGTGATATCTGCGGTATGGCGGCTGAAGGATAGTGATACCGTATTTGGTGTCCAGCCACTCCTCAACGGATTTCAGAGCCTGTTCGGCAAGTCCTTCTTTGATACCTACGCCGGACAGCGGAAGGAATCCCTGCGGTTCGATGTAGATCTTTCCTTCCTCACA
Organism: uncultured Fusicatenibacter sp.; assembly: GCA_902493585.1. GTDB lineage: Bacteria > Bacillota > Clostridia > Lachnospirales > Lachnospiraceae > Fusicatenibacter. The sequence goes on along the minus strand of CABUPZ010000006.1, from coordinate 5,545 downwards.
TTCTGCAGAGCCGACTTTCTCGGAGTTTGCATCGTAAGCGCGGAGGAACCATTTTCCGTCCCAGCCGTATTTCAGGATCGCATCGTATACTTTTTCAACTTCAGCCTCTGCGTAATCGGCTTCTGCCTGATTGCCGGTCAGCAGGCAGAGATCCCGGTATTCCCGTCCGTATTTCACAAACATACCAGCGATAAATACGGATTCTGCCACCGGTCCCTCGCTTGGGCCAAAGGTCTGGAAGGATTCGCCCGGATGCTCGGAGTAGCAGTTCAGGTTCAGGCAGTCGTTCCAGTCTGCACGTCCGATCAGCGGCAGGCCGTGAGGTCCTTTGTGTGTTGTGATAAAGTCAAAGCTGCGTTTCAGATGTCCCATCAGGGAAACGGCAACGTCCCAGTCATTGTCAAACGGTACCTGCTCGTCCAGGATCGTGGTATCGCCGGTCTCGCGGATATAGGCGGAGACTGCTGCGATCAGCCACAGCGGGTCATCGTTGAAACCGCTTCCGATATCGGAGTTTCCTTTTTTGGTCAGCGGCTGATACTGATGGTAAGCGCTGCCGTCCTGGAACTGTGTGGAAGCGATATCGATGATTCTTGTACGCGCACGCTCCGGAATCAGGTGAACGAAGCCCAGCAGATCCTGGCAGGAATCACGGAATCCCATGCCGCGGCCGATGCCGGATTCGTAGTAGGAAGCGGAGCGGGACATATTGAAGGTAACCATACACTGATACTGGTTCCAGATATTGACCATACGGTTGACTTTCTCGTCTTTGGTGGAAACCTGGAAACGGGAGAGAAGCTCTTCCCAGTATGCTTTCAGTTCTGCAAATGCCTGATCTACGCCTTCCTGTGTGCTGTATTTCTCAAGAACGGCTTTTGCCGGTTTCTTATTGATCACATCCTGAGCTTCCCATTTTTCTTCCTGAGGATTCTCTGCATATCCAAGTACAAAGAGGAAAGTACGGCTTTCGCCCGGAGCCAGAGAAACGTTGAACTGGTGGGAAGCGATCGGGTACCAGCCGCTGGCGATGGAATCGGTCAAGGTTCCGTTCATCACTGCTTTCGGATGGTCCGGTCCGTTGTAAACGCCGAGGAATGCGTCACGGCTGGTTTCGAAGTGATCCGCCGGCGCATTGACACCGTAGTAAGCGAAATGATTGCGGCGCTCCCGGTATTCGGTCTTGTGATAAATCACGGAATTTTCCACTTCCACTTCACCGGTGCTCAGGTTTCTCTGGAAGTTGCGGGAATCGTCGTCTGCGTTCCACAGACACCATTCTACATAGGAAAACAGCTGTACATTCTTGACATCATCTGTGTCGTTGGTCAGAGTAAGCTGCTGGATCTCACAGGTATCATGCAGCGGAACGAAGTAAAGCGCCTGAGCAATCACGCCGTTTTTCTTGGAAGTAAAGCGGCTGTATCCGATACCCTGACGGCATTCATAGAAATCCAGCGGAGTCTTGGTTGGCTGCCAGCCAGGATTCCAGATGGTGTCCCCGTCTTTCAGGTAGAAGTAATGTCCGTTGTTGTCATACGGAACGTTGTTATAGCGGTAACGGGTCAGACGCAGCAGTTTCGCGTCGCGGTAAAAGCAGTAACCGCCGCAGGTATTGGAGATCAGGCGGAAGAAATCGCTGTTCCCCAAGTAGTTGATCCATGGAAGCGGTGTGTCCGGCTGCTGGATCACATATTCTTTCGCGTTGTCGTCAAAAAATCCGTATTTCATTTAGAAAATCCTCCGTTTTTGATTATATGTCATTTATGAGACACCGGATCAGGCTTTCACCTGGTTGATACCGGAAGTCTCAGAAATTTCCTCTGGTTCTGCCTCCTGTTCCTCATAATCCCGGAAAACCTTGATGAACAGGAAAGAGTTGCAGTAAGCAAGAAACGAAAATCCAAGAAGTACCATAAAGATTTTCGCCAATGGAACGAGCAGGCAGAAAGCAACGGCGACTGCCTGAACACCCAGAAGCGCCAGCGTGTATTTCCTGTGTGTCATTGCGATCGGAAAGGCGCTTTTGAGCATCTGTTTCAGAGAACCATCAAATCTCGCCAGAAGCGGGAAAGTATAAAGAAAAGAAATAACAGCCACTACCACTGCGAAAGTGATAAGCAGCAGAATGATATTTCCAAGGACGGTGCCCATTGCTGACCAGAACGCCAAATTAAAAAGAAGAACCGCGCCGATGAACAGGTAGAAAAGACCTCCCAGGAATGACGGTTTAAAGGACGATTTAAAAGCTTTAAAATATGTAGAAAAGATATATCCATGTTCCTTGCGTGCTTCCTGCATGGTCACGGTATAGAGTGCGGTGAGCGCCGGACCGATGGTGACTACGGGAAGACAGGTGATCAGAAACACTACATTCAGACCGATAAAAGCGGCGAGAGTGTTCATAAACTCAAAGAATGGACTGTCGTAACGAAATCTCATAAGGAATTCCCCCTGTTTCATACAAATTTGGTATCTTTCAGACAGGAACCGGAGGCGCTGACTGAATCGTAACCGAATCTTTTACTTCAGGAACATCTTACAATCTTACCGCTAAAGAAATCTACAGAAAGAATGCTAGATATTTTACGTGAAAAAGTAGAGATTTTACCTCTAAAAATATACATATTCTAAAAAAAACAGTAAAAACATTAAATTTCTATGGTATATGTGACGAAAAAATAATGCTAAAATATCGGACATAAAAGGCAGAGTCAAGAAGGAGGTAAAAAAATGGCCAAATCAGTTACGGCAGGTGCACCTGCCAAAAACGGCGTGAAAAAGAAAAGTAAGACCAATAAGAAATTGACACTGTTAGTTCTGCCGTTCATTATTTTATGTTTTCTGTTTTCCTATTTCCCACTGCATGGCTGGATCTATGCATTCTATGATTACAAACCGCCTCTGGCTTTAAGTCAGTGTGAGTTTGTCGGACTCCAGTGGTTCGAGATGCTGTTTGGCAACAAGACACAGGTAGCACAGATGATCCAGGTATTGAAGAATACCTTTGCAATGAGTTTGCTGGGTATTGCAACATCCATGCTTCCTATGCTGTTTGCGATCTTCCTCAATGAGATCAAATGTAAATGGTTCAAGAATGTGGTACAGACACTGACAACGCTTCCGAACTTCATCAGCTGGGTTCTGGTATATTCCATCGCGTTCAGTTTGTTCTCCAACACAGGTATGCTTAATACTGTACTGCAGAATCTTGGATTGATCGATGCGCCGCTGCAGATTCTGGACAGCGACAAACATACCTGGCTGATGATGCTTGCATGGAGCACCTGGAAAGGACTCGGATGGAACTCCATCATGTATCTGGCATCTATCTCAGGGATCGATCCTGAGCTTTATGAGGCTGCACGTGTAGACGGAGCAAACCGTTTCCAGCTGATGCGCCATATTACGTTCCCTGCTTTGCTTCCGACATACTTCGTACTTCTGATGATGTCTGTTGCAAACTTCCTGAACAATGGTATGGACCAGTATTACGTATTCCAGAACTCCTTCAACAAGGAGCACATCCAGGTACTTGACCTGTATGTATATAATATAGGTATGACCGGATCGAGTCTGTCTCTGGCAACGGCGATCAGTATGCTGAAGAGTATCGTCAGCGTTACATTGCTTATCATCGTCAATGTCATTTCCAAGAAGACCCGTGGAGAATCGATTATTTAAAAAGGAGAATGTGAGATGGAAGCAAAAATCAAGAAAAAAATGAAACACTATTCCGGATCAGACATATCCTTTAGCATTGTCAACTACCTGATATTCGGTCTGTTCACCCTTATTTGTGTCTATCCGTTTTACTATCTGATCATCAACACGATCAGCGCCAACGATCTGAGTGCCAATGGTATGATCAACTTCATTCCGAAGGACATTCATCTGGAGAACTATAAACAGGTACTTCAGCTGAGCGGACTTGGTACGGCAGCGCTCGTATCTCTGGCAAGAACAGTAATCGGTACGGCATGTACGGTACTCGCATCTGCTTTCCTGGGATTCATGTTCACACAGGAAAAGATGTGGGGAAGAAAGTTCCTGTATCGTTTCATCGTTATCACCATGTACTTCAACGCAGGACTGATTCCGATGTTCATCACCATGCAGACTCTGCATCTGACCAATACGTTCTGGGTATATGTTATCCCGGCGATCGTACAGCCGTTCAACATTATCCTGGTTAAGACTTACGTAGAGTCGATTCCGAGAGCGCTGCAGGAGGCGGCAGAGATTGACGGTGCAGGTATCCTCAGGGTCTTCGTAAAGATCATCCTTCCGGCATGTACCCCGATCCTGGCAACGGTAGCAATCTTTGCAGCGGTTGGTCAGTGGAACTCCTTCCAGGATACCCTGATCTACATCACCGATCAGAAACTGTACTCTCTGCAGTACCTGCTGTATACATACATCAACCAGGCAAACTCCCTGGCAGCAATGGTAAGAAACAACGCAGGTTCGACACTGAACATGGCGGCTCTGGCAACACAGCAGACACCGACCTCGATCCGTATGACGGTATCCGTTATCGTTGTACTGCCGATCCTGTTTGTATATCCGATGTTCCAGAGATTCTTTGTAAAAGGTATCATGATCGGTTCTGTAAAGGGTTGATCCCACACAGCAGTTTATTGAAACAGATAAAAGTGAGGTATTTATCATGAAAAAGAAAATTATCAGCATTATGTTATGCGCAGTAATGGGTGTATCCCTGCTGGCAGGCTGCGGCGGCTCCGGTGATTCCGCGAGCAGCTCCGGAAGCAGCACAGCATCTTCCGGCAGCACCGGAAGCAGCGACGGTACTTACGATGAGTTCATCACCGTTGATGTGTTTGACGGTCAGGCAAACTACCAGGGTATCCAGTCCGGATGGTTTGCAAAAATCGTAAAAGACAAATTCAATATGGAACTGAATATCATCGCTCCAAACGTAGCAGGAGGCGGCGATACCCTGTTCCAGACACGTTCCGCAGCAGGAGATCTGGGGGACCTGATCCTGACCAATGCAGATGCAGGACGTCTTCAGAATCTTGTAACCGCAGGACTGGTTATGGATATGACAGACCTGCTTACAGATGCAGAAAATGTTCACAGATATGACACCGCGATTGAGTCAACCAACAGCCTGGTAGAGGAAGATGGAATTTATGCGGTTCCGTCTGAAGTATCCAGCAGCGCTCCGACAGAGCCAGGAGAGTCTCTGGAGCCGACCTTTGGTCCTTACGTTCGCTGGGATGCTTACAAAGCAGTAGGTTATCCGGAGATCAAGGATCTGGATGGACTTCTGGATGTCCTGAAACAGATGCAGGAAGCGGTACCGACCAGTGACAGCGGAAAACCGACCTACGCGCTGTCCTTCTTCAAAGACTGGGATGGAAACATGATGAACAATGCAAAACAGCCGACCTGCTACTATGGATACGATGAGCTGGGATTCGTGCTGGCAAAAGCAGATGGTTCTGACTATCAGGATATTACCGATTCTGATTCCATGTACATGCAGGTTCTTGAGTTCTTCTACAAAGCGAACCAGATG
>CABUPZ010000005.1 GCA_902493585.1 uncultured Fusicatenibacter sp. | reverse complement strand
TGCCTGCAGGCACTATGTTTTCATACGGTCTGCGCAGTAAATGCGCAGACCTGGCTGAATAGTAACGTAAAATGTGACAAATTTCAAAAAAACCCTTGCCTGCTTTCAAAACCACTCGTATACTATATTGTGGATGTTTGTTTTTTAGTGAGTATTATAAAGCAAAGGAGAAAAAAGCCATTAAAACAGGATTTGATAACGAAAAGTATTTGAAAATGCAGTCAGAACACATTCGTGAAAGAATCAACCAGTTTGACAATAAACTGTATCTGGAATTTGGCGGAAAGCTTTTTGATGATTACCATGCTTCCAGAGTTCTTCCGGGATTTGCTCCTGACAGTAAACTGCGTATGCTGATGCAGCTTGCGGACCAGGCGGAAATCGTCATCGCCATCAGCGCAGATGCGATTGAAAAGAACAAGGTCCGCGGTGATCTCGGCATCACCTATGACAGCGACGTCCTTCGTCTCATCGACGAATTCCGTGGAAAGGGCCTCTATGTGGGAAGTGTCGTAATCACACAGTTCTCCGGCCAGCACAGCGCTGCCATGTTTAAAAAGAGGCTGGAAAACCTGGGAATCAAAGTATATATCCTCTATTACATCCCGGGCTATCCCGGCAATATTCCTCTGATCGTCAGCGACGAAGGATACGGCAAAAATGACTATATCGAGACGACCAGACCTCTGGTTGTGGTAACCGCTCCGGGGCCGGGAAGCGGAAAAATGGCCACCTGTCTTTCCCAGCTCTACCATGAGCATAAACGCGGAGTAAACGCAGGCTACGCCAAATTCGAAACCTTCCCGATCTGGAACCTTCCGCTGAAACACCCGGTAAATCTTGCCTATGAAGCGGCTACTGCCGATCTGAACGATGTCAATATGATCGACCCGTTCCATCTGGAAGCATATGGAAAGACCACGGTCAACTACAACCGTGATGTGGAAATCTTCCCGGTACTCAATGCGATCTTTGAACAGATTTTCGGACAAAGCCCCTACAAATCTCCGACAGACATGGGTGTCAACATGGCTGGAAACTGCATCATCGATGATGAAGTCTGCCGTGAGGCTTCCCGCCAGGAAATCATCCGCCGTTATTATCAGGCGGTAGACGGCATCGCAGACGGCTCCCGCAGCGAGGAAGAAGCATTCAAGATCGAGCTTCTGATGAAACAGGAACATATCACTTCCACTGACCGCAGCACCGTTTCCCCGGCGCTTGTGCGGGCCGAAACAACCGGAGCCCCTGCTGCAGCAATGGAACTTCCAAACGGAAAAGTGATCACAGGAAAAACCGGAGATCTGCTGGGCGCCTGCGCGGCCCTTCTGCTGAATGCGCTGAAAGAGCTCGCCGGCATCGACCACGACAAACACATCATTGCCCCGACAGCCATCGAGCCGATCCAGATACTGAAAACCAAGTATCTCGGCAGCAAGAATCCGCGCCTGCACACCGACGAGATCCTGATCGCGCTCTCTGCGACAGCCGCAGAAAGCGAAGATGCAAAACTCGCTTTGGCACAGCTTCCTCAGCTTCACGGATGTCAGGTTCACTCCTCTGTCATGCTCTCGGAAGTGGACAGAAAAACCTTCCAGAGGCTGGGCTGCGATGTGACCTGCGAACCTAAATTTCAGTAAGAATAAAAAAAGGCAGGGAATGTTGAAATCACTTTCAACATTCCCTGCCTCTTCTTATTGTTGAGGTTTACAACATGGTCAGCAACAGTTTACTTGACATAGCTGCTCTTTTTAATATACGATTTGTTTATTTCCCATAATTCATCCAAAATTTTTTTTGCTGCCTCTGTACTGTTAATTACCGGATCCGCAAGCAACGCCTGATAAGCCATCTCTTTATCTCCGTACATCGCAGCATCTACTGCCATCTGCTGTGCTCCGACTTGAAGGAACAGAATGCGGACGGGAATATCTGGTTGTCTCGCAGGGTTCCCACGTATGCCAGCGATCCGTGCGATTTGACCATTACATTTACATCCGCACCTACCATGACGGATACCACCTTTTCCCGAAGGAAATGCTGTTTGACCTGGAAAACGATTACCATGAACAGCACAATCTGGCCAAGGAACATCCGGAACTCTGTGATAAAGCATGCCGTTATCTGGTAGACTGGCTGCACGATATGATGATGACCTCCCGCACAGATTCAGATCCCATGTGGACGGTAATCCGCGAAGGCGGCCCTTACCATGCGAAGGGCAACCTGCCGCAATACTGTGAACGTCTGGAAAAGACCGGACGTGCGGAAGGAGCACAAAAGCTCCGTGAAATTCATCCGGAAGAATTCAACAACTGAGAAACACTGAGCATACTTAAAAATATTTTCTGTACGACGTATGCTTTCATTAACAAACGGACAGGAGAACCTTTGCCATGCCGCCGATCAGTATTTTAATAAAACCCGCTTCAGGACTTTGTAATCTGCACTGTAAATACTGTTTTTATGCAGACGAAATGGAACACAGAAAACAAAATTCCTATGGAATCATGTCTCTGGAAACACTGGAAGAAGTGATCAAAAAGACGCTCGCCTGGGCGGAGGGAAGCTATTCCATCGCTTTCCAGGGCGGAGAACCTACCTTGGCAGGATTGAATTTTTACCGCAGATGTCTTGAACTGGAAAAAAAGCATAATGTCAATCAGGTGCAAATCTCCCATGCGATCCAGGCCAATGGATTTCAAGACGACCCACGATGCCTACCGCAAGGACACACAGGGAAATGATACTTATTTTCATACTCTCCATGTAGCCGAAATGTTAAAAAAAGCAGGTGCAGAATTCAATGTCCTGACCGTCGTAAATAAAAAGACGGCCGCCAAAATCAACCGGATTTATGAATTCTACAAGAAAAACGGCTTTCTCTGGCAGCAGTACATCGCCTGCCTGGATCCGATCGGAACCAGGCAGGGAGCGCAGGAATATTCTCTCTCCCCTCAGGCCTACGGACAGTTTCTGATTGAACTGTTTCGCCTTTGGGTTCTGGATTTTCAGAAGGGAAAGCATCCGTTTATTCGTCAGTTTGAAAATTATATTGGAATTCTTATGGGAAGATATCCGGAAGCCTGTGAGCAAAGAGGCATCTGTTCTTCTCAAAGTGTGATAGAGGCAGATGGAAGTGTATATCCCTGTGATTTTTATGTGCTGGATGAATACAAACTCGGCGACCTGACAAAGGACACTTTTGAACAGATAAAAAGAAGAATCAATAAAAGCAACTTTGTAGAGCAATCCCTGGACCATACAGAAGAATGCCGGCACTGCCAGTATTTCTATATTTGCAGAGGCGGCTGCCGAAGACACAGAGATCAACCCGGAACCATACGAGGACAAAATTATTTCTGTGAATCGTACAAAATGTTTTTTGAAGAATGTCTTCCTGCGATGCAGAAAATAGCAGTTCTTTGCAGTCATAAAATGGTGTAACTCAAACTTCACGAGCACAAAATACACGTAACTAATTTTCAAGGTGAATTAACCCCCTTCTTTTCAGCCTATCGCACATACCGTTTGGTACACGGTCAATAGGTGACGTACAAAGACTGATAAGCTGTGGCCAAGTCATAGAAGCCCCAGTTTATCAGTCTCTTTTGTTTTTAAACTTTCATATCCTCATCACCGTTACATTCAGCATTGTCTTTCTCGAAGGGTTCCATGTAAACCTTTCTCATTACCACATAGTTCTTTCCCTCTTTCTAACTACCTCGTTTACTACAGTTGATTCTATATAGTTACTGAGTTTTTGTTTAATTTGCAGTCGCACCTTTATTCTGCAAATTCTTGTCTGCAAAATCCATATAATAATTCCAGTCAACTTCATCCAGATCATGAGTTCCTGTCCGGCGGTGATGTCCGATTCCATCACCGAAAACAGGACAGTCAGGCGCTAAATGAAAACTACGATCCGCCAAGCCTTTCTTTCCGTATAGCTTGTATACCTGTCCTGCCCGTACGCAGCATTCATACTGGCCTTCAGGATCTGCCCAGCTGTCTCTCGTCTTCGCAGATGTGTAGAGAAGCCTCGGAGCAATCAGTGCAAGCAGCATATGCTGATCTACCGGCAGTTTCTCCTCCCTCCCCCCGTAGTCTGCGTATTTTCTGCAGAACCAATAACCAAATTTCTCTACAATATCCTGAATTCTCTCTCCAGTATTTCCTCTGGATATCGCATCTCCGGTATTTCCGGCACAACTGGCCGCTACCATGGCAACTCTCCTATCCTGGGCTGCTGTCCAAAGTGCCGTTTTTCCTCCTCTGGAGTGTCCCACAACAACAATTCTTGTCTCATCCAAACTTTGATCCGTTTCCACATAATCAATAATCTTACTCACGGCCCAGGACCATGCACCAATAGCTCCGAATCCATCCTCAGGTCGTCCGACAGCATATTCCGGAAATAATCTGTAAAACCCTGTATGAAAGCCTTCATCGTAATCAGGAGCCACTTCCTGCGTCCGGAACACAGCTGCCGCGTATCCTCTTGCAATCATTGTTTCTGCCGGCCAGAAAGAACTGAGAAATCCCCTGGAAGGATCGCTGTCTCTGATTCCTCTATTGCATATTGTAAGAAACACAGGCACTTTTTCCTGACGTTTCGGCACAAACACAACAAAACTGAAGCTGAAATATCTCCTATTCCGCGTTGCTTCCACTTCTACAGTTTTCCTGACGGCACGACCATCCATAATCGTTTCTGATTCTTTCTCATCCGCCAAACGGATCGTAACTTTTATGTTCTTTTCATCCGGAATCCGTCCATAGACATGACTTTTAAACAGTTCCAGTATTTCCGGGCGGCGTTTTTCCTCCCATTCCTCACGACTGGATACAACAAATCCTCCCTGACAGCGCAGCATTTCCGGTAGCAGCTCCCATTCAGTTCTCATTTTCTTTTCCTCCTGTCAGACAGCGTTTCGCAAATTTTGCATATACGCTTCTTACATCTCGCACATAACATTCTATAATTTTACGTCCTTCTTCCCTTCCACATCGGTAAGCGGCAATCGCCGTTATCAATTCCAGATATGATGCCAACGGCAACGGCTCGTCTGTAACTGACAGTGCATAATATCCTCCCCCGATATATTCTTTTTTCAAAAGGCCTGCCAAAACTTCGCCGGCGGCTGGATCAGGCGATTCGAAAAACACATGAACCAAATTAAAAACACGATCATAATACGGAATACAGGTCAAGTCACGCCGCACCCTGAAATATGGAAATCTACTGTAATGCGGTGGTCCGCCCGACTGAGTTTCCTGAATGATTTCGCACAAAAGTTCTGTGATTTCCCGATCCCGGATTCTTCCAGCTGCTTCAATCAGCTGATTCATGTCCCAGTAATCGTTCATCTCTTCCCTTATACCATGTTTTACTGTATCGCTCCGCTCTGCGATATCGCTCATGTACGTCGTATTTTCATGCTCTTTCAGCCAGCGCAGACGTTTGACAATTACATCCTTCCCCGTTCGATCTCCAAACCACGCCAGCGCCTTTGCCAGAACTGTTTTTCTGCTTTGAGACGTTTCTCTTTTCCATTCTTCCCTGAGAACCGGAACTACATCTTCTTTTTTCTGGAGAAGTACATCAAGCAGACTGTGCGGCTCTTCCACCTTTAACCGACTTACTGCCTCCTTTACTTCCGGAAATTTTCTTTTGGTATATTCTTCCGGAATCAGGTCCTCTTTTTCCAGAAACTCTCTGATTGTTTCATACTCCACGTCTCTTCCGCCGCATTCTTTCATTTTGGCAGAAATATAACCCAAAGCGTATCCTGCATTCTGAATATCTGCATTCATTCGCACCACCGCCTGGGTATCTTTGTCTACAGAGATTGCTTTTCCTCCCACCAAAATTCCCTGAAGTCCCTTCGGCTGAAAACATCCAAGAGAGAGCGCTACTTTATAATCCCTGACCACTGCGCAGAATCCCATCCTGGAAATATCCGTTCCGGCTTTTCCGTGATTATCAATGGTACTAACCGCTACTGCCACAGGCTGTTCAATGGAATAATTACAAATTGCCCGTTTGATATCCAGATAATCCCTACCTGTAATTCTTCTGCTTTCCCGGTAAGAGACCGGATTTGAACTATAATAATCACTGTTTTTCATCTGCGCTATCATCGAAGCTCTCAGCATGTCTTTGTATTCTGTCGCATCCACCATATCATAATCGCCCACGGTGCTGCGCTGATGAAAATCCTGCAGAACCCGTTCTTCCAGTCCCCACTGGCTGTAAGTCTGGCAGCTTCCATCCTCATCCGCACCAAAATGAAATTCCGCTCCTGCGAGAGCAGCAATATCCCCATTTCCGGTCATATCCAGGGTAACATCTGCATCAACACGAAACACTCCATTTTCATTGACCATCAAAGCGCCCGTTACTCTGTTTCCCTCCTTCATAGCGTCGAAAGCCACCGTTGCCAGCAAAAGATCCCTTTTTTTCTTCACTACTTCATAATGAAACATCAGCGCCAGATGCACATAACTGAATCCAAACATTTCCCGATACTTCCTAGGGGTTTTTAATACATCTCGGTCAAAGGCATCGTAGATCTCATTCAATCTTTTTGTAAAGCCACCGATTCTTCCGTGATAATAGTTAGCCACATGGCCAGCCGTTCTGGTACCGCCTAAAATATACTGACTTTCTGCTCCCACGGTATGACCGGCAGTTACCCTTTCCGCTTCAATTCCAAAGAGTGCTGACATTCCTGCTGTCCCCAGACCAATCACTGCAATATTGCCGTCATAAGGCTTGGCTGCTTTCTTCTCCAAATGAACCGGCCAAAGCACTGTGCCTTCTATCTCCATCTTCTCCCCTTTTCGAGAACTTAACACCTCTGAAACCGGAAAACGAGAGCCATTGAGAAAGACCCAAACACTTTTTGCGTTCTTTTTTTCTTCTTTATTGATAACCTGAAGTATCCTTTTCATCTCTTTCTCCATCATCAACAGTTCCGAAGGAGTGAAGGGAAACTTTAAGGGATTCTGGTTCTCATAAATCCCTGAAAATTCTTTAAAATAGTTTCCTGTAACAGGAAGCATGGCGACTTCTGCCCCCATATTGATTACATAGATGCATCTGTCGGCAAAATATTCCCTGACTGCCGCAATAACAGAAACTGCCCTGGATTTCAGTTCGTGTTCCAACCTGCTGCGAACATTTGCAGGATGAGCATTTTCCTCCATGGATATCTCTGTCTCAAACACTGCCACCTTCGTATCTGCCCCTCTTCTGGAAGGATGCAAAGTAAGAATCCCGTTCCAGCCAGATGTTGTGTTCAGCTGAAGTTTTCCATTGCCAAGCCCTTCTCCTTCCAGTTCCAAAACATAAGAGGCTTTCTTTAATTTCCCGTCTAACGCAAACCCCCTGACTGCATTTTTCGCCACACCATCTCCGGTACAGTCCAATACACTGTCAGCCCGTATATACCAACTTCCATAGCTGTTTGCCAAAATCAATCCTGCAACCTGCTTCTGTTCATCACATACTACACCCGCCACATGTGTAAACAGAAGGCACGGGATTCCTTTCTCATAAATCTGCTTCATTAAATTAGCCTTTGTCTCTCCCTGATAAAAGCAGATTTCCTCATCAATGTCTTCTCCCGACAGCTGAAGTACACTTTGTTCATGATAGATTTCCCATGCCTTTTTTTCAGTAAATATCTGGTATCTTCCATTAATTTCAAATCCCAGATAACTTCTTCGTTCGATAATAACTGGAAAAAGTCCCATATTCCACGCCAATAATGCTGCCGTACATCCAGCTACACCGCCTCCAATAATTGCAATACACTTCTTCATTTTTCTCCTTTAGCCCTTTACGGCACCCAATACCATACCTTTTGTAAAATATTTTTGTAAAAACGGATATATCATTAATACCGGAAGACAGCTGACAATTACCGCCGCCATCTGCAACGTAGTAGAAGGCATAACCTGATCCACATTCTGAAGAGAGCTGCTTGCTGCGAGCAGTCTTCTTAAAACAATCTGGAGCGGCTGCATAGTATCCTCAGTAATATACATCAGCGCAGAAAAATATGTATTCCAATAAGAAACTAGATAAAATAAGCCAACTGTCATCATAACCGGTTTGGATAACGGAATGATAATCTTATATAAAACGCTGAACTCTCCTGCCCCGTCAATTCTGGCCGCTTCTGATAACTCCACCGGAAGGCTCTCATAAAACGCCTTCATGACTAGCATATTGTATGTACTGACAGCCGTCGGAACAATCAATGACAAATAGCTACCTGTAAGTCCCACTGCCTTTACAACCAAGTAGGTAGGAATCGTTCCGCCTGAAAACAGCATCGTAAATACGAAAAACGGTACCAAATATTTTCTTCCTGGAAGATCCTTTCTGCTTAGTGGATATGCAACCAAAGTTGTCATCACAACCGAAACAAAAGTTCCCACTACAGAAATGCCGACGGTAACACGAAGCGCTCTCGGTATGCCGCTGCCTGTCAGAATACTGCGATATGCCTCAAAGGTAATCTCTTTCGGAATCAATACGAAACCTCCGTTTTCATATACTTCTGTGATCGGCGTCAGCGATACACTGAATACATACATCAGAGGGAAAAGGCATAGAAGTCCGACAAAAAACAGCACAAGATAGATTACCACATCGAATTTCTGCATTTTGTATCTGTTTACACGCTCTCTGCCTGCTCTTTTTCTCCTTACCATAATCCGTACCCCCATTTACGCGCCAATTTGTTGGAAAGCATAACCAAGGTAAAACCAATGATTGATTTGAACAATCCAACCGCTGTAGCCAAACTGTAGTTCATCTTCTGCAAACCTTCTTTAAACACCCATGTATCAATGATCTCTGATACACTGAGAACCTGAGGCGTAGAAAGAATATAAATTTGATCGAATCCGGCATCTAAAATAGAACCAAGTTTCAAAATCAAAAGCATGATAAATACGCTTTTCAGATGGGGCAGTATAATATGAATGATTTTACGCAGTCTGCCGCATCCGTCAATTTCTGCCGCTTCATACAGTGTCGGATCAATACTGCTGATCGATGAGAGATAAATAATCGCACCCCATCCCATACTCTGCCAGACATCTGATGCAATCAGAACTCCCCGAAAATATTTGGGGGAAGTCAGAAATGGAATTGCCGTTGAACCTATTTCTTTGAGCCATCTGTTGATCAAACCTGTACTCTCAGAAAAAAATGCAATTAAAATTCCATAAATAATAACCCAGGAGAGAAAATGCGGCAGGTAAGACAGCGTTTGAACCACCCGCCCAAACCATTTTTGCCGGCATTGATGAATAAAGATCGCTAGGATCATTGGCGGCAGCATGCCAAAAATAATTTTGTAAATACTGATAATAAATGTATTGGAAATAATCTGTGCTGCATAAGGTCCGTTGAAAAAATACTCAAAATGCTTAAACAGAGGCGTCGTCCACGGACTTCCCAAAATTCCTTCACTAATATTGAAGTCTTTGAAAGAAATAACCAGCCCGTACATGGGAACATATTTAAAGATTACATACCAGACAATAACTGGAAGCAGCATTACATATAACGGCCAGTATCTTTTCAGTATTTTTTGACATTTTCCTTTCATACTCTTTTGTCCTTTCTTCTTTGATAAGAGAATTATACTACCAATATTTTGTGCAAAATATGCAGGGATCTTATAATATTGTCTACTATTTTAGCGAGTTTTTAATGGAAAAGGTTACAGGTCGACCAATGGAACCGTCACCATAAAAATACCCGGCAGAAACAGCAGTTTCCTGCTATTTCCGCCGGGTACTCCTGCGTTCGTATCTTACTCTACCAGACCATATTCTCTCAGCTGTTCTTCTGCTGTCTTCATATAATCAGAAAAGCCAAACATACTTTCAAGTTCTTCCAGAAATGTATCGTATTCCGCAATATCTCTCTGTCCATAGATGAACTTCGTCATCTCCTCAGTAATATACTTGTTGAAGTCTTCCGCATAGAATCCTTCCGGCGCTCTCACCGCGCCATTATAAATCTCAAACCGTGGAATTGTGTCCACATATGGCAACAGTTCATCCCATTCTTTGAATTTGACTTTAAGATACTTATCATTGTCACGTTCCAGCATCTGATAACACCATATGAAATCCGTTTCCGATGCCATACGGTCCGTCGGCACCACTTCGCCGTCCACAAGATTATAATGTTCCCCTTCAATTCCATAGCACACAAGACGCTGACCTTCTTCCGATGCCAGATAGTTCAGCAGTTCGATAATCTTCTCAAGCTTTGCAGGATCTTCTTCCACATGTTTTCCAATTACATATCGGGCGCCTGTATTTGTCACGTCTCTGCTGCCGCAATAAGCTCCGTCAGGACCCTCCAGCGCATTGAATACTTCCCATTTCGCATTTGGATTGACCGCCGCAACCTGATCCTGCGTAGTTTGCCTCATCAGTCCCGCAAAAGAAGCATTAACAATTCCGGTAACTCCCTGAACGGCTTTATCCGTCGTAACGCTATCATTATTGGCTACAAGATCCGGGTCAATTGCTCCCGAATCGACATATGCTTTACACATTTCCAGGCCTTCCTTCATGTGAGGACTGAGAAGCGTTGATGTTACTTTTCCGTCTCTGATTATGATATCATTTGCAACTGACGCATCATATCCATATAAGATCGTATCAAATATTTTAAGCCCTGCACCAGAAAGACCATACGTGTCCGCTTTTCCGTTTCCATCTGGATCTTCAAAGGTAAACTTCTTACATACCTCCAGCATCTCTTCCGCTGTCTTCGGCATCTCTGCACCGACAGCTTCCAGCCAGTCCGTACGTATCATATTTGAAGTCCATACCGTATCAATTGTTTTGACAGGAACCAGGTAAGTCTTCCCCTCGTACAAATCTGTTTTTGCAGGTTCACCGGTAAAATCCAACACTGGCTGCAGCTGATCCATATACGGATCAAGACTCATAATTACATTATTCTGTATATACTGATAGTAAGTATCCTTGCTGATTACCTTGCTGCTTCCTACATCTGACGGAACTGCAAAAATATCGGGTACATCTCCGCCCGTAATGCGCACATTCAACGCTGTGGAATAATCATTTCCCGAACCCAGAATTGAAAATGTCACATCTGCTCCGATTGCTTCTGATAACGCTTCATTGACAAAGTTTTCGCTCTCCGGCGGCAGTTCTACGGAGTCTCCGCTCACGATTTCGATTGAAACACGTTCTTCCTGATCTGCCGCACTGTCAGTTTGCTGCGCCTCAGAGTTTGTCTGCGGTGTTTCTGCTGTTGTACATCCCGTCACGCTTCCGACTGCCATAGTTCCGATCAGTAACGCCGCCAACATCTTTCTGTTCTTCATATTTCTAACCTGCCTTTCTGATTATGAGTAGTATCAGAACTACTTGTTTCTGTTAAAGAAAGTATAGCATATCATTTTTGCTCATAATACACATTGATTTTATCATTATGTACACTATTTTAGCTATTTTACCATTCTTTATAGAGAAATATATAGACTTACTCATAAAAATATGGCAATTTCACCCGCAAAACCGTTCCCTTTCCAATCTGACTGTATATTTTTATACCGTATTTTTCTCCATATTGGAGATGTATACGTTCCACGATATTGGCAATTCCGATACCGGAATATCTGTCTTTTCTATTTTCGCCGTTCTTATTACTCAATGCTTCACTGATCTGCTCTTTACTCATTCCGCAGCCATTATCACTCACAAAAATAACCAGGTATTCTTTATACCTGCACACTCGAATGCAGATTCTCCCCTGACCCTCCACAACTGCAGGAAGTCCATGTATAATGGCATTTTCCACCAGAGGCTGCAGAATAAATTTTAAAATCTTACTGTCGTATGCTCCCTCTTTTATTTCAATTTCCGTTGAGAACATATCCCCATACCTGACTTTCTGTATGGCAAGATATTTTTCAAGGCTGCTGATTTCCTGGCTTAATTCTACGATCGGAGTACTGTTGTCAAAACTATAAGAGAGCAATTCCGCAAGAGATTTGATGGCTGCCTCCGCATCATTTATTCGTTTCTGGCGAAGAAGACTCGCAATGCAATACAGCACATTTCGCAGAAAATGCGGTCCTATTTGATTCTGGTACATTCGAAATTCAAAAGCTGACCGTTTTCGCTCCGATACCATGATGTTTTCCACCAGATCCTGTATTCTCAGCATCAGCCTGTTATAGCAATCCGTCAGCCTGCCCACCTCATCATCTTTGACATTTTCAATCGGTTTTAAAGTTTCCAGGTCTCTGACACTTTCCATGGTGACTGCCAGCTGACGAATCGGTTTCGTAAAATAAAAAACCACACGATAAACGGCAATTCCAACCATGGACAACCCCAGCAGCAGATACAAGACCGAACTACTCAGCAAATCACCAATTCCCCGATTCAGCAGCGCGTCGTCGACAATCGTAAAAATATACCAACTGGCTATATTTTTATCACTATGCATGCCATAATAATTTGGATTACCCGACAAATGAAACAGCTTATGGCTAACATTGGAAAAGTCTTTATCCTGAATAAAATCCGGCTCCACTTCTACCGGATATAACCCTTTTACCGTCGGAATCATAGATTGATTCGACGTGTCAAAAATAATCACGGACTTCTTCTGCGTAGTAACCAGAAAAGACTCTCCATTCTCACGAAGAATCTTATTCAGATTCTGATACAGGGTTCTCAAATTCACTTCGGCCGCAATGGTTTTTCCTGTCTGCCCATCCGTATAAGCCACGCACAGTGTCTGATTCGCCTGCATTACACTGTAATATGGTTCTGACCAGAACACAGTGCCCGGTTTCTTTTCCGACTGCTCCATATATGCTTCCACTGTTTCATCCTGCAAAATCTGATACATAATCTGGTTTCCGCATATAATCTCCCCATCCTGTTGTCTCGTATATACTTCCTGAATGCCAGTCTTTCCCTTGGGAATCTCTTTCAGCAATTCTGTCACATCACTGTCATCATAAAAAAGATCATCCCTCATGACACTCGTGAGCAATAGTTCCTGAATAGAGTTTACATAGTAATCTACAAACTGATTGGCCTGTTCCAGACTATTGCTTAATTCCATTTCCTGATTGTCCCTTATTTTTTCTACTTGTTTATAAAGGATTACCGCCTGCATCAAAAGCATAATCACCGCAGCCATCAGAAAAGTAGTTAAAAACCAACGGACAGAAAATCCAATTTTCCGAAGACTGCTTTTCATAAGTTTCATTCTGTCAAACATTCCCATTCCCCTTTCCCGCTTGTTTTGGAGCATACCCCGTCTCTTTCTTAAACAAAGCACTAAAATATCGGTAATTCGGAATTCCCACCAACTCAGCCACCTCGTAAACTTTAAATCGCCCTTCCTTCAAAAGCTCCCTGGCCCGGCGAATTCTCACCGAAATCAGGTAATCACTATATGTTTTTCCCGTTTCCTCACGAAACAGCCGACTGAAATACTGGGGACTGAGTCCTATTCTGTAAGCCACATCGGAAAGCTGCAGTCTTGTATTGTATTCTTCATTTATAATATGAATTGCTTTATTTATCTCTACCCGATATTTTGTTTCAGAAACAAATGTCTGAACAACATAATCCGCCAAATCCTCTATAGAACTGATTTCATGAATATTAGCATCCAGATAATCACTGTGCGGCTCACCCGTCTGTTGAAAATAATCTTTCAGCCATCTGACAGTAAAAAGTCGGAGTCCCTTTGATTCAATCCGTTCTTTCCTTGCATATTTTATCAATTTCATCCGAAAGGTTTCCGGATCGGTATGAATGAAATCGAAGATCTGTTTCAACTCTTGTCTTACCAAATCATCATATTTTCTAATTTCCATTAATTCTTCACTGTCAATATTTTTTTGTGATGGCTGATAAAATAAGGTATCGTTCCATACCTCATACTCTGTCGTACACTGAACAAATTCCTCTATGCCCCGGACTCTTTGATAGGTAACTGTAAAAACCTTAGAAATCTCCGTCAACGAAGACAAATACTCCATAATATTATTGCAGAACTTATCTAAACACGCTCTATAAGTTTCTCTATACTGGTCACGAAGAACAATGGCATATATATTAGAAAACAAATATGACCAGCTCTTGATAAAGCCATCACCCTCCAGATATTCGCTTAATTCATCGTGAACCGCTGCCTGATATCCTACAGGAATATCCGTACAGAGAAAAATACAACGCTGTCTGTCCTTGGACAGAAGATTCAGGGAATGAAGTAATTTCTCCAGTTCTTTTTTTATTTCCTGATCCGCTTTCCTGTCTGTGTGAAGCCGCATCATATATTTCGTAACTTTCCTCCGCATTTCTTTATCTATGGATTTTCTCAGAATTCCATTTTCCTGAAGCTTTTGGCGGGCTTTTTTTATAACAGCGGCAACCATCTCCTCGTTCATTTCAAATTTTACAATATAATCGATTACGTTAAGCCTTAAAGCAGTCTTCATATATTCAAAATCTTCGTACTCCGTCAAAATAATCACCTGAATGTTGGAATACAGTTTCTGAAGCTCTTTGGTCAATTCCAAACCAGACATAACCGGCATAGAAATATCACTGATAACTATATCCGGCTTCAATTCCGAACATAACTGTAATGCCTCTTTTCCATTTTTGGCATCCCCCACCAGGTAGCATCCATAAGACTCCCAAGGATAGGCCGCCATTTCCTGTCTGACTGGCATTTCATCATCTACAATCAATACTTTCATAAGTTCTTCCATGCTACCTACCTTTTCCTCCTCCATACATTAGCTGTTGAACCAATCTATCACAATCCGTATAGTAAAACACGGATCTTTTGAACAATTATATTATGTCTTTTGTCTCTTTTTATACAAATCCCATTCAATACAAGTGTTATAAATTATCATTTTATAACTTTTTAACTTCGTTACACCTGTATGTCTTTTTATTTATGTGCTCCCCATCCCGGTCAATACCCAAAATCATTGTTAGAAAACAACAACTTATACCTTCCCACTACTAGGCGTATTCGAAATTTGTGATTGTAAGAAACATACTTCGTCAGACGTATAAAGAAAACGGGAATTTTTCAACCAACAGAGTCTGCCGGCCGAGAATTCCCGCTTTTTTCAAACAACCTCTAAAATTTTCCGAACTTCCTCCGCGATCTCCTCACACTTACAATCCGCAAAGAAATACTCCTGAAAATGCTCGCCACCCAAAGCACCTCTTACCAGTTCCGGATCCAGATCTTTCAGAATGTCTGTCAACGGACGATAAGCCGCCTTCCTCACTTCATCCAGGATCCTTTTGTTTTTCTGCATGAATGGTCCACGTTCCTTCGGATAGCCCTGTCCGCTCTCCTCACAGAAAAGCTTTTCAAAAATGTACTGAAGATTCAGCTCTCCGCCCCATCCAAAACCTTTTCCATAGGGAATGGAAAGGGCATTTCCATCGTTGATCTGGGCAAACGCGTAAGCGTCCAGCGGATCCTCGGCAAGACCGCAGATCACGCCTGGAAAGGAATTGCAGGCCAGCATTGCCCCCGCTCCTGATCCGCATCCTGTGATCACATAATCCGCCGCGCCGGAGTTCAGAAGCACTGCCGCCAGAATTCCCACCTGCACATAGTTGGTCCGGCATTCATCCTCCGCCGAATACATCCCATAATTGCGCACTTCATGCCCCATCGGCTCCACAACTTTTTTCAGCACGCTGCAGATTATTTCGTTCTTTGCAGCCTGGCTGTTTTCGTTTATCAATGCAATTTTCATACTTTCTGTTTCCTCCTGATTCCGCAAAACCTCTCGTACCAGCTCAGCCAGCTGAACTGTTGCAAACTCCCCGTTACATTCCTTCTCAGCATCTTCCAAAGCAGATTTCCATCAGATCCCCTCGATCACTCTGCCTTCCCACTCCCGCGCCGGACGGACACCGGTCAGTTTCGCGATCGTGGGCGCCAGATCCAGCAGGCTGGCGGTTTCCAGTTCTTTTCCAGGTTCAAAAGAAGAACCATAGAAAAACATCGGTATCATAAAATCTTCCGGGCAGTCTTCCCCGTGGCTTCTCCCATGACCGCCATGGTCCGCTGTGACAATGATATGATAATCCTTCGCCGCAGCAGCAAACACCTGCTCCACACAGTCAAACGCGTTATATAACTGACGCAGATACGGTTCCGACATCCATCCATGGTCATGGCCGCCTTTGTCGTCCGTCTCCACCAGATACAGAAAGATAAAATCCGGTTTTCGATCCTCCAGCATCCGGACCGCCTGCCTGGTCAGCAGCAGATCTGTATTTTCTTCCTGATACGCTTCTATGTAGGAAGTATATTTCATGGAACCGGATTTCCATAAATTACGGTTCGGCTCCCAGTTATAAAAAGCCGCGCAGACTTTTCCGGCAGCGGCCAGCTGCTCTGCGATTCCCGGAACAGGCCGCACCGGCGGGACGTAATCGTTGCTCAGAATCCCATGTCTTTGGGGCGGAACACTGTGAAACATCGACATATGGCAGGGCAGCGTAATCGTAGGCAGAACCGACTGCCCCGTCAAGGTATAACTGCTCATGGATAAAAGCTTCTGTACAAACGGATGTCCGCACTGCAATGCCCCATCCGGCCGCATTCCATCAATAGAAATCAAAATTACCTTCTCGCTCATCACATAGTTCCTTTCCACCGTATAGATTTTCCAGACATCTGTTTCTGTGCACTCTTTGGAATGCCGGAAACTCTTATAATTTCTCTTTAAAAAATTTCGTAATCTCCTGCCAGATCTCTCTCTGGAAGAACCGGAGATCCGCATGATCCGCTCCCTCAATTGCCAGCAGTGTCACATCACATCCCGCCTTTTCCAGCTCGTCATGGATCAGCACTCCCTGGGAAAACGGCACGGTATGATCCTCTTCTCCGTGAATGATCAGAAACGGAGGGGCATCCTTTGTCACAAAGCTCACCGGACATGCCGCCAACGCTTCCTCCTGATTTCTCATAACATTTTTCCCCATCAGCAGAGATTCCGGAGACGCCGCACACTGCTCCGCGGATTCATAAGGGAAGCCACAAAAATCCGTCGGCGGATACCACGGGCATGCCGCCTGTACTTCACTGGAATATTCCAGGTATTCCCCAACATCGTAAACCGGATCTTTGGCAAGCGCCGCCATACATGTAAGATAACCGCCTGCGGATTCTCCCATCACACCGATCTTTTCCGCATTGATATGGTATCTTCCCGCATGCGCTCTCAGATAACGGATTGCCGCCTTAACATCCTGCAGCTGCGCCGGGAACTGTGCCTCATTGCTTGTACGGTACTGCACCGACGCTGCGACAAACCCTTCCCGCGCCAGTCCCAACAGATACGCCAGATGTGCAGATTTGTCCATACTCAGCCACGCACCTCCGCAGATCCATACGATGCACGGATAATCCTTCGTGCTGTCCTCCGGATAAATAAGATCCATCTTCAGATCCTGCCGTGTATGTCCAAACCATGCATCCACCTGCGCAAAGGTAAGATCGGTTGTCACCGAATACTGTGGCTCCCTTACCTCTACCTGAATCGTTTTTCTCATCGCAAACCCTCCATTCCTTTTCGGATCACTCGTCAAAATTTGTCTCAAAAACGCCTTCCGGCGTCCGCATCGTCAGGATTCCCAGATTGAACTCGTCATCCATCACCGTAATATGATACTCAAAAATCACATCATCCTCAAATTTCGACAGAAGGACGTACGCTCCGTTCTCCTTGCCCTCAATCTGATCACAGATATCATCATAGACATCCATTCCGGAAACTTTCCTCGGATACCCGGACTCCCGGATCTTTTTTTCAATCATTTCATATAATTCGTTCATTCCATCTCTTCCTTTCTGCTCAACTTCTTAGTTGCAGACTTTAACCTTAACATACCAGACAACCGGGAAACTTGCAAGCAGAAAAAGATCGTAACCGTTTAGCTGACTTAACAGTTCCACCAGACCTGCGCCTTTACTTCGCGGACCGTATGAAAACATAGTGCCTTCGGGCCTCCGCCTCATTGCGAAGCGATTTTTTCCATTCGTTTGAACTCCCGGAATTTTTCCAGAATCAATACATAACTGATCAGGTGGTCAAATATCTCTGTAAATTCCACAGAGGTAACAAACAGCCGCTCATTCCCATGAATTCTGCCAAAATGAATACGCCCGTCCGCACTCGCAAGGGATAGATTTTCACATTTCACATACTCCATCACCTCGCTGATTTTCGCACATCCCCTGCGTCCCACATTGATCTTTCCATTGTGTGTGAGTTCATAACAGATTCCGGCTCTATCACTGGAAATAATCGTATTGGTATCAAGAATCAGCTGGAGCGCATGATGGCATCTTTTTCCATTATCCACAGCAACGGCAAGCATTGTTTTCTCGTTCTTTTCTCCGCCATAAACAGAGAACGACAATTTCCAGTGTCCGAATGCCCAGATCCTGTTCCAGAAGAAAGTCGGAATATTCTGCAGGTTTCAGACATTCACTGATATCCCTGAGCCCGTCACACAGATTGGCAATAAAAGGGAGCAGTTCGTCTCTCGTCTGCCCGCCAATATAATCGTAATACGTTCTCCTTATAAACTTGATATCATTCAATTTCTGCAAATCGGAACGCATACCGATTGTCTGAACCTGCGGAACAGAATTCTCACAGGACAGACACATTTTCCGGTAAGAGTCCGGGCACTCCACCGGAAGATACCCTTTTTTCCTGTCAAAACCATACGCAAAAAAATCATGACCATTCGTGGCAAACGCATATTCTGTATTCAACGCTCTGGCATATCGGAGCATCTGTTCGATCACTTCTTCACCGATTTCAACATGAGCTGCCTTGCATTCAATAACCGCAAGGATCGTGTTCCCGTCCGGACGCAGAATCAAAAGATCTGCCCTGTCTTTCCGGCGGCATCGGTCATACACATATTTCTTCCCTTCCGAGATATAGATTTTCGGCGAAGGAATAAACCTTAATGTCGATACAAAACAGGGAACGGCTGAACCCTTACATTTTCAACCGATCCCTGTCAGGATCCGCAGCACATACTGACAAGCCGGTATGTCATTCAATGCCACAGACATAAATACATTGCTTAAAAGATTAAATTTTCTTGCTTCTTCCACACGTTTTTCATGGTTTGCGAGAATTCGGACAGCGTCTCTGTCCATTTTTGTTTTTTGGATAATGATTCCTCCTTTCGGTTTTCTCCCACTCTCCGAAAGGTCCCAAACCCCATCCCTGTCTTGTTTACATAATACCATCCCGCCCTATCGATTGCAAGCGTATATCACTCTCATTTTTCTTCCTTCACGCCAGAGCCTGTTTGAAAATTCATTCCTACATTCTGCTCGCCCCAGGCTCACTTTCTTTTGCCGCAAAATATCCATATTTACAAAAAAGACCGGCGTGGCATCCGGTCTTTTTTGATAACCGTTCAGCTTGGCTGAACTGGTACCTTAGTTGCACAAATATTTTTTTGTCTTATTTCAGTCCTTTACACAGTGGTATCAGACAAAGCAGAATGATAATTCCAACGATACCGATCACAATACCCAGAATCATGCTTCCCCACACCATGGAGAAACACATCCCGGCACCCAGGGCAAGAGCGCCTACAATACCGATAACCGCTGTCAATACCGCTTTTCCCGTAATTTTAATCGGCTGTTTATGTTCCATTTTTCTCCATACAAATACTGTGATCAGAGCAAAAACAATACCTACACAGCCAACGACAACTCCTGGCGTAAACGCATTCCATTCCGGAATCATTGCCATGCACATTCCCAAACCAAAAAACAGACAGCTGATAATTCCCAAAATCATTGCAACAAAACTACTCTTCTTCATGTTTAGAGACCTCCTCTTTATTTCCTTTTCTTGTTTGTTACAAATGCATTTTATATTTCTCATATTTTATTTTTGTTTGAAATTTGTTTTAGAATTATTAATTGCACGACAAAACACAAATAAAATGTACCCATAAAAATGGACACTTGAAATTGTTGAAATCCCAAACTCTGGACAGCCTTTTTGTTGCTCCTCCTGGCGGCGGTCATGTATAATGATTTTAGGAGGAAAATGCCTATGCCACTCGCAAAAAAAACATTCACCGAAAAGGAAATCCGTCAGCTTAAAGCGAACCCGTATACTTACCAGGTCACTCCCAACAAGATTCCGTTTACTGCTGAATTCAAGGAAGAGTTCTGGAAAAGATATCAGTCCGGGGAACCCGCATTTCACATCGTTAAGGAACTTGGCTATCCTCCCGATGTGCTTGGGAAAATCCGTATTAACGGGATTCGGCAGCATATCAAAAATGAAATTACAAAGTTTGGTGAATTTCATACCGGATATCCCTCTGCACGTAAGGCTACGGATCCCGAACAGCTAAAGGATGCGCCTCCTGAGCAGGTCATTTGAAATCATTCACGAAGTCCTCTCTCAAACAGATAACCGCCTGATCGTCACTGCCTTATGTAAGATTGCCGGTGTCTCACGCTCTGGCTACTACAACTGGGTTCGTTCAGCCGACATCAGAGCCAAACGTGAAGCACGAGACAGGGCTGATTTCCAGTTGATCCCGGCTGCATACACCTTTCGTGGTTATGATAAAGGTGCCCGAAAGGTGCTGCTCACAGATATAACATACATCCCCTATAACGGTGCGTTTGCCTATCTGTCCACGGTCCCGGACGCTTATACACGGCAGATCCTGTCGCACGTGCTAAGCGAATCTCTGGAACATGAAAGATGATGAACAGTCCATTGGAATGGACGTTCATGAATGCCTCCACCAGGACAACAACTCAACAAATTCAATTTGTCCTTGACATGGGGTACACTTTAGTATTGAAGCAAATCCTGCAATATAAAAAAAGAAGATACGGCTGACACGCACACATCTTCCTTTCACACTAATATTATATCTAAAATTAGTTCAAAAGTAAGGAAAAGCATCCGATTCCTATCCTGTCAATTTCTTCTCATCATTCCGGGACAAAAAAGCTTTTTAGGCTCTATGCTCTCTATATCAAGTATGGGCTGATAACTTCCGACTTATTAATATCTTGTATCATATTCACGGATAATTGATCTGTGCTCCATTCATCTTCATACTCATTATCAAAATACGTCTGCGGATGGTAAATTGCCTGCTCCATTTATCCCAGAAATACACTCAGCATAAAAACCTCCTAACTGGCACTTCATCCGTATCAAAGTCTTTGCCACAGTTTTTATAAATATACCAAAACCGCACCAGCCTCATTTCAGCCAGTGCGGTCTCTTTTTTCATTCTATTTATCGTTCTTTCAATTAATACAGCTTCGCTCCCGCCGGAATCCTGTCATCCACCATCAGGAGATTCAATCCTTCCTTGCCGTCTACCTCATGTACCGCTGAGATCAGCATACCACAGGAATCGATTCCCATCATCTTTCTCGGCGGCAGATTTACGATGGCGATACAGGTCTTTCCAATCAGCTCTTCCGGCTCATAATACTCATGAATACCGCTCAAGATTGTACGGTCTGTGCCTGTTCCATCGTCCAGCGTAAACTGGAGGAGCTTTTTGCTCTTCGGCACTGCCACGCAGTCTTTCACCTTCACGGCACGGAAATCGGACTTGCTGAAGGTGTCAAAGGCCACCATTTCCTCAAACAGCGGCTCAATCTTCACATTGGAAAAATCAATCGTTTCCGCTGTTTTTTCCTCTGCTTCCACTTCAGCGGCAGCGACTTTTCCTGCCTGTGCCGCATTGTTTGCCTCATTTTTGGAAGCACCCTGTGACTTCATAGTCGGGAAGAGCAGCACATCACGGATCGCCGCGCTGTCTGTCAGAAGCATACACATACGGTCGATACCGAATCCGATACCGCCGGTCGGAGGCATACCGATCTCCAGCGCGTTCAGAAAGTCCTCATCCGTATGATTTGCCTCCTCGTCACCCTGAGCGAACTGCTCCTCCTGTGCTTTAAATCTCTCTCTCTGATCGATCGGATCGTTCAGCTCGGAGTAAGCGTTTGCCATTTCCCAGCCGTTCATAAAGAACTCGAAACGTTCCACATATTCCGGATTCTCCGGTTTCTTCTTGGTCAGCGGAGAAATCTCCACCGGATGGTCCATAACGAAGGTCGGCTGAACCAGATGCTCCTCAACAAATTCCTCAAAGAACAGGTTCAGGATATCGCCTTTTTTATGTCTCTCTTCATATTCAATATGATGCTCTTTTGCCAGCTCTCTCGCCTGCTCCAGCGTCTCTACCTGATTCCAGTCCACGCCGGAATACTTCTTCACTGCGTCAACCATCGTAATACGCTCAAACGGTTTGCCAAGATCCATCTCGATTCCGTTGTAAACGATCTTCGTGGTGCCCAGAACTTCCTGCGCCACATGGCGGTAAAGATTCTCGGTCAGATCCATCATTCCGTTATAATCCGTATATGCCTGGTACAGCTCCATCAGCGTGAATTCCGGATTGTGTCTGGTGTCCAGACCTTCATTACGGAATACACGACCGATCTCATACACTCTCTCCAGACCGCCGACGATCAGACGTTTCAGATAAAGTTCCAGGGAAATGCGAAGTTTCAGATCCTCATTCAGCGCATTGAAATGCGTCTCGAAAGGACGTGCCGCCGCGCCGCCGGCATTCGCCACCAGCATCGGGGTTTCCACTTCCATAAATCCCTCGCCGTCCAGGTATTTGCGGATCGCGCTGATGATCCTGGAACGTTTGATAAAGGTATCCTTTACCTCCGGATTCATGATCAGGTCCACGTATCTCTGACGGTAACGAAGATCCGTATTGGTCAGTCCGTGGAACTTCTCCGGGAGGATCTGAAGACTCTTGCTCAGCAGCGTCAGACTGGTCACATGAATGGAGATCTCACCTGTCTTCGTCGTGAAAACAGTTCCCTTCACACCTACGACATCGCCGATGTCCATTTTCTTGAATTCCTTGTAAGCTTCCTCACCGATATTGTCGCGTGCCACGTAGCACTGAATACCGCCCTGCAGATCCTGTACATTACAGAAAGAAGCCTTTCCCATCACACGTTTGGACATCATACGTCCCGCTACGGAAACCTCTTTCTCCTCCAGCTCCTCATAGTTGTCTTTGATTTCCTGACTGTGATGTGTCACATCATATTTCGTAATAGCAAACGGATCCTTGCCGTTCTCCTGCAGTTCCTTCAGTTTATCACGGCGCACCTTCAATAACTGATTAATATCCTGTTCCTGTGTCTGCTTCTGCTGTGCCAATCTTTCTCACTCCCTTTTTCTGTATTCTTCTTTCATTCTTCTTTCTTCCGGTGATCAGACGTTTCTCTGGATCTTCAGTACCTTGTACTGCATAACGCCGGTAGGTGTTTCCACTTCCACAACGTCGCCGATGCGGGCGCCGATCAGAGCTTTTCCAACCGGAGATTCGTTGGAAATTTTTCCTTCCAGGCTGTTTGCCTCGGTGGAACCTACGATCTGGAATTCGATCTCTTCTTCAAACTCCACATCATACACATCTACCTTACATCCCACATTGATCTTGTCGGAATCCACTTCATCTTCCACTACGACCTCTGCGTTTTTCAGGATTTTCTCAATCTCTTCGATACGGGCTTCGATATCGCGCTGTTCGTCCTTCGCTGCATCGTACTCCGCGTTCTCGGATAAGTCGCCCTGCTCTCTCGCTTCCCGGATCTTTACGGCAACCTCTTTTCTCCGGTTTACCTTTAAGTCATGAAGTTCTTCCTCCAGTTTCTGGAGACCTGCATAAGTAAGAATATTTTTCTTCTCTGCCATTTTCTACACCCTTTCCTTATCTGTATCTGTCAATGTACTATCAGCAGACAAAAGTTTTTTTACCTTTGTCTGCTGATGGTTCTCTTCATGTAAAATCCAAAGGACAGACTCCGCCTATCCTAACAATTACAGTAGTATAAAGGAAATGTCTGGCCTTGTCAAGAAAAAGCTGGCGGAACCTTCTCACGCCGTTTGGCTTCCTTTTTTCCCGTCAAGACCCTTGGTTTTCCATTTTCCTCTGCGGTAGAAGATGAAGGTGATCAGGGCTCCCATCAGCCAGGAAGACAGCAGGGAAATCCAGATACATTCGTACCGTCCGTTGGGCAGCTCCGGGGTTCTGGTCAGCCAGGAAATTCCGTAAGCCACCGGCACACGGATCACGACGGTTGTGATCAGGGAGATCCACATAGGCGTCATCGTATCTCCCGCTCCGCGCATGACGCCGGAAAGGCTCTGGGTTACCGCCATCGCGATGTATCCCACCGCCAGGATCCTCATCATATTGGCGCTCAGCGTCACAAGCTCGGAGGTGTTAGTAAAGATCGCCATCAGATGTCTTCCAAACAGAAGGATCAGCACAGTGATCACCGTGGAAGTGCCCACCGCCATCAGCGTGCCTTGTTTGGCTCCCTGCTCCACGCGGTCATACCTTCTGGCTCCCACGTTCTGGCCCGCAAAGGTGGTCATCGCCGTTCCGAACGAGAAGTTCGGCATCATCGCGAAACCATCCACACGCATGATAATTACGTTCGCCGCAATGACCATCTCTCCGAAGCTGTTGGTCAGTGACTGTACCACGACCATCGCCATGGAAAAGATCGCCTGGGTGATACCGGACGGAAGCCCAAGACGGATGATGTTCAGTGCATGACGTCCGTCCGGCTTCAGATACTGCAGTTTCAGATCAAATAAATCTGACATTCTTTTCAGTTTGATCATACACATAACCGCAGAGATAATCTGCGCGATCACCGTTGCCAGCGCCACTCCCGGCACTCCCATATGGAACACCGCCACAAAGGTAACATCCAGAACAATGTTGATAACCGTTGCGATCAGCAGATAGACCAGCGCCGATACAGAATCACCCAGTCCTCTTAATATACCGCACAGAATGTTATAATATGCAATTCCCGCCGAACCAAGCATCATAATGATCAGATAAGATGCACACCAGTCAATGATACTTTCCGGTGTATTCAGAAGTTCCAGCAAAGGCCGCGCACACAGTGTTCCCACGACCATGATGAACAGTGACGCAGCAGCGGTCAGTGTGATACAATTTCCAATCGTCCTGGAAAGCGCTTCCCTCTCCTTCGCGCCGAAATACTGGGATACCATAACGCCGGCGCCCACAGAGATTCCGACGAAAAGCACCAGCAGAAGATTCATGATCGGGCTGGCGCTTCCCACCGCTGCCAGCGCATTGTCTCCCACGTATCTTCCCACCACGATGCTGTCCACCGTGTTATAAAGCTGCTGCGCAATATTTCCCAGCAGCATAGGGATCGTAAAAACCAGAATTTTTTCCCATGGTTTCCCCTGCGTCATATCCGAAGGGGCAAAGATCTCTTTGATTTTCATAGTTTGCTATACTCCATTTTTCTTTCGTTTTCTTTTTCTTTTCCTCTTTTATGTCCGCATATTTCAGCGCCTGTCCAACGTCCAGTTCTGTAAAAGCTCCCCAAGCTCTTCCAGCGTTCCCACCGCGTTCACTTCCGAACGCAGCTTTGCGGAATGGGGAAATCCCGCGGTATACCACGCCACATGCTTGCGCATTTCCCGCATTCCCACATCCGGGCCTTTATATTCCACCTGAAGACGTGCATGGCGCAGGATCATCTCTTTGACCTCGTCCATAGAAGGCCTCGGAAGTTCTTCTCCGGTCTCCAGATAATGACGGATCTCCCGGAAGAGCCACGGATTTCCCTGTGCCGCCCGTCCGATCATCACACCGTCACATCCTGTCTGCTCCAGCATCTCCACCGCCGCCTTCGGGCTATCCACATCGCCGTTTCCGATCACAGGGATGGATACCGCCTCCTTCACTTTCCGGATGATCTCCCAGTCCGCCTTTCCCGAGTAATACTGTTCTCTGGTACGTCCATGGACCGCAACCGCGGCAACGCCGCAGTCCTCCAGGATTTTGGCAATCTCCACCGCGTTGACATGGGCGTCGTCGAATCCTTTGCGGATCTTTACGGTGACCGGTTTCTCCGAGGCTTTCACAAGACTGGAAGTGATCTCCCGCACCAGCTCCGGCTGTTTCATCAGCGCAGAACCCTCCTGATTGTTGACGACCTTCGGCACCGGACATCCCATATTGAAATCCAGGATATCAAAGGGACGGTCCTGGATCTGCGCCGCAATTTCTCCCAGGATCTTTGGATCGCTGCCGAACAGCTGCAGGGCAATGGGATTCTCCCCCGGCGCGATCTCCATCAGGGATTCTGTGTTCCTGTTTTTATAAAGGATCGCCTTGGCGCTGACCATCTCCATACTCAGCAGCCCGACTCCCATCTCCCGGCACAGCAGACGGAACGGCAGATCCGTCACTCCTGCCATCGGCGCCAGGACCACCGGGCAGTCAATCGTCACATTCCCAATCTTCAGCGGCTTCATAAGCACTCTTCCCCAAGGAAAAATACCCGGTAATACAGTTCCAGGGACTGCAGCAGCTCCTGCTTGTCCTGCTGCAGCTGCTTGATCCTCAGCGCCCCGCCGATCTCGTCATACATGGCGTCGGCGTCCACCGCCTCCGTCTCAAACTGCAGGTTTCCCTCTCCGTCAAACCACAGGGTAAAGATTCCTCCAATCTCCACCGTAAACATCACGCACATCACATGCAGCTCATCCTGTACACTCTGCGGAAGGCTGGAAAAATCCTGATTAAAATAATACTTCTGTTCATAAGCGCTCGCACCGCAGAGCACTACCTTTTCATCATCGGAATACATCCGGAACTCCTTTCTTTTTTTCATTTATACATAAGAATAAAGGCCGCGCACAGACACTTCTCCCGCGTAAACCTCCGAGACGGTCCCGTTCTCCTGCTTCACCAGAAGCTCGCCCCGCTCGTTGATACCCAGAGCGACGCCCTCAAACGGCGCCTTCGGGTCCAGCACACGCACCTGGCGGTCTTTGTTCGCCAGTATTTCATTATATGCGTCCTGAAGCCCGGAAAGATCTCCCGTCTCCATGAACACCTGATAATTCCGCGCAAATGCTTTCATCACGGCACAGATCACCTCCGCCCGGTTTACGGGATGTCCCGTCTCCATACGCAGGGAAGTCGCAATCTCTTTCAAGTCTTCCGGAACTTCCGTCTGGTTCACATTGATCCCGGTTCCGACCACCACATAATTGATGTAATCGATCTGGGCGCTCATCTCCGTCAGGATCCCGCAGAGTTTATGGCCGTTCAGCACCGCATCGTTGGGCCACTTGATCTGAACCGGCACATCCAGCAGTTCCTGCAGTCCCTGCGCCACGCTCAGCCCCATGACGATCGTCAGCATGGAAGCCCGCACCGGTTCCAGATCCGGCCGCAGGATCAGCGTCATGCTCACCGTGGTCCCTCTCGGCGATTCCCAGCTCCTGCCGCGCCGTCCCCTGCCCTGGGTCTGTTCATCGGCGACGACCAGCGTTCCGTGAGGCGCACCTTCCTCTGCCAGCCGTTTGCCCCAGATATTGGTGGAATCCACTTCCTCCGCGAAATATACCCGGTTACTGATCCATTCCCCTTCCAGTCTGCTCTCAATCTCGCTCTGGCTGAGGATATCCGGCATTTTTAAGAGGCGGTATCCTTTGTTCTGGACCGCCTCTATCTCATATCCTTCCTCTTTGAGCTGTTTGATGATCTTCCACACGGCTGTTCTGGAAACGGAAAATTTTTCACATAATTCCTGCCCGGAAATAAATTCCCTGGATTCTCTCAGCAGGCGCAGAACCTCTGCTTTTTTATTTTCCCGCATCCCTCTTCTGTCATTCCTTTCCAAAGGCTCCAAGCGTCGCAGCCATGACCGCCTTGATCGTATGCATACGGTTTTCTGCTTCTTCAAAGACCTTCGACTGCTCAGATTCAAATACTTCGTTGGTCACTTCCATCTCGGTCAGGCCGAAACGCTCGCCCATCTCTTTTCCGATCTTTGTATCCAGATCATGGAACGCAGGCAGGCAATGGAGGAAAATCGCTGTTTCCTTTGCGTTTGCCATCACTTCTTTTGTCACTCGGTACGGCGTCAGCTCCCGGATACGCTCTTCCCATACAGCGTCCGGCTCACCCATAGATACCCAGACGTCCGTATAGATCACATCGGCGTCTTTTGTACCCTCTTTCACATCTTCGGTCAGTGTGATCGTCGCGCCGCTCTCCTTTGCATATTCCCGGCACTGAGCAACCAGCTCATCATTGGGGAAATACTTCTTCGGCGCGCAGGCTACAAAATCCATTCCCATCTTGGCAGAAGCGATCATCAGAGAATTTCCCATGTTATAACGGGCATCTCCCATATACACCAGCTTCACGCCTTTCAGACGTCCCAGCTGCTCACGAATGGTCAGCATATCCGCCAGCATCTGCGTCGGGTGATATTCATTGGTCAGACCGTTCCATACCGGAACCTTGGAATACTTCGCCAGTTCCTCCACGATTTCCTGTCCAAACCCGCGATATTCGATTCCCTCATACATTCCCGCCAGCACTCTGGCTGTATCACGGATACTCTCCTTCTTTCCGATCTGGGAACCGGTCGGATCCAGATAAGTCGTTCCCATGCCAAGGTCATGGGCTGCCACTTCAAACGCACAGCGGGTTCTCGTACTGGTCTTTTCAAAAATCAGCGCTACATTCTTTCCGCGCAGCACATCCACCGGAATGCCTTTTTTCTTTTTGTCTTTCAATTCTGCTGAGAGATCCAGCAGATAACCGATCTCATCCGGCGTAAAGTCTTTCAGTGTCAAAAAGTCACGTCCCTGTAAATTCATGGGTATCTCCTCCTCTTGTGATCCTGTTTTTAATATCTTATTTATTGTACCAAAGCGCTGGCGCGCTGGCTAGTCTCAGACACATGTTTTCTTTATTTTTTTTTTACCCGTTTAAATGCTCTTCACAGAATTTTTGAATAATATCCAAAATTCTACTGTCATAAAACACCGCAGATGGACGCACCGTCATCCACGGAGGCAGTGGATCTTTTGCGCAGATCAGAAGATCCGTTGAAGCGCTCTCCGCGATAACACCGGAAATCTTCGGCAACGGCTCACACAGCCTATGCGCATCAAAAAGTACAGACATCATCGCAATATGACCGCCGGACGAATTTCCCATAAGAAAAATTTTTTCCATATCCATATGAAACATATCCGCAATCGCAGGAAGAAACTTCAGCGCGTTGCATACGTCTTCCACCTGCGCCGGAAACGAAGCGATGTCCGATTCCCGATATTCTATAGCTGCAACCACATACCCTCTTTTCGCAAGCATCGCATACTGAGGGATATCATTGTACATCTCCTGTTTATGCCACGCAGAGCCTGGAATAAACAGGATCACAGGATACCGCTCCTCTTTTTTCATTTCCGGCCGAAATGGAAAAAGAATCTGAAGATGTCTTTTGCAGTCTCCATGTTTTTCTCAGTATCGGAACATGTCTGTTATATTTTAATATAATTCTCATATAGGCAAAAGACAAGATAAAATATTATAAAGTATGATATCACTCACATTGTACCTCATTCTTACACTCCCATCTACTATTTTGTTCTGGATTTAACGCAAAAAACGGACGAAAATCCGCCGTCTGCATACATACCCCGCATTCCGTCGGATTTCGTCCGTTGTCTCGCTATTTACCTGTTACGATTCACTGCCCGCCAAGAGCACTTTTACTTCAGCGGATTTTTCTCCTCATCCACAAGAATTTCCTTCAGTGACGTCGCCAGACTCGCCAGTCCCTGAATGTCGGAAGGAACGATGATCTTGGTCGCATGGCCGTTCGCCATGACGCCCAGAGCCTCCAGGCTCTTCAGAGTCAGAACCGCTTCGTCCGCTCCCGCTTCCTTCAGCGCACGGATACCATCGGCATTGGCCTGCTGAATTTTGAGGATTGCTTCCGCCTGGCCTTCCGCCTCTTTGATCTTTCTCTCTTTCTCCGCTTCCGCACGGAGGATAGCTGCCTGTTTCTCCGCCTCTGCGTCCAGGATCGCCGACTGTTTCTTACCTTCCGCAACAAGGATCGTAGATTTCTTTTCACCTTCTGCGATCAGGATGGACTCACGGCGTTCCCGCTCTGCCTTCATCTGTTTCTCCATCGCTTCCTGAATGGCCGCCGGCGGCATGATGTTCTTCAGCTCCACACGGTTCACCTTGATGCCCCATGGGTCTGTCGCAATATCCAGCGCGGACTGCATCTTGGTATTGATGATCTCTCTGGAGGTCAGTGTCTCATCCAACTCCAGATCACCGATGATATTTCTCAATGTGGTCGTTGTCAGATTTTCAATGGCCATGATCGGGTTTTCCACGCCGTAGGCAAAAAGCTTCGGATCGGTGATCTGGAAAAATACAACCGTATCGATCCGCATGGTAACGTTATCTTTTGTGATCACCGGCTGCGGCGGGAAGTCAACGACCTGTTCTTTCAGGTTGACTTTCTTCGCCACCCGCTCGATAAACGGCACTTTAAAATGAAGACCCGTTGACCAGATCGCCCGGTAAGCGCCCAGACGCTCCAGCACGATCGCATTTGCCTGCGGCACGATCCGTACACAGGATGCCGCCACGATCAATAAAACTGCCACAACCAATACAATAATAATACCCGTTAATGCTCCTCCACTCATTGTTCTTCCTCCTTCATTTTTACAATCAGCTTCACTCCATCGACACGGACGATCTCAACGACCGCACCCTGTTCGATGATGCTGCCGTCCTCGGAGCGCGCGATCCAGAACACATCGTTGATTTTTACCTTCCCTGTTCCGTCCAGATTATTGATACGCTCCGCCACCACTCCCTGTTCTCCGGCCAGTGAATCTACATTGGTTTTCAGATTTGATTTACTATTCATGTACTTTAACGCTGCCGGCCGCGTAAAGATCAGCAGAAGCAGTGAGACAGCCAGGAATACGCCAAGCTGTATCCACACATTCGCCCCAAACAAAGCTGCCACCAACGCGATCAGCGCGCCTCCCGCGAACCAGATGGTCGTCAGCCCGCATGTCAATGCCTCCGCGATCAGCAAAATCACCAGAGCAACCAGCCAGATGATCTCATACATCTCTCCATCCCCTTTCCGGAACTGACTTTTTTTTTCATCATTCCGATTTCCTGCAGCAAACATCGGATTCATGACAGAAAAAAGATTTTCGTTCTCTCTTTTGTATATACAAATTTTCTTGCTATCATAATACTATATTTCTTCTCAAAATACAAGCGAAAGATTGTTAATTTTGTAACACAATTCTTTCCAATTTCTTACATTTTTCAAACATAGGAAAAGAGGCCAACCGGAGACAGGCTGCAGCAGAAACTTCCTGCTGCCCGTGCCGGGTTGTCCTCTTTTTATGATGGATCGATCTTCTATTGATATGTAAAGTTTTCAGAGAAAGCTCTTACCTGGAACTTTCTGCGTTTCCCTTCTGCGGCGGACCGCCGTGAGCGGTCACAGGTTCCGCTCCGGTTTTAATAAAAATGCTGGTTTCCGATCTGGATTCCACGTCCTGATCCGCTGTTGAAATACAGACAGTTTCCAATCGGGTTCTCTCCTGTCAGTGCTGCCGCTGCTGCTTCGTAGCAGTCGCTTCTTGCCCCTCTGGAAAGAACGCTCTGGAATTTTCCGCTGGACACCGGTGAGAACTGTCCGCTCTGATAGATGACCCCTGAAATATCATTGGGGAAGGATCCGCTTCTGACGCGGTTCAGAACAACTGCTCCTACCGCTACTTTTCCGGTGTAGCTTTCGCCCCCGGCTTCACATTCGATCAGTGCCGCCAGCATTGCCAGATCGCCGCTGTCCGCGGATACCGCGCTTCCGGCTGCCGCCTGGCTCTGGCTTTCCTGATACTCTTCCATGGTCATTGCGCCCTGAACTGCATTTCCCAGGCTCACGTAATCGGAATATACGTATGCGTTGTTTCCGTTGTAGCTTACCTGATACCATTCTCCCTCAGCGCCCAGTACTTTGACCTGTCTGTTGTTTCCCAGGCTTCCGATGGTTTCCGCCTCCAGGGACGGCTGAGTTCTCACTCTCAGGCTGCTGGCTGTTACGGTACCGGTGAAGCCGCATACGTTCTGATAATGAACACGCGCCTCCTCTCCGAATACCAGCAGGTCGCTTCTGATATACCCTTCTACTCCATCAGAGCTTACCCTGCTCCAGTCGCCTTCCTGTCCCTCGACCGTTACTGCGCGTCCCGGCAAAAGGACGCCTGTCTGTTCGGAATCGGAAGAAGCAGCCGCGCGGATGATCGCGTAGCTCTCCACATTGGCTGCCGCTTTCTGATTCCAGCCTTCTGTATATAAAATACTCTCCTCATTCGTAGCATTCGTTGTTTCGTCGGTTAAAGTGTCTGCATATGCCGGTACAGCCATGATCGCCGTCATTGTCAGTGCTCCCCCAAGTGCGCCAATCACGTGGCTCCGTTTCAATGTCATACTTACCTCCTGCTAGTTGTTACATTTTTGTTACGATTTGTTACGAACTGATTCTATCAGCATTACAACTTTTTGTCAATCATAACTTTCCTACAACTTTCCGCAGAAATCCTTCTTTTTTTCTATAATAATCCACAAACTTCTCCCACTTTGTGGTTATTTTTCCCCTTTCTGTCGAATCTTTCCTCCACCAGAAAATGAAGCACTCCATCAAACAGCAAAAAAACAGAGCGCATCTGAACCTTCATTTCTGAATTTTCAGATACGCTCTGAACTTTTTGTAACAATCAAAAAATATGAAACAATGCTTTACTGCAGGTCATACAACGACGGGTCTGTCGGTCTTCTGGAATCCCAGACACTCGCAGCATCAAACAGGTCGCTGGTTCTGGTGCCGCCATTGATGGCATCCTGATACAGACGGTAACCGTCCAGATTTCTTCTTCCCATTCTCAGATAATTGTCACGGCACTGTACAAAGTACTGGGAAGAATCCACGTTGCAGTAGATATTAAATCCTTTGCTCTTCAGATAATTGAATTTCTCATTGTCCGCCTGATAATCATGCCAGTCCGCAAGATCCTGTCCATGGGCGAAAATGATGGTATCCGTTCCGCCGATCAGCGGCGCTACGTCCTGAAGCCATCTCTCCGTATCCGTCTGGATATGTTCCAGGGACGCGTCGCCGATCCGGATGTGTCCCCAGGTATGGCTTGCGAAGGTCCAGCCGTCCGCCTTGATCGCGTCCGCTACCTTCTTTGCTTCCTCGCACTCTTTCTCCCAGTCAAAATCCGGATGCCCTTCCAGCCATTTTACCTGATCGTCGCTGAGATTCTCGCGGGTTTTGTATGCACTGTCGGTGCGGTAACCGAGGATTCCGTCGTATCCGGTCAGGGCGATGGTTCCTTTGGCTCCGTGGTATGCTGCATCCGGATGCTCCTCCAGGAACTGATCCAGCAGCGGCACGCAGTCGTAAGCGCCGGTCACAACGGTTCCGTCGTCCTGGATATATTCACAGGTTGGTTTTCCGTTTTCATCGAGCACCATCTTGCTGGCAATTCCACGGCCGTCATAAGAATGATAGTAGCTCAGGTCGTCCAGGGAAAGCACGTACGGTTTCTTGCCTTCCGGAAGATAAATCTCTCCCGGGGTGAAATGTACGGTGCCGTTCTCATCCACCGTCTGATTCACCAGATCATGCAGGGCAACCAGCACATATCCGTTGTCGTACATCTGCTGGGTAATCTTGTTGAACTCATCCACCGTCGTCATCCATTCGCAAAAGCCTTCGGTCTGTGCGTTATCCTGGAAGAACGCTTTCTGCGGATCCACAACCAGCGAATGGTAGAACACATGTGTCACCTGATTGACATCCACTTTGACACAGGCATTTTTTGCCGCTGTATACTCCGAGATCTTGGCGATCATATCCGGATCTGTCGCTGCCCCTTCTGTGTTCTGGAGCAGATTGATCGCGCCGTCATAATCATAGGTCAGCGCCAGAGCATCCGCCTGGGCGATCAGTTCCTCTTTTGTCGGCGTCTCCTCGGATGCATCCTGTGTTTCGTCGTCTTTCTGTTCCTCACTGTTGGATGCCGTTTCGCCTTTCCCGCCGGATCCGAGCCTCGGACTTCCCGCCAGAAACCAGACAGCCACGCCCAGTACTACCAGCAGCGCACACAGCGCCACCGTCTTAATAATCAGGATCCGCTGTCGGCGGCGTCTTCGCATTTCCTTTCTGGTCAATTTCTTTTTATTTGCCATTTCCATCCTCCCCATAACATTTGGTTTACACAGTATTTTAGACGAAACCGCAGAAAATGTCGATACCTTTTAAAAAAATGTAATAAAACTGCAAAAACTCGATAGCTGTTCCACGGACCGAACAGTTACACCTCCTGTTCTTTCACTCTCTGTCCGTGTACTTCATACATAAAAATCGCCGAGGCAATGGCCGCATTCAGCGATTCCACACGCCCTTCCATCGGGATCCGTACCAGCTTGTCAGCCTTTCCCGACAGTTCATCGCTGAGCCCATTGCCTTCATTTCCGATCAGGATCGCTGTCGGGCCGGTATAATCCTGTGACCGGTAAGATTCCGTCCCTTTCAGATGTGCCGCGAAGGTCCGGATTCCCCGCTTTGCCAGACTGGCAAGGATCTCCGCCGGACGTTCCACTTCCAGAAACGGCATCCGATAGATGGAACCCATAGTCGCCCGTATGGTTTTTGGCTGGAACAGGTCCGCGGTCTTCCGGCTCACGATGATCCCGGTGACTCCTGCGCCCTCCGCCGTCCGCAGGATCGTTCCTACATTTCCCGGATCCTGAAGGTCCTCCAGCACGATCAGGAACGGATGGTCTCCGCCAAGTACCTGTTCCTCTGTATAGGAGGGGATCTTTACCAGCGTCAGGATCCCCTGCGGCGTTCTGGTATCGCAGACCGACGCAAATACTCTGTCATCCACTACTTCATATTCTATACCGTCCAGCAGGATTTCATTCGCCTTCTCAAAAGACTCGGAAAGGTATACTTTTTCGATCCATTCCACCGGGGCTTCCTGAAACATCTTTCTGCCTTCGACAACAAACATCCCCTGTTCCCTGCGTGCCTTTGCCTTCTTATTCAGAAGGGCAATATTTTTCATCTGCTGATTGCTGCTGCTTGTGATCATTTCCTACTCCTTCGGAACTTTCGCCAGATCTTCATTCTTTCCCGCCATCACCAGAAACTCTCCGGCTCTCAGCGGCTGGCGCGGATCCACATTGACCTGGATCCCGTTCTCCCTTTTTAATGCAATAATATTTACTCCGTACGCTCCGCGGATCTGCAGCTGTTCCAGTGTTTTTCCAACCCATGCCGCCGGCACCGTAAGCTCCGCCACGGAAAAATCATCGGACACTTCAAACAGATCCCTGAATCCGCCGGAAATAAGATTTTTTGCCAGGCGGACACCCGTCTCGTACTCTGCCATGACCACCTTGTCCGCGCCCACACGGGTCAGGATATCCGCATGGATCTTGCTGAGGCATTTGGCGATCACATAAGGCACGCCCGCCTCCTTGGACTGGATCGTCGCAAGGATACTTGCCTGCATATTCTGGGCGATCCCGACGATCACCACATCCATATTGCCGATCCCCAGCGACGCGAACACGTTGGTATCCGTGATATCCGCCCGCACCGAATAGGTAACATAGTCCGAAATCTCCTGTACCAGCTCTTCGCTGCTGTCCACCGCCAGCACCTGATTGCCTGCCTGCGCCAGCGTCACTGCCACCGCATAGCCGAATCTTCCAAGTCCCAGCACTGCATACTGTTTTTTCATACTGTTCTTCTGCTCCTCTCTGTTTTTCCCAACGGATCCGGACACGTCCGCCGCCTTCCGCTTTCGCTTTCGGCTGCGGAGCGCTGTCCGTCACCCGATCAGCACTCTCTGTTCCGGCAGTGTCCGATGTGTCTTTCTTTTTGAATATCTTCTGCCAAGGGCTACGGCAAGAGTTACCGGTCCGATCCTTCCCATAAACATGATCAGGATTACAAGGATCTTTCCCGCCGCCGGAAGCGTCGGCGTCAGAGATCGTGTCAGTCCTACCGTTGCCATTGCGGAAATGATCTCATAGATACAGTCCAGAGAATCCGCTCCCGTGATCACGGTCAGCACCATTGTCGCCAGGATCACAATTCCAAGCCCATAGAAAAAGACCACCACTGCAACCTGGAGGGTTCCCGACGGGATTTTCCTGCCGCACGCCTCCGTGTCCTCCCTGCCCTGGATATAAGCCCAGACCATCAGGATGATCACCGCGACGGTCGTCGTCTTCACTCCACCTGCCGTTCCCATGGGAGAGCCGCCGATAAACATCAGCACCATGCTGACCATCGCCGAAGCGTCGCTGAACCCTTTCTGAGGAATCGTCTCAAATCCCGCCGTTCTCGTAGTCACCGACTGAAAGAACGCCGCCATCACCTTATGCGGAACATCCAGCGGTCCCAGTGAGGTGGGATGATTCCAGTCCAGGATCAGGATCAGCAGAGTGCCTCCCACGACAAGAACCGCAGTAACGATCAGAACGATCCTGGCATGCAGAGAAAACCGTTTCCGGATGATCTCCAGATGTTTCTTCTTCCGGATGGAAGTGCGGATATAGCCGAGAGTTTCCCACCAGACCGGAAATCCCAGCCCGCTGACTGTGATCAGACCCATGGTCGTAAGATTGATCAGCGGATTGGTCAGAAACGGCTCAAAGGAGGAAGTTCCCACAATATCAATACCCGCATTGCAGAATGCGGAAACGGCGTGAAACACCGAATACCAGATGCCCTTCAGGACCCCGTATTCCGGTATAAAATACAGGGAATAAAAAAACGCGCCGACACCTTCCACGAAGAATGTTCCCAGCAGGATCCTCCGCACGATACCCACTGTCCCTCCCAGCGCCGGGAGATTGTAAGTATCCTGGATCAATTTGCGGTTGTGCAGGCTGATCCTTCTGTGGAAGATCAGATAGACCATCATCATACATGCCATGATCCCAAGTCCGCCGAACTGGATCAGGAGCAGAATAATGCCCTTTCCGAACAGGCTCCAGTGCTCTGCCGTCGGAACAGTCACAAGCCCGGTCACACATACGGACGTGGTCGCCGTAAACAGTGCGTCGATAAAATTGGTCGCCTTGTGATCGGCGGATGAAACCGGCAGACACAGAAGGAGCGCTCCGATCAGGATCACCCCGGCAAATCCCAGGGAAAGAAAACGTTCCGCCGGGAGCGTATATTTTGTTCTTATGTGCTGCAGGATTGTTTCTTTTTTTCTTTTACTTTCTTTCATCATAAATATAAAAGCGGGGCTGCCGTATCTGTAAATGCGGCAGCCCCGTCTGCTGTTCTTCTTATTTGTTGTAGTTGTAAGACAGTGCGCGCGCGATCTCCCACTGATATTCCGGAAGCGTTTTCTGCATAGCCAGTGCTTCGTTGATATCGAAATCCACGTACTCGCCGTTTCTGTAGGCAACCACCCGGTTGCTCTTGCCCTGGATCAGCAGATCCACCGCGTATGCTCCCATGATGGACGCGTAAACACGGTCTTTACAGGTCGGGCTTCCGCCGCGCTGCATGTGGCCCAGGATCGTCGCACGGGTTTCCACGCCTGTCGCTGCCTCGATCCGGCGTGCCATGCTGGTAGAATGTCCGATGCCCTCTGCATTGATGATGATATGATGTTTCTTGCCCCGTTTCCGGTTCTCAATAATATTGTTGATGATCTTCTGCTCGTCGTAATCATATTTCTCCGGAAGCAGAATGTCCTCGGCGCCGTTGGCAATACCGCACCACAGAGCGATATAACCTGCATTTCTTCCCATTACCTCAATGATCGAACAACGCTCATGGGAAGTAGAGGTATCACGCACCTTATCGATGGCTTCCATCGCCGTATTGACTGCAGTATCGAAACCGATCGTATACTCGGTACATGCAATGTCCAGGTCAATGGTTCCCGGAACACCGACGGTATTGATCCCTTTGTTCGCCAGTTTCTGCGCGCCGGCAAAGGAACCGTCTCCTCCGATGACTACCAGGCCGTCGATCCCGTTTTTCTTACAGTTTGCAACTGCCCGCTCAAT
The DNA here is from genome assembly GCA_902493585.1 of uncultured Fusicatenibacter sp. Lineage (GTDB taxonomy): Bacteria > Bacillota > Clostridia > Lachnospirales > Lachnospiraceae > Fusicatenibacter. The sequence continues at coordinate 30,526 of CABUPZ010000005.1, read as the reverse complement.
TCCTTCTTCCGTACGCATCTCCGCACATCTGGCGGTATAGAGGATCGTACCTCCACGCTCAATCGTGTCCGATACGTCACGGGCTGACAGATCTATGATCTCTTCATTCAGCAGTCCATCGTAACCTTTGAGAATACCTTTCATCTGGATTCCCTGCTGCAGACCACGCCGTACTGCCGCACGGATCGCCGCATTCATTCCAGGTGCATCGCCACCGCTGGTCAGAACTCCGATTGTTTTTACCTTGCTTGTCGTTGCCATATGAAATTCCTCCATCTCATCACACACAATTATGAAATTTTTTTAACAATCACACACATCTTCATTCTAAAGCATTTACCGGCGTTTTTCAATACTCTTTTCTACAACTTTCACGTTCTCACTGCCATATTTTTCATTCAAAATACCCAGCAGTTCCTCTCCGATTTTGACACCTCTGCTCGGAGGAAGCCGCTTCATCGCCTTCTGAGCCCGGATATACAGCACCACCTGATCACTGCCGTCGGAAGCCGCCAGGATCCGGTACAGCTCCGCCACCTCCTGCTCATAGGCCGCTTTGTCCGGAAACTGGATCCAAAGCTCCCTTGGCATATCCGCGAAGGCATACATCTTCTCGCAGATCAGTTTGCTCGCCTTGTCATCCTCCGCAGATACTCTTCCCTGGATAAAAACTTTCGCATCCTCCTGCATCAGCGCCGCATTGCGCTCATAATCCCGCGGGAACACGACGATCTCCAGTGTTCCCAGAAGATCCTCCAGCGTCAGGAATGCCATGGTCTTATTATTCTTTGTATATTTTATTTTTTTATCCGTGATCATTCCGCCGACGATCACTTTCGCTCCGTCCACAACCTTTGGAAATCCGGTTTCCTCATCCGGAAGGAAGTCCGTGGTCACTGCGGTAATATTTTTTCTCCAGCATTCTTCCTGCTCTTCCAGCGGATGCCCGCTGATGTAGATTCCCAGCACCTCTTTTTCAAAGGCAAGCTTTTCCTCTTTTCCATACTCACCCACATTCGGCAGCGGGATTTCATAGGAATGTTTGGTCTCAGCGTCCACAAAATCAAACAGGCTCATCTGGCCGGTCAGCGAATTTTTCCTCTCCTGCGCCGCCGTGTCAAGCACCGAAACATAAATCTGCATCATCTGCTTTCTGGTGGCTCCCAGGCTGTCAAAGGCTCCCGACTTGATGAAATTCTCCACCGTCTTTTTGTTGATCTCTTTTCCGGTCATGCGCCCGGCGAATTCCTGCAGGGAGACAAAGGGACCATTTTCTTCTCTCTCCCTTGTCACCGCCTCCATCACCGGTTTTCCGATTCCCTTGATCGCGGACATTCCGTAACGGATGCTCTTTCCTTCTACCGTAAAAATTCCTTCACTCTGGTTCACATCCGGCGGCAGGATCGAGATTCCCATCTGACGGGAATTGAGGATATACTCCGCCACTTTTCCCGGATTATCGATACAGGAAGTCATCAGCGCCGCCATAAATTCCACCGGATAATAATATTTCAGCCACGCCGTCTGGTAGGAAACCACCGCATAGGCGGCAGCGTGGGATTTATTAAATGCATATTTGGCAAAATCGATCATCTCGTCATAGATCTTGTTGGCGATCTTCTCGCTGATCCCATTGTTGACGCAGCCCGGCACCCCGTCCTCCGGATTTCCGTAGACAAAGCTTTCCCGCTCTTTTTCCATGACGGCTGCTTTTTTCTTGGACATGGCACGGCGCAGAAGATCGGCGCGGCCCAGAGAATAGCCCGCCAGCGCCTGTACGATCTGCATCACCTGCTCCTGATAAACGATACACCCGTAGGTCTGTTCCAGGATCGGCTTCAGCAGCGGCGTATCATAGGTCACGGTCTCCGGATGGTTCTTTCCTTTGATGTACTGAGGAATAAAATCCATCGGTCCCGGACGGTACAGGGAAATTCCGGCGATGATGTCTTCCAGGCTCTGGGGTTTCAGCTCCTTCATGAAGTTCTTCATACCGCCGCTTTCCAGCTGGAACACACCTTCGGTCTTTCCGGAACCGATCATTTCCAGTACTTTCGGATCGTTGTAATCGATAGAAGAGATATCAATCTTCTGTCCGCTGCTGCGCTCCGCCAGATGCACCGCATTCTGGATCACCGTCAAGGTACGCAGGCCCAGGAAATCCATCTTCAGAAGCCCCAGTTCCTCCAGCGTGGTCATCGTAAACTGTGTGACCAGCGTTCCGTCACTGGCTCTGGACAGGGGGACATATTCATCCACCGGCTTCTGGCTGATCACGACGCCTGCCGCATGCATGGAGGTATGGCGCGGAAGCCCCTCCAGACGGCGGGACATGTCGATCAGGTAGTGAACTTCATCGTCAGACTCGTACAGCTCCTTCAGTTCGTGGTTCATGGTCAGCGCCTTGTCGATGGTGATATTCAGCTCCGTGGGGATCATCTTCGCGATCGAATCCACCTGAGCATAAGGCATATCCAGCACACGGCCCACATCACGGATCACACCGCGCGCCGCCAGCGTACCAAAAGTAACGATCTGAACCACCCGGTCTTTTCCATATTTTCTGGTGACATAGTCGATGACTTCCTGACGGCGTTCAAAGCAGAAATCCACGTCGATATCCGGCATCGTCACACGTTCCGGATTCAGGAAACGCTCAAACAGGAGCTGATAGCGCATCGGGTCCAGCTGCGTGATCCCAAGAGTATAAGAAACCAGGCTGCCCGCCGCCGATCCTCGCCCGGGACCAACCATAATATCATGGTCTCTGGCAAATTTGATGAAATCCCACACGATCAGAAAGTAATCCACATATCCCATGGTTCGGATGGTGTTCAGCTCATAATCGAGCCGTTCCTTCAGTTCCTCCGTCACCGGATCATAGAGACGCTCCAGTCCCTCACGGCAGAGCTTGTTCAGATATTCCCATGCAGTATAGCCTTCCGGCACATCGAACCGGGGCAGTTTCGTCACGCCGAATTCAATGTTGACCTCGCAGCGGTCCGCGATCTTCTGAGTATTTTCCAGCGCCTGCATCGCATAAGGGAACAGACTGCGCATCTCCTCTTCCGATTTGACGTAGTACTGTCCGCCTTCGTAGCGCATACGGTCTTCATCGCTGACCTTCTTGCCCGTCTGGATACAGAGAAGGATATCGTGGGAATCCGCGTCCGATTCATACGTATAGTGAACATCGTTGGTCGCCACCAGTTCAATGCCCGTCTCCTGGCTCATCCGCATCAGCTGCTGGTTCACCAGGCGCTGTTCGGGAATTCCATGATCCTGCAGTTCCAGAAAGAAGTTGCCCTTTCCGAAAATCTCCTGATAACGCAGCGCGGCCTTTTTTCCTTCTTCATAAAAATTCCGCACCAGATAACGGGGAACTTCTCCCGCGAGGCAGGCGCTCAGGGCGATGATGCCTTCGTGGTACTGTTCGAGAATTTCCATATCCACACGGGGCTTATAATAGAAGCCATCCACATACCCCTTGGAGACAATCTTGGTCAGGTTGGAGTATCCAAGATCATTCTCCGCCAGAAGCACCAGATGATAATAGCGGTCTTCTCCTTTGACCGTCTCCCGGTCAAAGCGGGATCCGGGAGCAACATAAACTTCACATCCCAGGATGGGTTTGATCCCGGCCTCTTTGGCTGCCTTATAGAAATCGATGCAGCCGAACATCACGCCATGGTCGGTGATGGCGGCGCTGTTCATCCCGAGTTCTTTGACCCTGGCGACATATTCTTTGATTTTATTGGATCCGTCCAGAAGGCTGTATTCCGTATGAACGTGAAGATGTGCAAAGCTCATTGGATCTCCTTTCCTGCTGTCTTTTCTGTTTTCTTTTCCATTGTCTTTTCTGCCGCACGATTATTTTTTGATCCAGATCTTTCCGTCTCTCAGCTCGATCTGCTGTTCCTTCAGCAGATGGCCGACGGCACGTTTGAAGGCTGCCTTGCTCAGACCGAATTCCCGCTGGATGATCTCCGGGGAGGCTTTGTCGTCGAACGGAAGAACCCCTGCGAATTCTTCTATGATCTGATAAACGTTTTCGGAATCTTCCTTGATCTGTTCATGGGCTTTTGCGCGGGCAGACAGGGTAAGTTTTCCGTCTTCTTTTACGTCTGTGACGCGCAGCTTCAGTTTCTGCCCCACTTTATAGGTTCCCTGTGCTTCGCGTTTCGGGATGAGGCCGGAATACTGGTTGTCCACGGCGATAAAGACACCGAAATTGTCGCTGATCTCATAAACCAGACCTTCCACCGTATCTCCGATCACATAGGGGGAGCTGGTCTTCAGGAACGGATAGACTTTCATCGTCGCACACAGACGGCTGCTTTTGTCCAGATACAGAGACACCAGCACCTGGTCCCCCGCCTGAACTCTTCTGGTCTGTTCCCGGAACGGGAGCATCAGATCTTTCTCCAGTCCCCAGTCCAGAAAAGCGCCGATTTTTCCCGCCTGTACGACTTCCAGGACAGCAAGGCCGCCAAGCGTCAGCTTTGGTTCTCTCGTCGTCGCGATCATCCGATCACTGGAATCACGGTAGAGAAATACTTCCAGGATATCTCCTTCCTTTGTCCCTTCCGGAACCTGCTTCGCCGGAAGCAGCACCCGCTCCTTTTCTCCGGCTTCCCGGCTTTCGCCCAGGTAGATACCGAACTCTACTTTTTTTACTACGGTAAGTTTCTGTTTTCTTCCTAAATTTAACATAATTCTCCTTTGCTTTGCGATGGGCCGGATGCCCGCAGGCGCCATGTTTTCATACGGCCTGCGCAGATGCGCAGACCGTACGAATGGCTGACGTTTTCCTGCATATTTATTTTACTGCATATCCAGTGCCTTTTTGCTCATCTCCTCCAGCAGTTCCGTTTTGATCTTATATAACTTATCTGACAGATCCACATACACTTCATGAGGATTTACCAGACGAAGAGACTCTTCCCACAGGGTTGCTTTTTCTTTCGTGCAGATATCCCGGATCTCCATAACGGACGGAGATTCGTATACGCACATTCCTTTTTTAAAGATCGGCACCAGAAGTTCACGTAAGGTATAAGTTCCGCCCTTGATCTTCGTCTTCTTCCAGGTTTCGATCGGGTCAAAAATGATCAGATCCTTGCTCTTGTCAAAGGTCTCGTCTGCCAGGCAGATCAGATCCGCACGGATCTTTCCGGTCTCTTTGTCGTAAATACGGAAGATTGTCTTGTTGCCCGGATTGGTCACCTTTTCAGAATTCTCGGAAAGTTTGATCTTCGGCGTAAATTCTTCGCTTTCTTTGTTTTTCACTGCCGCCAGTTTATACACACCGCCGAATGCCGGCCAGTCGCCGCAGGTGATCAGATTGGTTCCGACACCCCAGGAATTAATCTTCGCTCCCTGGGTCTTCAGGCTGTCGATCAGATACTCGTCCAGATCGCTGGATGCGGAGATCACTGCGTCCCCAAATCCTGCAGCATCCAGCATTTCATACGCTTTCTTGGACAGATATGCCAGGTCGCCGCTGTCGATGCGGATTCCGTAACCTTTCATGCTTCTGCCTTCCGCCTTCATTTCTTTGAATACACGGATCGCGTTTGGCACGCCGGATTCCAGCACATCATAAGTGTCCACCAGCAGGATGCAGGCGTCCGGATACAGATTGGCATAGGTCTTGAACGCCGTGTACTCGTCCGGGAAGCTCATGATCCAGCTGTGGGCATGGGTTCCTTTTACCGGCACGTCGAACATTTTTCCGGTGAGAACATTGGAAGTGCCGATACATCCGCCGATCATCGCGGCGCGGGCGCCGTAAATCCCCGCATCCGGTCCCTGGGCACGGCGAAGTCCGAACTCCATGATTCCATCTCCCTGTGCCGCATAGACGACACGGGAAGCCTTCGTGGCAATCAGACTCTGATGGTTGATGATATTCAGGATCGCTGTCTCCACAAGCTGCGCTTCCATCACCGGCGCGATTACTTTCAGCAGAGGCTCTCTCGGAAATACCACGGTTCCTTCCGGGATCGCATAGATATCTCCGGTAAAATGAAATCCTCTCAGATATTCCAGAAAATCTTCATCAAAAATATTCAGAGAGCGCAGATAATCGATATCATCCGGCGAAAAATGCAGGTTGCGGACATACTCCACCACCTGTTCCAGACCTGCCGCCACCGCATAGGCGCCGCCGCATGGATTCTTGCGGTAAAATGCGTCAAATACGACGATCTGGTCTGTGGGATTCTTAAAATATCCCTGCATCATTGTCAATTCATATAAGTCCGTTAATAATGTAAGATTTTGCGTTTGTGTTCTCATAACAAATCTCCTCATCTTATTTTTTCCTGTTTTTTCACGGTCTGCGCAGTTATACTCTGTTCTGCCGGATAATTACGTCCATTATAATACTACTTGCAGAAAAATTCCAGTAACAGTTCAGCCAGCTGAACGGTTATGCTGTAAATTCTACAATAACATACGGACATCCCGAGGTGGCATTTAATGTCACCACATAAACTCCGTCTTTCTGTGAAATTCCCGGCGTCATCACATCCCCCAGATGCGCCTGGCGCTTATATTCCGCCCGCAGCCGATGTACCTGAAACTCTTTTGGAAGATACTCTGCGGCAATCGCCACATACTGTCCGTTATTTACATGATGATTGCTGTCCAGATGATGAGAATGTACCGTCACCGCCTCCAGAAATTGCTGCTCGCTTGGCACAATGATTTTTCTTCCTGCATATTCCATCGGAAGCGGCTCTTCCATTCCGTAACGTTCCGTCTCACTGTCATCCGCGCGCACCGGACGCCCTGCATCAAGATCCATATACGCCCATTCGGAATATGCACAGGCAAGAGTTTCCCCTTCCTTCGTCTCCATCACAAAATTTCTCGCACCGACAAATCCGCGAAATCCACACGCCCACGTTCCAGTGCGGATTTCTTCACCCAGAGACGGATACCGGAAAATCTCAATCTGCCAGGAAGTAAGCACCCACAATCTGCGTTTTTCTTTCAGATACTGAACCCCGATCCCCAGTTCCTCTGACTGAAAGGTACTGCAGTCCTGAAAATAATTGATCAATCCGTGCAGCGGCAGACACAGATTCTCATCCAGCTCACTGTAACGGATTCTGCTGTCAAAATAATATTTCAATTCTTCTCTCCTTCTTCCAAAAATCGTTGTAAATCATTATAACACGAAACCTTGCGGATACCCATATTTTTTAAATTTTGTTTTTTTAAAATTTTTTCAAAAAAGGCTTGCTTTTTTGAAGATCATCTGGTAGAATACATTTTGTTGTGAGACATTGGGCTATCGCCAAAGGGTAAGGCAACGGACTCTGACTCCGTCATTTCAAGGTTCGAATCCTTGTAGCCCAGCTGAAGGAATTCTTTGAGAAAAGAATTCCTTTTTTGTTATAACCAGAAAAGAACATCACGCAGCCGGCAGACTTTTCGTCCGCCGGCTGCGCGATGTTCTTTTCTCCGGCCGCAGAATGGACATTTCCACTCCACAGTTCCGCCGCCTCTCAAGATTTCCATTTTCCGGACAAATTCCGCGAGATCCACCTGTTTGCCGCCACAGTTCTTTGTCCAGTCCTGTGGTTCCCGGCAGGCATTACCGGAACGCTCCTCCGATTCTCTGTTCATCTTTTCCCCCATTATGCCATCATAATCTCGGAAATTGCTTCCATAATTTTATCATGACATCCGCCGCAGCCTGTAGAGCAGTGGGTGATCTTCTGCACTTCGTCAAAACTTTCCACAACATCGGAAAATTTATCCATCTGGTGCAGCGCATCTTCCACATCCGCATAGGATACCTGTTTGCAGTTACAAAGCATTACGTTTCTATCTAACATCTGTGTTTCCTCCTCGTTATGACTTTTCCTTATTATTTGTGTTATCTCTATTTTACTCGGTCAGATAATCTTTGTCTACTGTTATCACACACTGATACCTGGAATCTACCTCTTTCATCAGGGATTCCACCTGATGAACCACCTTCTTCGCCTCTTCCGGCGTATAGGAAAACGGGAACACCAGATCAAAAATCAGATTGATCTGCTCCTGCCCGTTAACCACACGGAAGTCATGAAAGGACAGCTGCGGATCCAGCGCCCGGACAACACCGTTCAGTTTCGTCTTCACGGCAAGTACTTTCTCATCATGAATCTCCACAGGATCCATGTGAATCACCAGAAAAATATTCAGCTTTCTTGCAACGTCCCTCTCAATCCGGTCAATAATCTCATGGGACACTTCGATATCTGTCTCCCTGGGTACTTCCGCATGGATCGAAGCCATACTGCGGTTGGGGCCATAATTGTGGATGATCAGATCATGAGTGCCGACAATGCCGTCATAAGATTCCACCATCTCCTGGATCTGATGGTACAGTTCCGGATCGGGTCTCTGACCGATCAGCGGTTCCAGGGTGTCTCTGGCGATATTGATACCGGACCAGATAACCAGAAGGGAAACCGCCAGGCCGGCAATCGCATCCACATTTGCCGACGTAAAGTAACCTATTAATATAGAAGCAAGAGTTGCACTTGTAACGATCACATCTCCGGTTGAATCCGCCGCCGCTGCCAGCATGACCTTGGAGTCAATTCTCTTTCCCAGCTTCCGATTAAAAAGAGACATCCAAAGCTTAACGCCCACGGACAGCAGAAGGATCAGAAACGGAACCCACTCAAAAGCAATCGGTTCCGGATGAAACAGCTTGCCAAAAGAGTTTCTGAAACAGGTAATTCCCACCTCGATCACCAAAAACGAGACGATCAGCGCCGCGATATATTCAATTCTTCCGTGCCCGAACGGATGCTCCTTGTCTGCCGGCTTGCTCGCCATTTTTACACCGACAAAGCTGATGATGGACGACGCGGCGTCCGAAAGATTGTTCAGGGCATCCGCCATGATCGCCAGAGAATTCATCAGCAGCCCGATCACCAGTTTTGTACCGAATAACAGTACATTGCAGATAATCCCCACACAGCTGGACAAAATGCCATAATGGGTGCGAACCTGAGCATCTTCGGTGTTCTGATAGTCTTTTACAAATTTTTTTACAAGAAATTCTGTCATGATCTTCTTCGCTTTCCATTTTTGTTTATCCATATTTTATCAACCACCACCCAAAAGTCAAGACTAACATGTTGGGACGGGTCCTGAGCGGGAGGGGTTCCATTCCGTTCGTTTTTCTTCAGGATTTTTTTAAGTTTCTTTCCGAAAATTTTACAGTTTCTTCATTGATTGCCGGTAACTTTTCTGGCATAATATAACCATAAGGTTTTTTGTTTTATCTGTGCAGATGCTGTGGGGCTTGACAGAAGGGCTTGCCCTGTGGTGGTCAGAGATCTGAGGAACGCAGACGAAAACTTTAGTTTACATATAATGACAGCATTGCCGTCAAACATAAAAAAGAGAGAAGGATTTCTGTTATTGTCCGTGTCTCCTGTTCGTCAGGGAACATGGATGGCAGAAATTCTTCTCTTTCTGTTTTTCTGATTTTTTTCATACCAGACTCTACCAATCCAGAACAGAGGCCACAAGTTTCTGCGTGTACGGCTGTTTTGGATGTTTCAGTACCTCGTCTGTCGTTCCTTCTTCTATGATCTTCCCCTGGTACATCACCAGGATCCGGCTGCACATCTGCTGTACCACCGCCAGATCATGGCTGATAAGCAGGCAGGATAACGCCCTTTCTTTTCTCAGTCCCTGCAGGAGTTTCAAAATCTGTGCCTGTACCGTCACATCCAGAGCGCTGGTCACTTCGTCGCAGATCAGAAGCCGCGGCGCCAGCAGAGCCGCCCGGGCAATCGCCGCCCTCTGGCATTCTCCTCCGCTGACTTCATGGGGATACCGTTCCAGATATTCTGCCGGTAGCCCGCAGGTTTCCATCAGCGCTTCTGCCTGTATCTTTGCATCCTGTTTGGATACTCCCCGGTTTCTCAAGCCTTCCGTCAGGCTGAATCCCAGCTTCTTCCTCGGATCAAAAGAGTCCTGCGGCGACTGAAAGACCATCTGCATCTGCCGGTAAATGGGACGGAGCTGTTTGCCCCTGGCTCCCGTATAGTCCACTCCGTCAAACCGCATCGTTCCTTCGTCCGCATCCAGGATCCGGGTGAGCAGTCTGGCGGTTGTACTCTTTCCGCTTCCGCTTTCCCCTACCAGTCCGACGCACTCTCCCGCTCCGACGGAAAAACTGATGTCGTTTACCGCGGCAAATGCTGTGTCTTTTTTTCCAAATGTCTTTCTCAGGTGCTTAACTTCCAATAACCCTTCCATCCTTAAATGCTTCCTTATCTCTTCAGCCTTGGGGCTGCTTCCAGCAGCTGTCTTGTGTATTCCTGTTCCGGATGCCTGAGGATCTGTTCCCGTTCTCCGTATTCCACCATTTCTCCTCCGGAAAAAACCGCAATCTCATCAGCCATCCTGGCGGCAACCCCGATGTTGTGGGTCACCAGGACAATTGCCGTGCCATACAGGTCCCTGAGGCGCATCAGTTCATCGATCACCTGCGCCTGCACCGTGACATCCAGAGCGCTGGTGGGTTCATCCGCGAAAAGCAGATCCGGCTCCATCACCATTGCCGTCATGATCCCCACCCGCTGGTTCATACCTCCTGACAGTTCAAACGGGTAGCTTTTCAGGATTCTTTCCGCATCCTTCAGTCCGAGCTTTTCCAGCAGTTCTGCCGCTCTTTGCTCCACTTCCTTCCGTGAAACCCCTTTTTTGTGCTCCCGCACACTTTCCACCAGCTGGCTTCCGATGGTCCGGATGGGGCACATTGCGTTTTTGCAGTCCTGAAAGATCATCCCCATTCCCGGTCCGCACAGCCGCCGCAGTTCTTCCCGGGAGGCAGACGGAACAGAGATTCCCCGGTACAAAATGTCTCCATGTGTGACTCTGCCGCCTTTTCTGAGCAGTCCCATACATGCCCGGATCAGTGTGCTCTTTCCGCTCCCGCTCTCGCCGACGATTCCAAGGATATGGCCGGGTTTTACACGCAGGCTTACATTTTTTACCACAGGCATCCCGTCATAACAGATTTCCGCCTGACGGATCTCAAGAACCGGCTGTTCCATAAATTTCTCCATCCTTACACATTTTTGTCCAGATCCACTGTGATCTCATAGTAATCGCTGGGATGTGCTTCCAGCCCTGTCACCCCTGCGCCCGATACGATGGACATTTTCAGATGAGAGGCAAAAAGGAAGCCATTGTCGTCCAGAATCGTCTGGGTCATCTGGGTGGCAAGTTCCGCCCTCTCCTGCGCGTCAAACGTGGCTGCCATTTTCTCTTCCAGCGCCTCCAGTTCATCGCTGTGATATCCGCCCCGGTTATGGGAGGATGCATCGAGACAATGGGTGGTAAAGAAATATTCCGGATCCCCGGTTGGCGCGCAGACAAAAGCGCTTGCGTAAATGTCCCATGCTCCATTTTCCAGGTAATTCAGATGCTCGGAAGTACAGTTAATCTCCACCTGAATCCCCACATCTTTCAGCGTCGCCTGTGCCGCCTCCGCCAGCAGCGGAAGCTCCTGACGGCTGGGATAAGTCAGCCAGCGGATCGTAAGATTCTTTCCATTTTTATCCACATAACCATCGCCGTCCGTGTCTTTCCAACCGGCTGCGGCAAGCAGTTCCCTGGCTCCCTCCGGATCATATTCCGGCGCGGTCACCGTGCCGTCTCCAAAGGCAAAGCTATCGGGAAACGGCCCTTTCGCCGCGGTTCCATTACCGTCCAGCAGCGTTTCTGTAAAACTTTCCTTATCGATGGACATGGCGATCGCTTTTCTTACGTTTTCGTCCTGCAGCGCTTCTGTCTCATAATTCATCTGAGCAAAGAAAGAACGTGAAGTCTCCACCGAAGAAATGGTATAAGGCTCCTGCTCAAACAATGGCAGACTGGAGTACGGCAGTCCGTAGGCTGCATCCAGCTCTCCGGACTGCAGCGCCATCGTCATCGTATCGCCGTCGGTGATCGTCTGCACATAAATCTTGTCCAGCTTCGGCGTCCCATTCCAGTAATTTTCATTTTTTACCAGAGTCAGCCCCTGATCCGTGCGGATTTCTGTCGCCATATACGGACCGGTTCCGGATACATTTCCTTCCTCCGTGATGCCCGCTGCCATATCGATGATACAGCCATAAGGATCCGAGAGATAATTCAGCAGCGCCGGAACCGGTTCACTGGTTCGGATTGTCACCTTCTGTCCCTCCGCCGTGATCTCCTGGATCTTTAAATCTTCCGCCGCGCGCTCATGCACCGCCACAAGATCCTCCAGACATTCCTTGACCGCCTGTCCGTCCAGGCTCCGTCCGCTGGTAAATGTCACATCGTCCCGCAATGTGATGATCCAGGTTCTGTCGTCCGTCCTCTCGTATCCGGACGCAATCCATGGTTCCAGTTCCATCGTGTCCGTGTACCGGAACAGGGTCTCTCCGATCCCATAGCGAATGCAGGCCCAGCCGGCATAGGTATTGTGAGGATTGACATCCGGCTCTGAATTTTCCGCATTAAAGGTCGTGTCTCCATAGTAAAAGACCTTCTCCTGCCCTGCAGCCTGCGTTCCGGAGGAACTCTGTGCCTGGCTGTCTTGGGTGTCTCCTGTATTTTGGGAATTGCCGCAGCCCCCAAGTATGCCTACAAAAAGCGCCGAAGCAAGCAGAACCGCCATGGCTTTATATTTTCTCTCTTTCGTATTTTTTCCCAACATGATCTTTCTCTCCTTCTCTTTCCTTTTATCCTTCCGCAGTTCTGCTGCCTGGCTGCACTTTCTCCGGATTTTTTGCCGTTTCTTCTCTTTCATCAAAGCTGCTTCTTCCGCCCTGTCTCAATCTCCTGCCGCCGAGTCCTTTGCCGCTTCCGTCAGTCTCTCTGCTCCGGATCCAGCAGATCTCTGATGGCGTCTCCCAGAAGATTAAATACCATGACCGTCAGAAAAATCGCAAAGCCGGGCGCCAGGATCGTCCAGGGGCAGGTCTGCAGCATGCTGCGCCCATTGGACATCATGCTGCCCCACTCCGCCATCGGCGGCTGCGCGCCCAGCCCGAGAAAGGACAGCCCTGCCAGTTCCATCATCATGGTTCCGATATCCAGCGTCGCCGTCACCAGAATACTCCCGGCAATATTCGGCAGCAGATGCCGGAAGATCATCTGAAAAGTACTGCATCCTCCAAACCGGGCGGCGGAAAAATACGGCATATCCCGGATCGAAAGCACCTGACTTCTCGCCAGCCGCGCATATTTCGGCCAGGAAACCGCCGCAAGCGCAGCCACCGCGTTCCACAGCCCCCCGCCAAGCACTCCTGCCACCGCAATGGCAAACACCATTCCGGGAAATGCCAGAAACATATCGGAAATACGCATAATGACCGTATCCGTCTTTCCGCCGATCCATCCACAGACAGCCCCGACCAGCGTCCCCACGGTCATGATGATCCCAACCGTCAGCAGCGCAGAGAAAACCGTCGTCCGGGCTCCCACCAACACTCTGGAAAACATATCCCTTCCGTATCGGTCGGTTCCAAAAAGATGCGCCGGTCCCGGCGGCTGAAGGGCATTCTGCAGATCCTGCGCATACGGGTCATAAGGAACCAGCCATTGGGCAAAAACCGCAGTCAGAAGAAGGAGTCCCGCCAGGCAGGCGAAAAAAAAGCATCTTTTCCTTGCGCTGTCTTTCTTTATCTTCTTTTTCTGCAACGGTCTGCCCCTCCTTCCCAAAGCCGTATCCGCGGATCGAGGAACTGACAGATCAGCTCCGATACCAGGTTGATCAGAACATAGATCACCGCCATCCACACGACGTACGCCTGGATCATCGGATAATCACGCATATTGATGGAATCCACCGCCAGCTTTCCGACACCATCCCACATAAAAACAGACTCAACCACCGCCGTGCCTCCCAGCAAACTTCCCACAGACAGCGCCAGAAGCGGCACGATCGTCAGCATCGCCGTTCTCAGCACACTGGAAAACAGGATCACCCGTTCTCTGACGCCTCTCGCCCTGGCTCCCTGTACATACTCTTTCTTCAGCTCTTCCAGCACCGCTGCCCGCACCTGGCGGAGATATTTCGCAGTCATTGCGATTCCCAGCGTCAGCGTCGGCAGGATCAGGCTCTGCAGATCTCCGCCCGTCCCCAGCACCGGAAGCAATTTCCACTTCACGGAAAAAAAGTAAATCAGAAGAAGGGATACAAAAAAATTCGGCAGAGAGTTTCCGATAAAGCTGAGGAAACGTATCAGATAATCAATCACCCGGTTATGGTAAACCGCCGAGAGAACACCGAGTGAAATCGAAAACAGGATGGTAAAAAGAACAGAGCTGACCATCAGCTCTGCTGTCGCCCCCAGTTTGGAAAGAAAGGTCTGAAAGACGGGTTTCCCTGAAACATAAGACTTTCCCATATCCCCGGTCACCACACCTTTCAGCCAGCTGCCGTACTGCACCAGAAACGGCTCATCCAGTCCAAGCTCCGCCCGCCTGGCATCCGCCTCTTCCTCTGTAAGGATCTCCCCCGTGTTCTCACTCATCGCATCCACCACGTCCCCTGCCGCCAGCTGCATCACTGCAAAGGACAGAAAGGAAACTCCGAGCAGGATCGGGATCAGCTGCAGACAACGGGAGCCTATGTACCTCAGCATAAATCCCTGCTCTCTTTGACTGCCTTGATCCGAAAGATCGGATACGGTGTCGTAAATTCATTTTCATGACGGTACAGCTTCTCTCCAATCGTTTCATCCGCCGTGACCTGGCGGCATCCCAGCTGTTTCAGCAGACAGACATCCCACGCCGGACGTTTCCAGCTGCTGATCGGCAGCATATGGTAGATTCTCATGCATTCATCCATCTGTTCGCCGGACAGCATCTTGTGCGCTTCTTCCCCTTCCAGCCCGTTCCTACTGTGATATTTCGCATGCTCTGCGTCATAATTCAGCAGGAGCCCGCCCGGTTTCAACACACGCAGCCACTCCTCATACGCCTGCTTGGGATGGGGCAGCGTCCAGGTAAGATTCCTCGTCACGATCGCGTCAAAGGTCTCATCGTCAAACTCCAGATTTTCCGCGTCCATGACCCGAAGATCCGCGTCCACTCCATATTCGGAAGCCAGTTCACGGCCTCGCAGGATCATACTTTCCGTAAGATCGATTCCAGTCACCTGATGACCGCAGTCCGCCAGCATCAGCGAAAAAAATCCGCAGCCGCAGCCCACATCCAGGATACGCAGTCCTTTCTCCGGCAGATGGGAGAGCAGCTCCTCCTGCCATAACTGATGCTGTTCACTGTGCAGTTCCGCGTCTCTCTGTATTTTAAAGCTGTCCGATCTTCCATCCCAGTAACTGGCAATGCGGCTTTTGACCGCCGGTGTCTCTTTCCATATATCTCTTTGCAGCACTGCTTCCATCGCTTGTTCTCCTTTCAGCCTCTCTGCGCCGTCACCATAAACATCGGGGTGGACGCAAAATTCACCTGCTCCACAGGCGTCCAGACACTCTTCCAGACCTCTGTATCCGCCTGAACCTCTTTCATTTTCAATCGCTCCAGCACTTCCATATCCCATACGGGACGCAGGACCCTTCCAAGGGGAACCGCGCGGACGATTTCTTCCATCGCTTTCTCGTCGATATCCGGAGCTGTATTATAATCTTCCATGCCCTGCTCTCTGACCGCCTCCCGGTCTCTCTGATACTCCTCTTCCTTCCGGTCGTCATACAGATAATGGTACCAGTTGGCATCAAAGTTGATGAGAAGTCCCGGCTTTTTCAGGACCCTCTTCCAGGAGGTATACGCCTTTTCCGGATGCTCCAGCACCCAGGTGAGATTTCTGGAAATCACCACATCAAAGGTTTCCTCCTCAAAATCCAGCCTCTGTCCATCCATCCGGCGAAAGTCGATCCTCTCCGCCAGCGGGCCGGCATTTTTCTTCGCCTGCTCCAGCATCGCAGGAGTGTAATCCACTGCCGTCACCTGATAACCCGCTTCCGCAAGAATGATCGCAAAAAATCCCGGACCGGTACCCACATCCAGAATACGGATACTCTGCTTTTCCCTGTCCCCGAAAACCTTCCGGATCTGTTCCTCTATTTTAACAAGCCAGTCCCTTCTCTGGGAACCTGCCAGCTCTTCCTGATTCACTTTGGAATAACCCGCCGCCCGGCCTGTCCAGTAATCACCTATCTTTTCCAGTAATTGCTCTGCCATACGAAAATATTCCTTTTCTCTTTTCTTTTCCGTCAGTTGCAAACGATGATAAACTCTGCCGGAAAAAACACCGGCATTTCCATGCGGACATAAACACAGCCGCAGGATTCGTTATAATAATAACGAATCCTGCGGCTGCCAACAAGCCCGGGTAGGGGATATTTTTTGTACATTTTTCAGATTTCTTTAAAAAGATTTTTTCTTACCTATTGATTTATTTTTTATGCCAAATCTTTTCAAGGATTCTGCTTGAGATACTCTTTCATTCTCTGATACTGTTCCCTGGTCAGAGAAATCTTTCCTTTATAGATTCCGACCGCTCCTTCCGCCTTCATTTTCTGGATCGTCCGGTTCAGCGTTTTGATACTGATCCCCGTCTCCTCATACAACTCCTGCCGCGTACGGGAAATGACCTTCACTTCCCCTTCCGGTTTCCTCTCCTCAATATACTGGGTCAGATAGACCATCAAAAGGTGCTGCGGCGGATAAAACAACCTCCTGCCCCTGTTATAAGAAGAACGATACAGCTTATACGCCACCTTATGGGATACAAGCCTGAGGAAATGGATATCCTGCGAGATCCACCACTCAAAATCCTTTCTGGAAAAATAAAGAACCGTACACTCCGTCAACGTCTCGATCGTCACCGAAGTTTTCTCCTTTTCCGCCAGGATCGTCACCTCACCGACAAAATCAATCGGATCATTGCGCTCAATCATAAACACATTCCCATTTTCAAACTCATTGATGACCCGATGATAACCCTTGCACACAATCCCAAAATAAGTCAGCACCTCATCCTTCTGATGAATGATCGTCCCCGGCGGGTAAGTTTTTATCGTATACCTCAACTTCAACTCCTCCGGCATAAACCTGAGATACTCCTCCAACTCCGGAACCTCCCGGATCAACTCTTCCAGCGTCATAAACTTCTCCCTCTCAACCTCTCAACCTCTCATCCTTCCACTCCATGCCAATCCTCAAACAAACCGCATGATTCCACTCTTGAACTTACTATTCTTAATCCTGCTCCTGCACCTAAGACCTTTTCATGTAATTCACATTTTATTATATCCTTAATCCACCCCAAAGTCCACGAAGAACTTACCGCCCGAAAAACCGTTTTCATCCGTTTTCCCCAAAAACAACCCATTTGTCCTTTTTTCCCGGATCATTCTTCGTTATAATAACCCCCGTTGAAAACACACGAAAACACTAGAGTGTGTTTGAAAATTCATTCCTGCAATTTTCAAACATGCTCTAAAGAAGGAGCCTATCATGAAAAAAGAAACCTACCTGTATTCTTCTACCTGGGATCGCCTGCGCAATGAATATAAAATCTTTCTGCTGGCGTTTCTCTTTATCATCATCGCCGATTCCATCGGTCAGATTCAGATACCTGTCGGTCCAGGAACACTGATCCTGTTTCCGATTTTCTACGCCCTTCTTCTCGGTGTACTCTCCGGACCGGAAGCCCTGAAAATTTTTAAAACCAAAGAAGTGAAGGCTGCATCCAAACTTGTCATCGTCGCCATCTGTCCCTTCATTGCAAAGCTGGGCATCAATGCCGGCGCCACCATTGAAACCGTTATTTCCGCCGGCCCGGCTCTGATCTTCCAGGAAATCGGAAACCTCGGAACGATTTTCGTCGCCCTGCCTGTTGCCCTGCTGCTCGGTCTGAAACGTGAAGCGATCGGCGCCACCCACTCCATCAACCGTGAGTCAAACCTTGCGCTGATCACGGATATGTTCGGTCCTGATTCCCCGGAAACACAGGGAAGCCTCTCCATCTATGTGGTGGGCGGTATGGTCGGAACCATCTTTTTCGGTTTTATGACCACCATGGTTGCTTCACTGAACATCTTTCACCCATATGCCCTCGGCATGGCCTCAGGTGTCGGAGCCGGTATCCTGATGGCAAGCGCCACAGCAAGCCTTTCCGTTATCTATCCGGATATGGCTGCACAGCTCTCCGCACTGGCAAGCACCAGCGAAACCCTGTCCGGACTGACCGGCATTTACGTGGCGATTTTCGTCGGCATCCCGCTGACCCAGAAACTCTATGAAATTATGGAACCGAAATTTGCCCGTCTGCGTCATGAACCCAGTGAAGTCCTCACAAGAAAAGCAGCCGAACGCCAAGCAGCCGCTGAGGCGCTCACTGGAAAAGAAAACGAAACTCAGGAATCTGGTAAAGTTCTGACACAGACCACCACCGAAACAGCACCCAAGAAAGACGAGGAAAAATAACATGAGATATCTGGAATGGATTCTTTTACTGGTAATTTCAGGCCTTGGCATCGGCCTGGCAAATTTTGTCGGATTTCAGGTAGGATTTATGGATTCCCTGCCGGGCATCCTTGTACTGCTGGCAATCTCAGTGATCGCCGTTGTCTGCACCAAACTGATCCCTCTGCGGCTCCCGATCGTTGCATACTGCTCCATCCTGGGACTTCTGGCAGCCAGCCCGATCTCCCCGATCCGCGAGTTTGTGATCGAGTCCGCCAACAAGATCAACTTCACCGCTCCCCTGACGCTGGTAGGCGCCTACGCCGGAATTTCCATCAGCGACCAGATCCGCTCTTTCCTGAAACAGGGATGGAAAATGATCATCGTCGGCATACTGGTTATGACCGGAACGTTCCTCGGCTCTGCAATCATTTCACAGCTGATCCTCGGCCTTACCGGAGCAATCTGATGCGGCCGTTCATCCAGATCTGCACATTTACTTGGCAGATTGTATGAAAACACAGTGCCTGTGGGCAGCCGTCGGAAAGGAGATTTTGATTTATGAAAAAACATGCAGACCTGCTGATCCGCCATGCCGACTACCTGGACGAGAATTTCGAACTTCAGAAGGGCAGCAGCATTGCGGTTGCAGACGGAAAAATAGAAAAAATTGACACGCTGGAACAGCTGAACGAAACCTATACCTTCGATCGGACACTGGACGGAAAAGGCTGTGTCTACCTTCCCGGCCTGGTAGACGCCCATATGCATACCGGCCAGCAGCTCCTGCGGGGCCGCGTCCTGGATGAGATGCCGATGATCTGGACACGGATCATGCTGCCTTTCGAAAGTACCCTGACGCTGAAAAAGATACGTCTCAGCGCCCAGCTTGCCGCCCTTGACATGATACAGTCCGGAACCACCGGATTCATCGACGCCGGAAGCTATTATATGGAAGAAGCCGCCGAAATCTACTGCGAAAGCGGTCTTCGGGGCGCGCTGTCCTTCTCCACCATGGATCAGAAAGGACTTCCCGCTTCTATCGCAATGGATGCCGACGAAGCGATCCGGCGCACCGACGCTCTGTACGACGCATTCCACGGCAAAGGAAATCTGAAGGTTTACTATTCCCTTCGCTCCCTGATCTCCTGCTCCCGGGAACTGATGGAGGCAGCGGGCTCCCGTGCCAGAGAGCGCGGCACCATGCTCCAGGCTCACATGAACGAATATCCGGGCGAGATCAATTTCTTTATGGAAAAAGAACAGATGCGTCCCTATGAGTACCTGGAGAAACTCGGGATCCTGGGTGAAAATTTTATCGGCGCCCACAGTCTTCTGCTTTCAGAAGATGAGAAACAGCTTCTCGCACAGCGCGGCGTAAACGTCTGCCACTGCCCGTTCAGCAACTGCGGAAAAGCAGCGCCGGATACCCCGTCCCTTATGAGTAAGGGAATCACCGTCAGCCTTGGAACCGACGGAGCCGCCCACGGAGGTCTGAGCCTTTGGAATGAGATGAAAATCTTCCGCTCTGTGATGAATCTCCATTTCGGAGTTCCCCTGTCCAACCCTGCGGTCATGCCCGCCAAAACTATCCTGAAAATGGCGACGGTCAACGGACAGAAATGTCTCGGAAACCCGAACGGCGGTGTGATCCGGGAAGGTGCTTCCGCCGATCTGATCGGAATCGATATGCAGAAACCTCACCTGGCGGTTTACGGACACCTTTCCAATACCCTGCTGGAAAGCGTCAATGCTTCCGACGTGACAGATTCCATCGTCGGCGGACGCGTCCTGATGGAAAAAGGACAGATCCTGACACTTGACCAGGAGAAAATCCTGGCAGAAGCCAGAAACTATCATCCGTAACATTGGAGTTTTATTTATGCTTACTTATCTTATTGTTATCATAGCCAACCTCCTCATCGGAGGAATGATCGGCCTCACCGGAATCGCAGGCTTCCTGCTTCCGATGCTGTACAGCGGTTTTATGGGAATGCCCGCCGTCCAGGCGCTGGCACTGAGTTTCTTCGCCTTCCTGATCTCAGGAATCCTTGGATCCTGGAATTATTACAAAGCGAAAAACCTGGATCTAAAGCTGGCGGTTTTCATCAGCATCGGAAGCCTGATCGGCGCTGTCATCGGCGTCAGACTGAATCTTCTGATCGACGAAGCAATCGTAAAACGTATTCTCTACACGGTCGTCTTACTCTCCGGCCTCTCCATCCTTCTGCGGAAGGACAAAAAAGAAACATCGGAAACGGACGTCTCCGCGGGCAGCCGGACACAGACGAAAAGCAGACAGATTCCTCTTCCTGTCTGTATCCTTTTCGGTCTGATTACCGCCGCTGTCTGCGCGCTGTCCGGTGCCGGCGGCCCGATCCTTGTCATGCCGCTGCTGGTAGTCCTTGGCGTCCCGGTCAAAACTGCTGTCGGCGTCGCACTTTTTGACTCCATCTTTATCGCCATTCCGTCCTGTATCGGATATACGATGCAGTGTGATATCCTCTCCATCGGAGGACTGCTGGCTGTTTCCATGATCAGCCACGGGATCGGCGTATGGTTTGGAAGCCATAATACTTCTTTCCTGAAACCGGAACTTTTGAAAAAAGGCGTCGCGGTATTTTCTATCCTGATCGCTGTTGTGAAACTGATTATTGGCTAGAGTATGTTTGAAAACCATACGGACATAACCGCCTCTCATTTTGCATGACCCGAAGTCTCCCTGCATAGATTGTAAAAAGAGGAGATTTCGGGGGATTTTCCTTGAAAGATTATATCGAAGAACGGGCAATTGAAATCGCAAATTATATTGTCGAAGAAAAGGCAACGGTGAGGCAGACGGCAAAAAAATTTGGGGTCAGCAAAAGTACGGTACATAAAGATGTCACCGATCGTCTCCTCCAGATAAACGCGTCTCTTGCCCGGGAAGCGCGGAAGGTCCTGGATACAAACAAATCAGAACGTCATATCCGCGGGGGGATGGCTACGAGAGAAAAATATCTTCATCAGCATGGATAAGGCAAGAAAGCGGAAGCAGACTGTACAGAGAAAATATAGCTGCTTCCGTTTTTTTCAGAGAAATTTGAGATAAGCTGACTGTCTTATCATATTTCAGAAGAAAGTAATGTCATAAAAATACTTATTTTTGTGGACATAATTGACAAGAAGAAGGATAATAGTAATAAACGATGAATATTTAAGCAGAAACGTAGGAGAGCATATGGAAAATCAAGAAATTTTTAATAGTATTATTAGTGGAAACGCTGTTTTAATTACAGGATCTGGAGCGCATTTGGATGTAAAGACACCACATGGAGAACCGTTCCCTTCAGGCGTGCATTTAGCAAGTCAATTATATAATCAATGTGATATTGATCATCCAGAGGCCCCATGGGATTTACAGGATGCAGCAGAAACATATCAAGAAATGTTTTCTTCGACTGACTTAATACAAGAAATAAAAAATCAATTACGCGTAGGAAAAATTGAAAAGGAACATAAAGAGCTATATTCCTTTAAATGGCAAAGAGTTTATACAACAAATTATGATGAAGTTCCTTTAATTGCTACAAGCCAACTGGATCATGCTTTATCTTTGATACCTATTACTTTAAAGACTCCTCGTTCGGAGCGTGATTTAGAAAAAAATCTTTGTATTTACATCAATGGCTATTCCGCTTCACAGCAAATGGGTTCGTGTCAGAACAAGATCTCTCAGTGAAATGCACCGATGCGAACCCCTTCTGCGATTCATTCGCGGTTCGAAAAAAGCTAACAGGAAGGTATTATACTATGCGAAAAGAATGTTCCATTTTCGGGACGGAGATACGAAGATCTGCCGAAAGATTTTTTTCCTTTCTTTGACTTCTGTGTGGAAGAATGACGCGGAAATGACTCCCGCCATCACCGGCTGCAGTCCCTCGCCCAGCAGTCCGTCATAGACCTTCTGCACCGAACGTGTATCGGAGATACAGTGTCTCATATTTATCCGCATGATAGGTTTCCTGAAAGACCGTCACATAGTCTGCTCCTCATTCATGAAGATATGCATAATCCTCCGGCGTCCGGTATTCATGTGCCAGTGCCCTTCTGACATCTTCTGCTGTATACTCTTCCTGCCTGGATCGCCTCACACGCCGCTCCTGCCTCCACCAGATCCCTCGCGATATTCAAATCCGGGAACATATAAGGCATTACCGTAAATCCTTCTTTCGCCAGAATTTCCGTGGCTTTCACGGTCTCCTGATTGTCCGGAAGGAAATACACCGCGGTGGTGTACCCCGTCATAAACTCTTACTGCTCACTCTCATTTGTTTTCATCTTCTGTTTTCTTCGCTCCCTTTTTCGAATCTTTATCCGGAACACTGAAAAATTACATACTCAAGATAAACTTCCGCCATCCATTTGTCAATGCTTTTTTGCATTCAGAAACAAGTCAAAAACCCCACAGCAGAGCTGCGTGGTCTTTGACTCTCATGACAGGTCTGCACTTCGTTTCGGTCGGTGCCCGCGGAAATAAAAAGCACCGTCCCCGCAGCTCACAAGTCTGCAAAAACAGTGCTTTCAGTGCGCCTTCAGGGACTCGAACCCTGGACAAATAGATTAAGAGTCTACTGCTCTACCAACTGAGCTAAAGGCGCATTCATTATTTTGTTTCATTCCTTACCGGAACGCAAGAATTATTATATGCGATACAATGTCAAAAATCAACCCTTTTTTTATGATCTTTTTCGTTTTGTTATGATTTACAAATAATTATTTATAATTTCTTTATTTTCCCAACACAATGCACAAGTTTACTGAACCATGATGATTTGAAAATTATTTTCGACAACAGGTGCATCACAGCCTGCGGCAGAGGGTGTAACCGTTCAGCTAAAACCACTGATAACCGTTTCCAGCTGAATAGTTACACCCTCTGCCGCAGGCTGCTTCCCACCTATTTCTTTTTTTTCTCAAGATCCACACTCTTCAGGAGTTTTTCCAGATCCTTCAGCGACTTCTGCATCTGAAAGATCTTTCCGCCTCTATGTTTACTCTCATATTCCACTTCCGTGAGCTTCTGCTGCATGGAACTCTGCTTTTTCATTTTATCACTGCCTTTTGCTTTTTCAGAATCAATATATGAAAAAACTCAGGAAGATGATACCGGAGAGAACCCCGTACAGCGTTTCGTAAATAACTATCCAGTTATTTAGCGAACGCTGTACCTGGCGATCAATTTGCAGATGGGATTTCCTATTAACGAGAACTTCTCTTCATATTCCGTCATCACATTGCCCCGGTTCATTTCCTCATCTGCATGCAGATCATAGGTGAACGCTTCAAGGATCCAGTTCTCTGCCGCCCGGATTTCGTCCAGTGAAAAATCGAACAGATCTTTATTGTCTGTCTTAAACTCCACCTTCCCCTCTTCCGGCAGGATTTTCTCATACCGCTCCAGAAATTCATGGGAAGTCAGGCGCCGCTTGGCATGGCGGTCCTTTGGCCACGGATCGGAAAAATTAAGATAGATTCCGGCAATCTCACCTTTTTCAAAAACCTCCGGAAGCTCCCTTGCGTCCATCCGGATAAAGTACAGATTGGTCAGCTTCTCTTCCAGCTGTTCCGCTTTCTGTACGGCTCTGAGAAGCACGCTGTCATACATCTCAATCCCGATATAGTTGATGTCCGGATGTTTCTTCGCCATATCCATCAGAAAACGGCCCTTTCCCATACCGACCTCAATATCGATCGGCTGTGTTTTTTCAAAAACCGCACTCCAATTCCCACGATGGATTTCCGGTTTCTGGATCACCCAAGGGCTGTTGGCAATCACTTCCTTCGCCCCCTGTATATTTCTCAGTCTCATATTTTTACCATCCTTTATTTTTGATATCACTTTTTTTATCTTACTATAGATTCCCCGGAAAGAAAAGTCCTTTCCTTAATTGTCTGAATATTTCTATTTGCTGAAAATAGAACAGTTCTTTTTCCTGTTTTGTCTATCTTCTTTGGTAATTTTTTCTCATCTTACCAATATCTCCCGCCTAAATTTGTTTATCCTTTAATTCTTTTTATATTTCTGCAAATTACATGTGACATTTTTAACAAAAAGGTGTATGATAGGTGTCGTGACATACAATTGACTTCAGTCATATTGTTGAATTTGCAAAGGAGGAGAGCTATGGAATCTGTTATCAACAAGCTGACAGAGATTGAAGCGGCCGCATCCGGAATCCTGGAAGGCGCCGCCAATCAGAACAAGGTTCTGGATCAGCAGCAGAATGAGCGGATTGCCGCTTTCGACCAGGAACTGGATGCCGATACGGCTCGCCGGCTGCAGAATGTCCAGTCCGAACTGAAAAACAGGACAGATGCCGAACTTCTGCACCTGCGTTCTGGAACCGCTGATCTTCTGGCTTCGCTGGATGATTATTATAATAAAAACCATGATACATTGTCCACACAGATCTGCGAAAAACTGATAAGGAAGTGATGGTATGAGCGGTCTTTTATCCTACAGCGGACTGGCCACCAAAATCCGCGCAATGCAAAGTCATCTGCTGGACGACAAAAATTTCCGCGAGATCGTAGAGCTTCCTGATGTACCGGCAGCCGTTTCTTATCTGAAACAGCAGCCCTCTTACGCGGAACTGTTTCAGGGCTGCGAGGAATCGAACCTTCACCGCGGACAGATTGAACAGATGCTCCATCTGACCGTGTACAGGGATTTCAGCAAGCTTTACCGTTTTTCCAATCTGGAACAGCGGAAATTTCTGACCAGTTATTTTAAGCGTTATGAGATCGCCATGTTAAAGGAATGTCTGAACAAGATCTTTGACCACAGAGATGTTACTTTGAATCTCTCTGTCTACCAGGATTTCTTTGACCGTCATTCTCAGCTTAATTTTGCCCTGGTCACCTCGTCCTCTTCCCCGGAGGAACTGGTTTCCAACCTGAAAGGGACGGAATACTACGATCCCCTGGTACACCTGAGCACGATGGAACATCCGACATTGTTTGACTATGAGATGACTTTGGATCTCTACTACTTTTCCCACCTTTGGAAGGAACGGGAAAAAATTGCATCAAAAAAAGATCTGGAACAGCTGACCAAAGCCTGGGGAAGCAAATTTGATATGCTGAATCTCCAGTGGATCTACCGGTCCAAGCGGTATTATCATATGACCAGTGCCAACATCTACGCACTGATCATCCCGGTTCATTATCGCCTGAAAAAATCGGAGGTCAAGACTCTTGTAGAGGAGGAGAATTTTGACGCCTTCTGCCAGCTGATCCGCCAGACTTATTACGCAAAGCATTTTGAGCAGTTTACGACGGAAACCATGGAAAGCATGTACGCACAGATCATGAAGCACATCCTTTCCTCAGAGTCCAGGAATCATCCGTATTCCCTGGCAACCGTCTACTCCTATCTGTACCATAAGGAACATGAGGTCAACCGACTCATTATCGCTTTGGAATGTGTACGTTACAGCATTTCTCCGGATGAAGCAATGCAGTACGTCACCAAAACCTAATCGAAGGGGAGGTGTTTTTGCTTGATAGTCAAGATGAAATTTATAAGTATCACAGGTCCGAAATCCGACATTGACCGTGTGGTAAATACCTACCTGTCCAAATATGAGATACATCTGGAAAATGCGCTGACAGAGCTTAAGACCATACAAAGCCTGACGCCCTATCTGCAGATCAATCCTTATAAGGACACGCTGAAACTGGCCAATGATTATGCCGCGATGCTCCCGGTCAATATGCGGGAGAAAGCGAAAAAGCTTTCCCTGGAAGAGGCGATCGCATGTGTGGAAACCATTGACCAGACACTGACCAGGCTGAATCAGGAACACAACCGGCTTCAGGAACAGATGAAGATCTATAAGGAAAAAGCAGATAAGATCGCTCCGTTCCAGAATCTTCCCTGCAGCCTGTCGTCCATCCTGGATTTTAAATTCATTCGCCTGCGGTTTGGACGTATCCCAAAAGAATATTTTGAGAAATTCAACAACTACGTCTATGAAAGCTGCGATACGGTATTTTATCGCTGCAACACCGATGACCGGTATGTCTGGGGCGTTTATTTCGCTCCCCGGGAAGAGATCAACAAGATCGACGCCGTTTACGCATCGATGCATTTTGAACGTGTCTACGTTCCTGACGAATATGAAGGCACCCTGGAGGATGCCCACCGTAAGCTTCACCAGCAGATCCTCGATACTTACCGGGCGATGTCCGACTGTAAGGAACAGATGCAGGACTGCCTGAGGAAACACGCCGAAGAGCTTGTAGGCGCAGTCAACGAGCTGTCAACGCTCTCCGGAAATTTCGATGTGCGCAAGCTTGCCGCATGTACCTCCAACCGTAAGGGATCCGAAACGTTCTATATTCTCTGCGGCTGGATGTCGGAAGCAGACACACAGGCTTTCCAGCACGATATTGAAAACGACGAAAACCTTTACTGCTTTATCGAGGATGAGGACCACAACCCTCTGCGTGAGCCTCCTACAAAACTGAAAAACCCGAAACTGTTCCGTCCGTTTGAAATGTATGTTCAGATGTACGGCCTTCCGTCTTATCATGAGATGGACCCGACGGTCTTTGTGGGACTGACCTATGCGTTTATCTTCGGCGCCATGTTCGGCGACGTAGGGCAGGGACTGTGCCTCGTGATCGGCGGAGCGCTCCTTTATAAATTCAGGAAGATCACACTGGCTGCGATCATCAGCCTGGCGGGCATCTTTTCCACGCTTTTCGGATTCCTGTACGGAAGCTTCTTCGGATTTGAAGAACTTCTTCCCGCCCTGTGGCTGAAGCCCAAGGAAGCGATGATCACCCTGCCTCTGATCGGTCAGATGAACACCGTATTTGTTGTGGCGATCGCCTTTGGTATGTTCCTGATCCTTGTGACGATGATCTTCCATATCATCAACGCCCTGCGGGCGCACAGAAAAGGGGAAGCGCTTTTTGATCAGAACGCCATTGCCGGACTGGTATTTTACGGAGCAGTCGTTGCGACCATCGTTCTGTATATGTCGGGGCATGCACTCCCCGCCACAGGCGTACTGGTGATCATGTTTGTGATTCCTCTGATCGCCATTTTCCTGAAAGAACCTCTGGAAAAGCTTGTGGAGAAAAAGAAGGATGCATTTCCGAAAACCGGAAAAGTCATGTTCTTCGTACAGAGCTTTTTCGAACTGTTTGAAATCCTGCTGAGTTATTTTTCCAACACACTTTCCTTTGTCCGTATCGGCGCGTTCGCTGTCAGCCATGCGGCAATGATGGAAGTCGTGCTGATGCTCGCAGGAGCCACAGACGGCGGCAGTATCAACTGGCTGGTCGTCGTTCTTGGAAATATTTTCGTATGTGCGATGGAGGGCCTGATCGTAGGTATTCAGGTGCTTCGTCTGGAATATTATGAGCTGTTCAGCCGCTTCTACAAAGGAGACGGCAGACCTTTCCAGCCATTCCTGAAAAAGAATCAGGAATAACAGAAAAAAATAAGAACTTTATTTTTAGGAGGATTGTATTATGAATACATTAATTATCCAGGTACTTACCGCAGCAGCTATGATCTTAAGCATCATCATCCCGATGGCCGTATATTTCAGTGGAGAGAAAACGAAAAAACGCTACAAAAAATCCCTTGCAGCCAATGTGGCAGGCTTCTTTGGACTGATGCTGGTTGTCACCATCGTTTCCTTCGCAGGAACCACCACCGTATCCGCCGCAGCAGACAGCGGCGCAGGCCTTGCAACCGGACTTGGCTATATCGGCGCGGCCCTTGTTACCGGACTTTCCGGCATCGGCTCCGGTATCGCGGTTGCTTCCAGTGCCAGCGCAGCGCTTGGCGCTATCAGTGAGGACGGAAGTATCTTTGGTAAATCCATGATCTTCGTAGCCATGGCCGAAGGTATCGCACTGTACGGCCTGATCATCTCCTTCATGATTCTCGGTCAGCTGTAAGCAGCGCGACCCATGAAGCCGCTGCTGGAAACGAAAGAGACAGCAGCATAAAATCCGAAAGGAAGTATCTTTATGAAAATGTTTTTGATCAGTGATAACGTCGATACAGAGACAGGTATGCGGCTGACCGGCGTGGAGGGCGTTGTCGTGCACGAACGGGAAGAACTGTTTCAGGCGCTCCAGAATGCGCTCTCAGACAAAGAGATCGGAATCATTCTTCTGACCGAAAAACTCGGCAAAGAATTCCCGGACATTCTGGAAGATGTACGGCTGAACCATAAACTGCCTCTGCTGATTGAAATCCCCGACCGCCACGGAACGGGGCGCAAACCCGACTTTATCACTTCCTTTGTAAATGAATCCATCGGATTAAAACTGTAAGAAATCTGGAGGTGACAACCTTGACAACCGAAGAAAAATTAGATAATTTTTACCGCCATTCCATCGACAGCGCCAACGCGGAAGCTCAGCGCCTGGTGGAAGAACATCAGACCGCTCTGAATCAGCTGTTTGAGGAACACAAAGCCCTGCGGAAACAACAGGCGGAAGAAGAAATTGCCGCAGAGACGGAAAAGCTGAAACGGGAAGCCAACAAGGCGCTGTCCACGGAGCAGCTTTCTATCAAGCGCACCCTTTCTGCCAAAAACATGGAGCTGAAAAAAAAGCTGTTTGCGGAAGTCCGGCAGAAAATGGCGGATTTTAAAAAGACACCGGAATATGAAACCTGGCTGGAAACAAAAATCCGGGAAGCTGTGTCCTTCGCATCCGGTGATACCATCCGGATCTATCTGGACCCTTCCGACGAAGAATACCGGCAGGAACTGGAAAAGAAGCTCTCCGTCTCCCTGCTCAGTTCCGAAATACCGTTTACCGGCGGTATGCGGGCGGTCATTCCGGAAAAAAATATTCTGATCGACAATTCTTTCGACTCACTTGTCGCGGAAGAACAGGAAACTTTTATTTTTCACGGAGGTATGACACATGAATAAGACTGGCATCATTTACGGCATCAACGGTCCGGTCGTTTACCTGAAGGGCAACACCGGGTTCAAGATGTCCGAAATGGTTTATGTTGGAGAAGAACGTCTTGTCGGTGAGGTCATCGGTCTTACCAAAGATACGACGACGATTCAGGTCTTTGAGGAAACGACCGGACTGAAACCGGGCGCTGTCGTCGAAGCCTCCGGAGACGCACTCTCTGTAATTCTGGGTCCGGGAATCCTGAATAATATCTTCGACGGTATCGAGCGTCCTCTGTCTGAGATCGCACGGCAGTCCGGCGATTATATCACCAGGGGGGTCAGCGTCGATTCCCTGGACACAAAGAAAAAATGGAACGTGCATGTGACCGTACAGACCGGAGAGACCGTCAGCGGCGGCACGATCATTTCCGAAACCCAGGAGACCCGTTCCATCGTCCATAAATCCATGGTTCCTCCGAACCTTGCCGGAACGGTCACATGGACTGCTCCGGACGGAGAATACACGATCCTGGATCCCATCGTAAAGCTGGAAGCCGAGGACGGAACAGAACATACCCTGACCCTGTGCCAGAAATGGCCGATCCGTGTTCCCCGCCCGACTCTGAAGAGATATCCGGCAAGTGAACCGTTGGTCACCGGACAGCGGATCCTGGACACCATGTTCCCCATCGCAAAAGGCGGCACCGCTGCGGTGCCCGGCGGATTCGGAACAGGCAAGACCATGACACAGCACCAGATCGCAAAATGGTCCAATGCGGACATCATCATTTATATTGGCTGCGGCGAGCGCGGCAACGAGATGACACAGGTTCTGGAGGAATTCCAGGAACTGGTAGACCCGAAATCCGGCAACCCTCTGATGGACCGGACCGCTCTGATCGCCAACACTTCCAATATGCCGGTGGCTGCCCGTGAGGCATCCATCTATACCGGCCTGACCCTTGCGGAATATTACCGCGACATGGGTTACGATGTGGCGATCATGGCGGATTCCACTTCCCGCTGGGCGGAGGCGCTCCGTGAGCTTTCCGGACGTCTGGAGGAAATGCCGGCGGAGGAAGGTTTTCCGGCCTATCTGGCGTCCCGTCTTTCCGCTTTCTACGAGCGTGCGGGAATGATGCAGACCCTCAACAGTCTGGAAGGCA
>CABUPZ010000004.1 GCA_902493585.1 uncultured Fusicatenibacter sp. | reverse complement strand
TCGTGTCGGCTGGCCTGTCCATGTAGGGCAGGAACGGGACTTCCTCTATCCGCAGGCTGTTAATGACGATATGCACATGAATGTTGCCGCTGTGGTTATGCCCGTCCGGGTGGGTGCAGACGATAGCTTGGTGTCCGGGGAAATGCTCTTTGCAGTAGGCAAGCCCCAACGCCTGCGCCCGGTCAACGGTCAGCCCGTTGTCGGCTGCGTCCCTCGGGTCAAAACTGATGATATAGTGGTGGCTTTTCACATCGTCCCGCTTGTTGTTCTTGCCGTATCGCAGGTTTGCCCGGATACAGGACAGGGCAAAATCTTCCTCCCCGCAGTTCAGCGTGTCCAGCCGATAATCCTGCCGGGGGATAAGCCGCCCAGCTTCGTCAAAGGTGGGCTTCATGGTGAACTCGTCATGCTCAAAGGTCAGGTAGGCTTCGGCGGCTCCGTAGTCGGCGTTTTTAGAGCTGATATGCTTTATCGTTGCCATAGGCTTCACCTATCACTTTCAGCACCTCGAATTTGAGGGCGGCAAGGTCGGAAACGGCGGCTCTCACTTCGCCGGACAAAGCGTTGTAGGGTGCGCCGTACTCGTTCAGATACCGGGCAATCTGGTTCAGGTTGCTGCCGATTTTCCCATACTGCGCCACAAGGGAAGATACGGCGGTGAGCGTTTCCTCGCTGTGGGCGGTCACTCGGATAACGGGGGCAATCCTGCTGTAAAAGATAGCTTGCCGGATATACTCGGACTGGCTCATGGAAAGGACGGCGCATTTGTCCTCAAAAGCTTTTCGCTCGTTCTCGGTCAGCCGGGTTTTGACAACACATTTCCGCTTGGGGGTGTTGTAGGTTTTGTGTGGCATGATGGCTCAACTCCTTTCGTTTGTTGCGGTTTGTCCTCTCACTGATAGGAGAAAAACGGGGTGTAAATCAGAACTGTTTTTGAAAAATCTGAAAAAATATTTGCGGGGGATTTTTCAGCGGCGTAAGCCGCATTAGGCGGGTTTGGGGTGGCAACCCCAACAAGTATCTGACCGGGGGACAAATGAGCGAAAAGCGAAATTTGGTACACTGGTCGATACTTGCTCTGAGTAGCTGTAAACTCCGGTGTGTAGGGGGCTTTCTTCTTTTCCGCTAAAGATACTTTGGAAAAGGGCTTTTCTGCCCGCTGTACGGGGGAAACGGAAAATTTCTTTTTCCTATCGTTCCGGCAAGAGAAAAAGGGTATATCTCCCCGTTCACTCTAAATACCACCGCCGTTCCCGTTTTGCCAAAAATGAGCGCAAAAAAAGCAGCAAATCTTTTTCAAGACTTACTGCTCGTTGTGCCGCTGGTGGACGGCGGGCTATTTAATTTTCAAGGCGGGTATCAGTTGTACAAACTGAAATTAACTTTTGCTATTTTGTAAAGTTACATATACATGTCCTATTCCGAACAATATTCCAGCAATCATAAGCAGCCAATGTCTTAACAGGACACCACTAATAATAAATATCATTGTTGGCAATAACGCTAATAGTATTGCTTTATTCTTTGATTGTGACTTTAAATAAAAGAGCCAAACTAACAAATATAATAACAATAATACACTTGTTACTGCTACATATAAAATCATTTCAAGAACACTTTTAAAACCAAATTTCCATACTAAAACAGGAACAATCATCAATACCATGCTCGTATATCTACCAACTTGTTCAATCGAGTTCATAATCACATTTTTGCATTTGTTTTCTAAATGCGGGTTTTTAATTGTAAAAATAATATTTGGAACAAGCATGATTATTACAATCATTGCTCCCCAACCACTTATCCAACCAAACTCCACTATATTCCCTCCTCAACTCCCAGTTTGTTGTTCTATTTGATAAATTCATTATATCATGCAGCTATGAACTTTTCTATGCTTACGCTAACGGTCAAACCGGAATTTGAACAGGCTTTCTATCAGTCTGCTTGTGATAGCGTCCTCCATATCCTTGTTGTAATATCCATAAATGCGGGAACAGTAGCGGATATATCCGGCGTAGTGCTGCACTACGGCGTTTACTGCGTCCGGGTCGCCCTCGCACGCTTTGACAATAGTTTCATAGGGGAGAAGTCTACTCATGGCGGTACCTCTCCATTTCTTCCCGCAGTTTTCGCAAGGCAATCTGGATATGCCGCCCGGCTGTGCTGCGTGTCCGTCCATATCTGGCGGCGATTTCTCCCTGTTTTTTCTTCTGGAAGTAGTAGGCGAACAGTTCTTCCTGTTCCTGCTCGGACAGCCGGGACAAAGCTGCGGCAAGGGCGGCGTTTTCCAGTATGGCAGTCTGCCCGCAAGCGGTAAAGGGATATTCTCCGTATGGCTCCGGCTCTGCAAAGTATTCGTCTGTGGTGCTGAACGGGACAAACTTCTCAAACATCAGATATTCAAGGGAGAACTCCCGCCGCCACCTGCGGCACAGCTTTTGTCCCTCACTGATCGCCGCATGGAGAATGACAGCCCTGCAAAAGGCGTGGTGCATATGCTGAATGTACTCTTGATATTCTAACTCGTTCATGGAAACTCCCCCTCTCTAAGATTATGAGAAAGGCGGGGCTGTCAACGGTGGGCGAAGCCCATTTACTTGCCGTTGACTGGCTCGGCTGGATTTGCTATTTGGTTACTACCTATCACTTGAAGATAAATATTTCTTCAATAGGAGCGTCAACTACTCTGGAAATATCAATCGCTAATTTCAAGGACGGATTGTACTGTGCTTTTCCAAATGCATGATAGTTTCTCAGCGCACACCAACCCGTTCAGCTATTCAGTTTTTATAGATCGCTTAGCGACTCATATACAATAGTGGGTAGGGTTTTCCTTGCTCGTCCAATTCTGTTCGTTTATATACTTCAAAACCCATATGCTCGTAAAATCCTTTCGCAAGAGGATTCTGTTCATTTACAGTAAGCGCATTGATTGCGTAATGTTCAATGCCGTATTGCAAGAGTTGCTTTCCAATTCCTTGTCCTCTTGCTTCATTTGAAACAAACAGCATTTCGAGCATTTTATCTGCAATGCCCATAAAAGCTACCGGATTTCCATTCTCATTTTCTGCGATAATCAAAACCGGAGCAGCTTCCAAGACTTGCGGAACATACTTCTTAATATCGTGTATCTCCGAATCGGATAAAAATAGATGTGTCGCTTTCACTGAACTTTCCCATACATCCAATAGATTTTGCATCAATACAGGATTTCGTTCTTTTATTTGAACAATCTTCATTTTCTGCCTCTCAAATTTTTTAGGTGCTGTCAGTCATGTGTATCCATGCGGACAGACTTGGATTTCTTTCCCCACCAATATGGGAACAGCTCCTTTAATGTTTTGCTCGCCCTCTTTTCATAATCCGTTAGAATTTCAATGTCGCCTGCCCATTCTCCCAACTGTAGCATAAACTCACAGCAAGCTCCGCAGGGCAGACCTAATGTTCCGTCCGGCATAATAACTGCAAGCTTTACAATTTCGCTTTCTCCGCAAGTTAGCATATGTGCAATCGCATTTCGTTCTGCACACATTCCGAGAGAGCAGGCAGTGTCAATGCAAATTCCTGTATAAATGTTTTTATTCTTTGTCAGAATTGCAGCGGCAACCTGCCCAGCTTCTATGTAATCAGATACCATTCTTGCATTTTGCACATTTTCAGCAGCCTCATAAAGGCATTTCCACATATCGTTCATTTCTTGTTATCCTTTCCAGAACATCGTACAATCTGTTTCTTTAGTTTCTTCATCCAATCCTTCTGAAAGAATATAAAAACCCTCTCGTTGATAAAACTCCACTGCACGCCGGTTTTTCTGATATACATTCAGCGTCAAGGCAGAATGATTTTCCTTGATGTAGTCTAACAGCCTTTTCCCGATGCCGGCGCTGCGGACTTCTTCTTTCACAAAAATTCCAGCAATATAATCCTCCTGAATCCCGATAAAGCCCTGTATGCTTCCCTCATTCTCAAACACATAAACCTCTGCCTGCAAAAGCTGCTCCCGTACCATATCAAAATTGGAGAGCCAATATTCCTTCGGAATAAAAGGATGTGCGTCTATGTTTCCGGTAAGCCATATTTCCATTACCTGTTCTGTATCAGTGATTTGAAATTTCCGAATCATATCTTTTTCCTCCTATGTACTATAACGTAGCGAATTACAACGAGTGCTGTGAGTGCGACCATGCAAATTCCAGATAGAAAGAACCAAGCACTTACACCAACTTTTTCAGCAATGGGGCTGCTGAACAGTAAGCCCACAGGCATTGTAACAGAGGAAATCAGCGTAAGCACTGAAAACGCACGTCCCATTTTGTGTGGTTCAACTGTTTCCTGTATATAGGCGGTCAGCGGAATTGTATGGACATTTCCACTCGCACCTAAACCAATGCAGGCAACTGCAAATAAGAACCAACCGATATAGACCGGCGGTATCATTCCGCAGATTGCGGATATAATGCCCATTCCAAACAAACCGAGAAAGGAAACTCGAATTTTCCGTTTCACTTTCAGAACACTGGAAAATAATAGCGATGAAACAATCATCCCAATCGCAAAGGACATTTCTGCGGCGCTGCCGTACATAGCCGATAAACCGAAATAATCGCTTGTCATCAGCGGGTAAAAGGAAGAAAGCGGTGCATAAAAAAACATACACAACGCCTCCGCAATGACAATGTAAAACAGCTTTTTATCTTCCCGGAATACCTGAATACCCTCTGCCAGTTCCTTCATAAAATGCTGTTGTGCAGTTTCCGCTTTTTCTAATTTGGGGATTTTGACGACTGCCAGTGCAATACTTGCCAAAATCGCTCCCACAACATCGCTCATTAAAACAACGGACATCGGGAAAATCGCATACAAAGTTGCTCCAATTACGGGACCTATCAAAAACGAGCCTGAGTTTAGAAGCTGCATCCAGCCGTTTGTTTTGATAAGCTGGTCTTTGGGAACAAGCTGCGGAATGATGGATTGTATCGCAGGCTGCTGAAAGGTGCTTCCGATTCCACGGACACAGAGCATAATAAAGACCGTCCATACCGGCAAATCAAAAAAGAACAGCAATATTGCATAGAATAATGCGACTGTTCCCATTGCCAAA
Source organism: uncultured Fusicatenibacter sp. (assembly GCA_902493585.1). Lineage (GTDB taxonomy): Bacteria > Bacillota > Clostridia > Lachnospirales > Lachnospiraceae > Fusicatenibacter. Next base: position 76,184 of record CABUPZ010000004.1, on the reverse strand, counting down.
TCTGAAAAAATGGAGATAAATTTTCGATTATAGCGATCTGCTGCGATTCCAGCAATTGGGCTGAACAGTGACATAGGGAGATAGGCTACAATCCCCGATATTCCCAGCATCAGCGGGGAAGATGTTCTTTCGGCAAGCCACCAAATCAGGGCAAACTGAACGCCGTGGCTGCCAAGCATGGAGATTGCCTGTCCTATGGCAACTGGTATAAATTGTGATTTCCACTTTTGTGTTTTTTCCATATCAAATTGTCCTCTCATTTTCAAAATATTTTTTCAAACAGGGGACAATATCAAATATGATAATCCCCTTATTGTGCTGCTGCCGACATCAAGCCACCTCCCTTCAAAAGATTTTGTTTCCTGCTATTATTTTTATAATATGGATTCCAGATATTTTTTTAATCCATCACGGTATTTTTTCGTAAGCGTCAAATATTGCTGTTGCTCCTCTACCGTCCACTCATTCCAGATTTTGTTTTCAATCTCATGCAAAGGCATTATTTTCTCTAATGAGAATTTCTTTCCCTTTTCAGTCAGACAGAGAATTGTATTTCTGCCGCTCCCTTGTTCCAAATATACGATTTCCTCTTTTTCCAATTTGCGAATCGCAGAATTGATTGTCTGGCGGCTGATGCCCGTAAGTTTGTTTATTTCACTTTGTAAACATCTGCCGTCTTTCTCACAGAGTACGTATAAAATATTTTGAACGCTATCTGAGATACCCATTTTTACAGCGGCTTCATGGTATAAAGCGTTAATTTCTCCGGCTAAATAGGTATATTGTTCCGTTTCTAAATAGTGCATACATTCACCCTCTTGTCCGATTTCATACATTATTTATTATATCCGATTTCGTACATAAGTCAATAGGTTTTTACTTTTATTGGAATAATGGCGGCTACTGTCTATCAAATTCTTATGTGTTACTTTACCGCACATGAGCATTGTATTGGGGCTTATAACGACAAAGCTGGAAGCGACGCAACTCACATCGATCGCGTTATCTGTATTTGTGGCGAATCCTTTTAAGATGACTCCCTCAAAAAAATCCGGACCTGTCCTCTGGACAAGCCCGGATTTTTGTTTTTTTGACAGGGTTAGTGTTAACAGACTCTTCTCCCCACTGAAATATGCGCAGAATTATTTCCACAGATTCATCCATTTATCTCCAAAAAGGAACTTCATTGTAGGATCCAGTTCGCTTCCGTAGATATAGCCGAAATTTTTCTTTAAAGAAATCAGGAAATCCGCATCATTATTGGGGATCATACGGGTATGACTGTCAAAAATCATTACATTTTCATTCTCGGCATCACTTGACGGCCAGTGAGGAATACTGTCATTATCTGGATTTCCCGTAGCCGCAAAGGCGATGATCGACTTAAACATTTGCTCCTCCAGCTTCCGGGTCACACCAGGAAGCTGCGTCACCGGAACAAGTTCTGTATTATGGAACATAAATGGAATATCCGCACAGTGCCAGGGCGCACTGCCGCCATTTAACGGCAGATCCTGATTAAACATATAGGAATAGGTGCATGTATTCATTGTCCGGCGCATATCAATAAATTTCTTTGATGGAAGGCGGAAAACCATATCTGCATAATGAAGATCGGTCACAGCCCGGTCCGGATAAGCTTTTTCAAATTCACGGATCAGCTCATCGGCCGCGTTTTTTCCAATCAGCGCTTCGATCAACGCCATCTGCTCTTTTCTTGGCAATTTCCGTTCCTCTCTGTATTTTTGGGCAGCCTCGGTGCCAATAGCCGTATTCATTTCTCCAAAAACACCGCCAACCATTAAGGGGATATTGGCAGTTTCCTTACGAAAACCGTAACCAAGAGGCATACCTGCGTAAAATTTATTCGGATTGGGTACCTGCCCCACATATTTTCCCTCTGCTTTAAGCTTGGGACTTACTTTCTGATATACATTTACCAGTTCTCTAAACGGGATGGTTTCCAATACCTTTACATCTTCGGTCTGGAGTTCTTCCATCATAGCTTCAATAAGGGGGCGGCCGCTGCCCTGATTGTCTTCAAGCCCCGGATCTAAAACACCGCTCATGATCACACCCTTATGGTATAATCCGTCTGCTTCCGGCATCTGTAAAAGAGCAGATATTTTTTCTCCGCCGCCAGACTGTCCAAAGAGAGTTACATTTTCAGGGTCTCCGCCAAACCGTTCAATATTTTCCCGTATCCACTTTAAGGCAGCAATAATATCATCCATTCCCGCATTGGCTGAATTAGCATATTCTTCGCCAAAATCCGACAAATCGCAAAAGCCTAAAATATTAATACGATGATTCAAAGACACAACAACCACCTGGCCGAACCGGCTCATATTTTCACCTTCATAGGCAAGCTGTTCAATGGATGATCCTTCCGTAAAGCCACCGCCATGGAGCCATACCAAGACAGGCAGTTTTTCCGGGGCACCGGAAGGCGTCCAAATATTCAGGTTCTGACAGTTTTCATTTTCAATCCAATATCTGTGAGGATTTACTAATTCACCAAAAGGCATAGGTGAACTCATCAAAGGGCAGACGTAGCCGTAATTTGTGGCATCCAGCACACCCTCCCATGGATCTGCAGGTTCCGGCGTATGAAATCGCTGAGCCTTGGCATAGGGAATCCCTTTAAAGATCCTGACACCATCATATTCATACCCCTGAATCTTTCCCTTTGTTGTTTCAATCATCGTATCTTTGCTTCCATGTTTAAAAATATGCTCCTGCATTATTCCTCATCCTTTCTTTCATATATTTCCGACATATCATTCAGTGTTCCAAGCACTCTAGACAGTTCTGAATTTGTCAGACGTATGTCCCCAATGAGCATAGAGTTATCCTCCACACCATGATAAATCTGGGTGGCATTGGCAAACGGACTTGCCAGAATCAAATCCTTCTCCAGATCCGGTATGAAAAACCGCTTTTTCTCCACCGGCAAAAATGCGCAGGCTTCCTTAATATTTTTATTTTTAAAGATTCTTTCGCAGGGCGAATCAAAATGATATAAATATCCCTTATCTCTGGAAATCACAGTAATTTTTTTCTCAGCAATAATTTCCCGGCTGCTTACGCCTATTTGTATATGATAGATACCGCTTTCAGTAATCCACCGATTCTGCTCCTCACTAAAATATTCAAAGGCTTTTTTATCCAAAGTCACGGACACCAGCTTTTCTTCTCCAGGCTCCAAAAATACCTTTTCAAAGCCTTTAAGCTCTTTTACCGGCCGGATCGCCGATGAATCCTCCTGAGACACATAAACCTGAAGGACCTGGGATCCGGGGCGCTTTCCTGTGTTCTTCACATAAATCTGAATCTGGATTAGATCTTTCGGCGTCACACAGGCTGCGCTGACTGAAAGATTCCTATAGGTAAATTCCGTGTAGCTTTGTCCATAGCCAAAGGGGAAGGCCGGCTCAATATCCCGTGTTTCATACCAGCGGTATCCCACAAAAATATCTTCTCCATAAACCACATTTTGTTTCACTTTAGGATAGGACACATAATTAAGAAATGCCGGTGTATCCTGAATACGCACAGGAAAAGTCTCCGCCAGCCGTCCGCCGGGTTCTGCAATGCCAAATAAAACATCGGCAATGGCCCCGCCCATACTTTCTCCTCCGGGATAGCTGTGAAGAATGGCAGACGCATCTATACATGGAGATAAATCTACCGCTGAACCGCTCACATTGACCACCACTACCGGCTTTTTTAGCTCAAGCACTGCCTTTAACGCTTTGACCTGCCCTGCAGGAAGCATCAAATTCGGACGATCCAGACCCTCAGCTTCCATTCCCATAGGCAGTCCGGCAAAGAAGATCACCACGTCTGCTTTCCGGGCTGCTATACATGCCTGCTCTATAAGCTCGGGATACCGGCTGTCCGATTCATCCTTCAGCTCATATCCCGGAGCATAAACCGGTTGTTCATCTAAAAGCGCGGCAATCTCATCATAAGTTATATCCAAATGATAAGCATTGGAAAATCCGGATCCACCTCCCATAAAATTGGGGTTTTTAGCCAAAGCCCCAATAACGGCAACTTTCACTCCAGTATTTAATGGAAGGATACCGTCATTTTTCAATAAAACCATACAATCTGCACCAACCTTGCGGGCCAGAGCATGTTCCGCCTCCTGATCCTCAATACCACTGGATAGGGTTCCGTGGATTTTTTCATAGGTTTCAATAATATGGCGGATATTTTCATTAATAGCATCCTGAGACAATTCTCCGCTGTCCAGAGCATCCTGAATCTCTACCGGATGAAAATAGCCCATTTCCATATCCATGCCATTTCTATGGGAGGCTGCGCCGGTACCGGTTTGCACTGCGCCTCCATCAGACATAACATAACCGTCAAACTTTAATTCTTTCCGTAGGATTTCCATTAAGTGCCGACTTGTATTTACATACTGACCATTTACTTTATTGTAAGAAGTCATAAGACTCCATGGGTTGCCTTTTTCAATGGCAATTTGAAATCCCCGGATATAGATTTCTCTCAAAGCCCGTTCACTCACTACAGCATTGGTTGTCATGCGCTCAAATTCCTGATTGTTACACAAAAAATGCTTTGGGCAGGCGCCTGTTCCCTGACTTTGGACCCCCTGAATAAAGCTTGCCGCCAGCTCACCGGTAACCACAGGATCTTCAGAAAAATACTCAAAATTTCTTCCGCAAAGGGGAGAACGCTTAATATTCATGCCCGGGCGGCACACAATATCAACCCCGTGAAGTTTACTGGAACGGCCGATGTTTTCTCCCACCTTATAGCTATATTCCCGGTTCCATCCGGCACCCAGAGCCGCTGCAGACGGATATGTATTGCAATAATACTCTCCGGGCTCCCGCTCATTTTCCGGCTTCAGGAAAAAATCCACCGGCTTGGCGCTGTCACCGCACCGCAACTTTGTAATCCCCCACTTTTCCAAAGGATTACCTCCGTTTCCCCACAGCTCGCAAGTCAAAAGAGCCTTATCACTGTTTGATAACTGTTCGAAAATTTCCTCCATTATTTCTCTTTCCATAAAACAACCTCCCTTATCCTTTAACTGCACCAAGAGCAATCCCTTCGGCAAAGTATTTCTGTAAAAACGGATACACGACCAGAATCGGTAGCAATGCTACAAAGGCAATGGCCATACGTACACTGACTGTAGGGATCTGAAGAGCAGCCGCGCTGCCTGCAGATGATGCATTAGCCTGCAGTGCCTGAAGATCTTGGATCATGCGGTTTAGTAAAAGCTGAACCGTATATAGCCGCGCATCATTAATGTAGTACAAACCATTGGTCCAGTCATTCCAGTAAGATAATACGGTAAACAAACCTACCGTAATCAGAATCGGCTTTCCAAGAGGAATAACAATATGAGTAAAAATCTTAAAGTAGGATGCACCATCAATTTGTGCTGATTCATATATTGCTTCCGGAATGTTGGTGGAATAGTAAGTTCGGATCAAAATAACATTCATGGCACTCAACAGAAAATTAGGAACAATCAGTGCCCATATTGTATTATTGATGTGGAATGTATTGGTCCACATAAGATAAGAAGGCACCAGACCTCCGTTAAACAGCATGGTAAAAAACACATAAAAGCTAATAACATTTCTAAAAGGCAGCTTTCTTATAGACAGCACATATCCCATAGATGCGGACAGGGCCAGATTAATAACTGTGCCAATAAAAGTGACAACAATGGTCATGCCATAGGCTCTGAAAATCGTTTCCGCATTCGTCCATATGTACTGATATGCGGCCAAACTAAATTCCCTTGGGAAGAAAGAGTATCCATCCACCAGCAAAGTCTGCTCCGATGATATAGAGGATATAAACAGTAAAACCAGCGGCAGGACCATGATCAGAGTAACAAGGATTAGTATGGCGTTTGCCAGAACCTGATAGCGTACATAAGATGTGGATTTTATCATGAACGTCTCTCCCTTCTCCTAAAAAATAGCATTTTCTTTACTGAACTTACGAATCAGACCATTAACGGTCAGTACAAGGACAAACCCTACAATGGACTGGAAAAATCCGGCTGCAGCGGACCTCCCCATGCCTCCAGTAGAAATCATGGCTCGGTAAACGTAAGTGTCAATGGTATTTGTCACATCATAAAGGGCACCAGAATTTTGGGGAACCTGATAAAACAGGCCAAAGTCTGAATAGAAAATACGTCCTACATTCATTACAGTTAATGTAATGATCGAAGGGATAAGACCTGGCAAAGTAATATTTCGGATCTGCTGCCATTTACTTGCACCATCTAACTTTGCCGCCTCATACAAACTTGGATCTATCCCTGCGATTCCGGCAATATAAATCAGCGTTCCATAACCGACACCCTTCCACAAATTAACAAAAACAAGAATAAAAGGCCAGTATTTCGGCTCCGAATACCACTGTACAGGATCCAGGCCTAAAGGCTTCAGGATCATATTATTGATCATTCCATTTTCCGGACTTAAGAAAGCAAAAACAATATAACTAACAATGACTATAGAAATAAGATAGGGTAGCATAATTGCGCTTTGATAAATTTTTTTTGCTTTTTTTGATGTTACATCAGTGATCAGAACAGCAAGAGCTACTCCCACAACAGTACCAAGAATAATAAATACCACGTTGTATAAAAATGTATTGCGGATAATGATAAATGCGTCATGCTGAAATAAATATTGAAAATTATCCAGGCCCACCCAATCGCTAAAATAGATTCCCTGCTGTCGGTTATAGCGCTTAAATGCAACAATGATACCGGTCATAGGAATATAGTTATTAATAAACAGATAAATCACACTCGGTAAAATCATAATATAAAGAGGCAAAAACTTTTTTAATTGGCGCAAGGTTACCTTTTCACGCTTTGTTTTCATTTTCCTTCTCCTTTCTATGACACTCCGTCATATTTTTGTACCGCCGCAGTGTCTATGTTCACAGCGGCGGCATATCTTTTATTGTGCCTCAAGCCATGCATCTAACTGCGCCTGCTTTTCATCCATAACCTTCTGAAGGCCTGCAGCATATAATGCATCATTCATTTCCTGAATGGCAGACTCCGGCTCAGCTTCACCGGAAGCAATCGTCACTAAATACTGATCTGTTACAGCTCTTAATGCTGCCAGTTCATTTTCTACATTTTGAGTGTTAAAGGTAAAACCATAAGCAAGAGAAACCGTGGCATTATCCCTCATATCCTGATATTCATTCCAAATATTGATATCATTGCCTTCCCACACATAGCTGTTAAACTGGTTTGGCATGGCCCAGCCAAAATCCTGATGATACTCTACATTGTCAGCAGTGACACCCTCTGGGAATCCAATGGTGCCATCTTCATTCACCTGATAGTCTGTGCCTTCCACACCCCAGTTTAAAAGATCATTTACCTCTTTTGTCCCATAGATCCAGTTCAAAAGCTCTACCGCTTTTTCCGGATCTTTGCTATTTGCGGCAATGCAGTATGCTCCGGAGTTTGTGGTGGATGTATAACAAACCGGATCTGTTACCTGTAAGATCGTTGTATCATATCCGGTAGCCAAATCTTTTTCCTGCTTGGAATTAGGCTTTACATATGTTGTAAAGGAAAAGAGATTTCCGGCCCTCATAAGCGCTTCTCCTGAATCAGAACTTACAGACAGGTCTGAAGAAACATAACCTTTCTGATTCCAATCATACATTAATTCCACCCAGGAACGGAACTGATCCGACTCATACCAGTTAGAAACTACTGTATCCTGACCATTGTTTAAAAGTACACCAAAATAGTCGCTGCCCAACGGATCAAAGGTGCTCTGGAGACACGGCTGAGTCAGGCTGTTGATCCCACTGTACAGTGTTATTTCCGGATGAAGTTCATGAACTTTTTCATAAACAGCTGTCATATCCTCCATGGATGTTACATCCTCTGCCGTAAATCCGGCTTCTTCTAAAAGATCTGTCCGAACAACATATCCGATAGGATTACATCGTTCATGCATCGTTGGAATCCCCCACAAAAAATCCCCGATTCTACAACAATCAATATCTGCCTGACCTACAATATCAATCATATCTTGTCCTACGTTTTCAATATAAGGAGACATATCTACCAAATATCCCGATTCAATATAGGATCCAGCATCTGTACCGTAAATAGGAAAAATATCCAGGGCCTCATCTGAGGATAAGATCATCTGAATCTGCTGAGCATATGTACCCAGAGTTACCGGACGCAGATGAACCTGTACATTGATCTGGGGAATGGACAGTTCATTAATCGCATCCTCTACATGCTGTACATCTCGTGCATCACTGGACACCCAGTACATAATCGTCGCTTCATAGGGTTCCTCCTGTGTATACTCTCCTGTAGCATTTTCTCCTCCGCTGCATGCTGTAAGTGTCATTCCCGCTGCCATTAGCGCTGCCAGTGTTCTCCATTTTCCTTTCATAAAACCATACCTCCTACTACATTATCTGACTGTCGCGATCCTTACTAAACAAACATGAATGCATGCTCTTTTAGTTGATTCCCCGCGTGAATAAAGAAAAAACCTATACTCTAAGTATAAGTTTTTCCTTAAAATTTGCTTTCACTTTTTGGCATATCCCATTTGCACTATTTGGTAGGTTTCATCTGCTTTCGATATTCCACTGGCGCATATCCGGTTTTTTTCTTAAATAGACGTGAAAAATATGCAAAATTTCCATACCCCACCTGAAGTGCAATTTCCGTCACACTAAGCTTATCTTGCCTTAAAAGCTCTTTTGCTGTTTCAATACGGTATTCCATAATATAATTGCCAATAGACATACCATATTTGCGCTTAAACAGCTTGGAAATATAGTTCAGATTATAGTATACCTGCTCCGCCATTTGATCCTGACTGATCTTTTCATTAAAGTGTTCCTCAAGATATGCTTTCAACTGTTCCAATGCACGCTCACTATCCTCACTGATTTCTTCCAACTTTGGAGGTTCCAAAGGAACACATATATCTTCCTGAGATGTTTTTAACACTTTCAGACCTTGTTCCAGATCCAGATACACACCCCGCATATCTTTCAAAGGAATGTTTCGTTCATATAAAAAATTCATCCGGCATTTGAGACAATCCTTCAAATCGCTAAAAATAGCTTTCATATCCGCCAAAGCACCTTCATCCTCCCTGCTTTGCAAATCCTGTGCCACAATAAGCCAACGATTTTCATGCTCGCCAATAAGTGCCTCTACCCTCATCTGTTTCTTTGAAAATAATTCTCTTAAAATATTACTGATTACAAATTGACGATCCGAATAACGCATTTCAACCATATCTCCGTTAAGCTGCAGCACCCCCATAAGATAAGAATCGTCATAATGGTAATCCAGATGACGGCTTGCAGCAAACTCCTCCAGCTCGTCCTCAGCATACCCGTAATTTCGTATAAGAATTTCCAGCCAAAAATAGTTTTTATTTTCATCCTGCTGATCTGTCCAGTACCTCCCCAATGTTTTCTGGATATTTTCTGCCTCTCTGCTTCGGATTTCCGCTACCACACGCTCAAGGATGTGATATAGATGTTCAAAATCAATGGGCTTTAAGTAATAATCAAAACTATGCAGCTCCAAGGCTCTTCGAGCATAATTAAAGTCCGCATAGCTTGTACAGAAAATTGTTACAATATCCGGCAAATGGGCATTGATCCATTCCAGCAGATCAAGACCGCTTCCATTGGGCATTTCTATATCTGTCACAACAGCCTGAATCGGCTCCTTCTCCAAAATTTTCACAGCGCCTTTCAAGCTTCTGGCTGTAAACACCTGATCAAAACCAAGCCTTTCATAGTCAATACCTCTTTGGAGGCTATTTAAAATATACTTATTATCATCTACCAACAATATTTTCATGCCAGGATCTCCTTTATTTTTCATGCTGATCTGAATTTACTGGTTCCGGCATCTGACGTGGAATCTTTATGACGGCCCGGCATCCGCCCCAAGGCGAGAGACCAAACCACAGGCTGGCAGACATTCCGTAAAGCATATGCATACGCTTTGCTGCATTAGGGATCCCAACATGATAACATTGACTTTCCTGTTCAAAAATCTCCTGATTCAACAGCTCTCTTACCTTCGGATCAATGCCCTTGCCGGAATCATCAACGATTATTTCCACATATGAATCTTTAGAATAGACCGTAATCCACACATTAAGCCCCTCCTCAATATCCGCTCCATATTTTACAGAATTTTCTACAAATGTCTGGATCATCAACGGAGGTACCGGAACCTGCTCCAAACCTTCCTCAATGTCCATGCGAAGGTGACATTCCATGCCATTAACGTTATCTACAACCTTTAAATAGTCTTTGATAAAGTTTAATTCAGCAGCCAGCGGCACCGGCTCCATACTTTTATTAAAAATAAATCGAAGATATTTTGACACACATAAGGTTATCCGGGTGATCTGCTCATTCTCGCCAACCTGCGCCAGGCTTCCAATAACATTCAGACAATTAATATAAAAATGCGGTCGTACCTGAAGCTGAGCATAGTCCAATTCAACCTTTTGTTTCTCCAGTTGTTTCTCATAAATATCAATTTTCAGACGATTTATTTCATCCACCAAACAATTAAGTACTTTCCCGGTTTCAGAAAATTCCATAATTCCATTTTCTTCCTGAAATTTAACCTGCTCAGAAAATTTAAGGATATTATTATAAAAGCACTTGACCTGATCAAGGATATTATGTCGAGTATACTGAACAACGAAAATAATACACAATAAAAATATGACCATGATCATGGTAAAGGCAATCTGCATCTGAATCTGGCGCACAAAGTTGTATTCCAAAGGCTGGACCACAATGTAAAAATCCCCATAGTCCATCCGATGAGAAGAAACATTTTCCAACTCTTCCCATTCCCATGAATCATCCCTCCAGCTTCCGGATTCTAAAGCTTTTGCATAATAATGCCCCTCTTTAAAATCATAGAGAGCGATTCTAAAATCCGTATTGGGAAAAACCTGAGTAAATTCACGGATAAACTCATCGGCTGCCATATAACATCCGATATACCCCAACCGCCCATGAATCACCAAACATAGACACTCCTCTATGGCTGGCATATCATTACTGCCTGATTCACGTAATCCTGCAGTCATATTTGGGGCAATCATATACCACTTTCCATTGACTTGAGGCTCCTGTCCGATCTGAATCTTCTCTTGAAAGCTTTGGAGAAATTCTTCGCGGTGAACTTTAGCCATGCTTCCGTATTCCAGTATTTCATCCTTGTCTGGATTATAATAAAAGAAATTAAGCTCATTGCCGTAAATGTTTGCCATCTGCTGAAACAAAGATTTCACTTCAAGAATCGTATTATTATGAGAAAAGATTGTAGCATTTTCATTTTCCATATTTAAACTTGCCTGTCTTAAAACATCGCTTTCATAAATCATCTGCTGGAGATCCTGATAAAGATACGAAAAAGAAATGTCTTTACTTGACAAATACTCAGATACAATGCTATTTTCTGAGATTTCATTCTGACGTGTATATCGTCTTAACATGATGCTTCCCCAAACAGCCTGAAAAATACCGGCAATAACCAGCACTACAATGACTATTATAATACTCCGGCTTAATTTTACAGATGTCTTTTTTTTCATTTTTCTTCCCCCTAAATAGTGCCTGCTGCTTAAGCCAGCATCATGAAAAATTGCTCCGTCGGAGAGGAAAATACCCCATTTCTCCATAGGGACGCAGAGAATCCTTCTCTATTTCAACTGGGCTCTCTGACTGCATGTTCAGCATAATAATGAACAGAGCTATTGTGAATTTTCCATTTGTTTTGCAGTATTAACCTGTAAGTTAGCTCATATCAATTCAGTAATCCAAATATAAAGCAATACGGAACCCGAAATTATCGTGCGTCATGGATGGTATATTGGCATTACGGCTGGATGCCGGATAGACAGTGCCGATGCTGTAATAATTACCGCCCCGATTGATCCGGCTGTCAGTATCAAATGACTCCATCGTCCATTCATATACATTTCCGGCCAGATCATACACATTGTTTACACCATAATATCCTGTCCTTGTTGGTGCTTCCGGAGCAGACGGAGTATAGTAACCTTCTCCCTCTGAATTTGCCACATAGGAATCATGCAGGTCGCAGCTTTCTTCTTGATATGCCGGATCAATCCACTGCATGACAGCATCCCACTGCACTCCATACATTAACGTACTCGTTACACTTGTATCATCATTTAATGTATCAAAATTTCTCGCAAGTTCTATTGCCCCGTCGGGATTGTCCTCCGTTCCTTCTACCGCAATTTCCTCATTCATTTCGCCGTTTTTCGACCACGTAACATGATTGAATACTTCCACTCCCTGTTTGACCACTACGTTTCCATTCTCTTTGGCCGCTTCAAACCGCCCTACATAGAAACCGCCATTTTCTCTGACACTTGCATACATTCCCTGCGATTCCGTCTCTGTAACCGAGCTTTCTGTGATCTGGCTGTTTGTATTTTTTCCGGCACTGTCCGCTTCACCGCAATGCGATAAATAGGAGTCAAGCTCTCCGTCATAATATCCTTCATACCTATGGAATTCCGTATATGTTACTGGTATCCATACAAATTGATTAAGATTTTTGTCCTCAATCACTAATCCATTGCTGACAGATTCCGCTGTCGGCCCGTTTGTTTCACCTTCCCATTTTGCACTTTCTGTATTTACCGGGCGGAATCCCTCCGGAATCACTGGATTATCTTTATTTCCTGTTTTCCCGTTTATTGTACTGTCTTCCGTAAAGAAGCCGTCGTCGTCCGGATTCCCCGGTATACTTTCTTCTCTATTATTCAGAACTGAAAAAATTGCTCCAATTATAACTACAATTACGATTATCCCCGAAAAAATCACCTCATGATTTTTTTTATTCATCCATCTTGCTCCTCGCACTATATATCAAAAATCGAACAAAGCACATTTTTTTCTGTACTCTGTTCGACCTTTATCTGAAACACCTATATTCAATGATTCATATTCCGCTCCCAGAAGCTGACTGCATGGTCAAGCCATCCTTCTGCAACGGTTCCTTCTCCCAGTCCGAATCCGTGCCGCAGTCCGTCAAACACTTCAATTTCCGCATCTGTTCCATTATCCCGTATCCGACCGATATAGTCTTCCATCGAGCGGTAGGAAGCAATCCCGTCATTGGTTCCCACGCAGGCATAAGTAGGCGGTTCCTCTCCTGTCACATCGGACAGACCGGTGTACTGCATGATCACAGCTCCAGGAGCCGGATAGGCATCTTCCCCAAATGCTGCTGTTCCATAGGAGCCCAGCCATGCGGCCATCCTGGCGCCTGCCGAGCCTCCCCACAATGAATAATCCGTCATGTCGATCTGCAGTTCTTCTGCATTTTCATGAAGGAAAGCGATCGCTCTTGCCAGATCCTCACATGCCGTGTCCGCACCTGGACGATAGATCAGGGCAAACGCGTTGTACCCTCTTTTGGACAGCTCCAGAGCATGGGGAAAACTGTCATGCATAGCAGCCACATACATAAAGCCGCCGCCTGCATTGACAACAGCAGTCTTTGCTCCCGGTTCTCCCCGAAAGAAAAACAATCCCGTATCTTCTTTGTCCGGATCTTCCGCTTTTTCTTCCTCTGTATAAATATCATAGAAAATCTGATTTCCGGCCGCAGCCTGATCTCTCAGATAATTTGCGATCTCCACCGTGCGGTCCGGGTTCACATTGTTGTACCATACCAGGATATCTCCCACATCCTGCAGTTCAAGGTCGTCACTGATTGTCCTGTCAACCGGGAAGATCAGCCTCCCATAATCTTCAAACACCGGATCATTGATCACATCCACCACTTTTGTGGTCAGAATATATTCCGTGCTGCTATCTGAAGCAGTATCATCTGAAGCAGTATCATCTGAAACCGTTTTCTGAGCATTGCTTTCTTTCTGAGAGCTGTCTTCATTCCGGCTGCAGCCGTTCAATAGCAGACAGCAAGACATTACCGTAAGCAGAACTGCAAGGAAAAACCGGCTCCCGGACAGCGTCCATAATTCTCTCATATCTGTTTCTCCTGCTCTTTTCTTATCGGATAAAGTTTGTTCCCTCAAAAGGCTCTTTCTCCGGGAGTCCATACTTTTCCTTTCCCAGTTCAATGGATCGCATCAGGAAAACCATATTTCTCGCCAAAGTCCTCATCCCCTGGAGCCCTTCTGCATCCTGCGCCGCTTCGCCCAGTTCTCTGCCGTGTACACTGTTCCAGTACTGACCGGATGCCACAGGCATACCGCAGATTGTAAAATACTTGTTCAGTTCGTCAAATGTGGCGGATAATCCTCCTCGTCTTGCCACTGCTACACTGGCGCCCACTTTCATCGTCTTATCAAAAGGTGTACTGAAAAACAGGCGGTCAAGGAACGAGATCATCGTACCATTCGCGGATGCATAATAGACCGGGCTGCCAATCACAAGGCCGTCGCACTCTTCGAATTTCGGTGCGATCTCATTGACACAATCTTCAAAAACACAGCATCCTTTTTCTGCGCAGGCACGACATCCGATGCAGCCCCGGATTGGTTTGTTCCCTACCTGTAGGATTTCGCTTTCAATCCCCTCTTCGGAAAAGATTTTCTCCATCTCTTTCAATGCGATGTATGTGTTTCCCTCTTTGTGAGGGCTTCCGTTGATCATTAATACTTTCATCTGAAATCCCCTTTAATTCTCTTCAAATATTTTGTTCAGCCACTGATCATATCCGTCAATCCAACCGTCTTCCGCGCCAAATCCGTGGGGCATTCCTTCCAGCACATGGGATTCTACAGAAACTCCCATTACGGCAATGTCTTCTTCATGAAATCCATAATCCTCTGCATGGCTTCTGACAAACCGTACCGCACGAGCCAGATCAAGTGCGCCTTCCTCCTGAGTGTAAGGTCTTAACCTGTAATCTACTACAAAGCTCTGATATCCCCGCTCACTGAGTGCCTCTGCTACCGGAGTGCCTTCATACTGATCGCTGCGGTACTGAAAAGCACCGCCTGCACAAATCAGAGCGGCTCCTTTCATGTCCCTTCCCTCCGGCACAGGAAATGTCCTTACTGCAGGGCGAAAATCCGGATCATCGGCATATCTGCCATTGTCTGAATGTCACTGACTTCTGTATTTTCGCTTTCAGCACTTTCTCCTGTCTGATCCAGTCCCAGATTTTCTATCCACTCTGTGATCTCCTGCGTGTTTTCTTCAATGTTTTCACCGGAAATGCCCAGTCCGTTATCTCGGATCAGTGCTCCCGGTTGGATCTGTGAGATGTCATCTGTCAGTTTATCCATCAAATTTTCACCATTGATCACAAAAGGGATAATGAATTTTGCACCAAAATCATATGCACTCAGAAACTCCTGTACACGATCCGGAAGCTCCGATGTTCTGCAGCAAAAGCCACCTCTTCTTCCGGTGTATAGGCGATGAAAACGCTGGTGTCTTGCTGTCTATGTTCTGCAGACTCTGATTCCTGACTCTGACTTGCTTCAGTTTTCCTGTTACCTTTCACATTGCTGCACGCTGTCATCGATGCCATCAGCAGCACTGCCAAAAACATAGTGATAGTCTATTTCATTACTCTCATTTTCTTAACCTAACATATTATATATATCGTCATCTACCGGTTCCAGCCACTCATTACTTGTCTCTGTTCCCGGAACGCTCATTGCAATATGGGCAAACCAGCTGTCAGCCTTTGCACCATGCCAATGCTTTACTTCAGGCGGAATTACGATCACCATCCCCGGTTCCAGGCTCACTGCCTCCTTTCCCTCTTCCTGATACCAACCGCTTCCCGCTGTACAGATGAGGATTTGTCCACCACCAGAAGCTGCATGATGAATGTGCCAGTTATTGCGGCACGCCGGCTCAAATGTGACATTTGAGAGAGCTACTGCGCTTTCTTCTTTCTTAGTCAGAGGATTCACGTAGGAATCACCTGTAAAGTACTCTGCAAGGCTTGTATTTTTTTCTCCAAGTCCAAATATATTCTCTTTATCAAAACTTTCCCTGTCTAAAACTTTCATTACAAGAACCTCCTTGTCTAAATCGTTCATCCAAAATCTTCTCTTCTGCTTTCTTACTTCCTTATAAACACCAGCTGCTCTACATGCCATTTTTAATTTTTTAGTCATTATATATAACTGGCTTGATCAGACTCCTGCTGTCAGTTTCTCCATATACCCCGGCACATCAATATTCTGCGGACAGTGAGTTGTACACTGGCCACATCCGATACAGGCATCCGGACCATTTGTTTTTTTCATCGCCTCTTCCCACCTTTTCTTATCCTTTGTGAGAGACAGTTCATTATAGAGGTTCATCCAGACCGGAATATCAATCCCGGCCGGACAGCCGTCACAGCAATAACGGCATGCGGTACACGGTACAGCCAGTTTTGACTGATATCCTGCCACTGCATTCATGAGCAGCATATTTTCTTCTTTGGTCAATGGTTCTTCTGTCTGAAATGTTGCAACATTATCATGTATCTGCTCCATCGTACTCATCCCGCTTAAGATCATCGTAACATTGTCCAGCCCCATCAGCCAGCGGAACGCCCAAGCCGGAATACTCCAGTCCGGCTTTGCTTTCTTCAACATATCGTCGTATTTCTTCCCGAGAGAAGCCAGCTTACCGCCTCTCACCGGTTCCATAACCCACACCGGGAGACCTCGTTCTGTAATGATCTCGTATTGACGTTTTGCATCCTGCATCGTCCAGTCCAGATAATTGAGCTGGATCTGTACGAACTCAAAACAATCTCCTCCCCAGTCGAGAAACTTCTTTAATGTTTCCGGTTTCCCGTGAGAAGAAAATCCGATATGCCGGATTTTTCCTTTCTTTTTCTGCTCCATTAAAAATTCAAGATAATGCCGGCTTTCTTTCATATATGAGCCGATTGTCATTTCATTGACACAGTGAATCAGGTAAAAATCGATATAATCAGTATCCAGTCTGCGGAGTTGTTCCTCAAATACCTCCTCAATGTTCGGATTCGCCATCACATAGAACTTTGTTGCCAGATAATAACTCTCTCTAGGATATTTCTTCAAGGCATTACCCAGAAAAGGCTCTGACTTTCCCATGTGGTAGACATATGCCGTATCGTAATAATTGATTCCCTGTTCCATTGCATAGTCTATGATCTCCTGCGCTTTCTGCTGATCGATCCTGCCCATTCTGGTAGGAAGTCTCATATTTCCCATTCCCAGCCGTGAAAGATTGAGTTCTTTAAATTTTTTGTAAATCATTTTTACTTTCCTTTCCATATCTCCATAGATCTCACACCACAAGATTCACCACCGCTCCGGTCACAAGGGAGAACAGGATGACGAATCCAAGATACATGATAAAATGACGGATCCCCAGTACGATCTTCAAGGCTCCCAGATTGGTGATCTTCGTTGCCGGCCCTGTAATCATGAAGGAAGCAGCCGCTCCCATGCTCATACCGGATGCAAGCCACTGCTGCAGCAGAGGGATGGTTCCGCCCCCGCAGGCGTACAGCGGCACTCCTATGGTAGCAGCAAGAAGTACCCCGAATCCTTCATTCTCTTCCCCAAACAGATCTGCAAAAGCATCCGCAGGCACATATCTTTGGAACAGCGCCGACAGCAATACACCCACAAGAAAATACAGACCTGTCGCCCGGATGTTTCTTCCCAGATTTTTCAGGAATCGCAGAAACAGATTCGGGTCCGTGTCATGGCTTTTTCCCGGGGCAAATCCGTCAAAACGAAAGAACGCTCTCTTTCCAAAGAAGAAGTGCACGGCAAGCCCTGCCCCGATTCCGCACAGGATGCAGGATATAAGCCGCACCGCCAGCGCTGTTCCGCCCAGTGCCGTACTGTACAGCATCAGCTGAGGATTCAGCAGAATGCTGCTCATCATAAAAGCCGCCAGCCAGTCATCCCGCATGCCCTGCCGGGAAAAAGAGGCGGCAATGGGAATCGTCCCGTACATGCATAAGGGTGAAGCAATGCCTAAAAGGCTTGCAGGGATCACGCCCCAGATTCCCATCTTCCTATCCTTCAGACCGCCGAACAGGCTGTGGATCGTATCTTTGGCAAACACTGAGACAAGGGAGCCGATAACCATACCCAGCACCCAGTAAAAAAAGATCTGGCGGAGCTGAACCATAAAATAATAACCGATATAGATGATTTCTCTCTGGATTACCTCAAACAATTCTTTTCTCTCCGATTATTGAAAAATCTCCTGCTTTTCCCGAAAGCTACCGACAGCATCCGTCCTACTCATCAATTGAGACCAGCTCATAACTTCTGTTTCCCAAGCCCACTTCTTCTCCGTGAGCCAAAACGTGTTCCCCGTTTCTCGACTCCATCCGGTTCACCAGAGAACCTCCGTCTTCTGCCGCATATACCAGATCAACACATGCCTGATCCAGAGCCACCGGATCTGTGGATGCAAGAATACCGATATCATGCATATCCGGCTCTGCCGGGCTGGAATCACAGTCACAGTCTACGGACAGCCGGTTCATTACATTGATATAGAGCATATTTCCGTCCACAGCATCTCTGACAGATTTTCCCGCTTCCGCCATGCATTCCAGAAACGGATCCTGTGCGCCGCCCCATGGGCTTGTATGGCTCTCTCCGTCTGTATGGATCAGACATTTTCCTTCCTGTGAGGCCATGCCAATGGAAATATTTTTCAATGCGCCGCCAAATCCTGCAATCGCATGTCCTTTGAAATGAGATAAAACAAGGAATCCATCATATTCCGGGAAATGAGCTCCTACCAGATTCTCAGTCATGCGAGTGCCGCCTTCTACAGGAATACTGTACGAGCCATCCTCATCCATGATGACCACATCCGCAATGTCCGTGTATCCGTGATCTTCAGCCACCTGATAATGCATCTCTGTCTCCGTCCGGGACCCCTGATAAGCCGTATTACATTCCACGATGGTTCCGTTCACCTTATGGACAAGATCTGCGATCAGATTCGGGTCCAGATAATTGCTCCCGGGTTCTCCGGTTGAAAGCTTGACCGCAATGTTATCACCGGTAAGCTCCACTCCAAGAGCCTCATATGCCCTCATAAGACCCTCAGGGGAGATATCTGTTGTCATATAAACGGTGGAGGATTCTCCATCTGTCGGATTTTCAGCCACATTGTGGGACTGATGTTCTTCTGTCATATCCACATTTCCCATCGTTGTACTGAGCATAGGCCACATCCGGTATATGTAATAACCGAATATCGCTGCAACGATACAAATGATTACAAGAATACCGACTAATATCTTTCTTCTCATTCATTCTTTCCTTTCAGAACATTTCCGTCTTTAAAAGCATTTCCGACCCGATCCCCAAGCCGATAGTATCCATGATGTACCGCATCATAGGTAATAGGGGTGAATTTATCAAGACTTAATTCCCCGTCATCACCCAGTACTCTTTCATCAATACTTACATTAACGATCTTTCCGAGGAATTTGGAACCTCCTATTACATCTGTAAGCTCACACTCCAGCGTAAGTGGAAGTTCATTGATCACAGGTGCATTAACAAAACTGCTTTTTGTAACAGTGAACCCGGCTTTTTCCATCTTATTTTCTTCCTTGTTGGCAGAAACAAGACCGACATAATCGCAGGCAGTCAGATGTTCCTCGTCACCCACGCTGACTGTAAATGCCTTATTCAGCAGGATATTGTCTGTTGTCTTATGGCTGGACAGATCGATCATGATCTCATCTGCTCCGACAATCCCGCCCCATGCTGCATTCATGGCATTTGCTTTTCCATTCTCATCATATGTTCCAATGATCATAACCGGCTGGGGAAATAAATATGGTTTTGCTCCGAAATTCTTTTTCATCGTGATACCTCCTATGTGCTATAACATAAATGTGCATTTGTGAAGAAAACGCACTTGAGAGTGCGTTTTCTTCGATAAATGGGTGTATTAAAAATTATTAGTAACGGGCACTATTATTTCTGGTCATCCACTGGCGGAACCATCGTTACATATTTTTCAAGCAGTTCCGGTGTGCTTGTGTAATATCTTTTATTCTTGTTCATTGCCCCGATCTGTGCCATCTCATCTTCTGTCAGCGCAAAGTCGAACAGGTCGAAATTGTCGCGGATATGATCCGGATTTTTCGATCCGGGGATAACGATATTTCCATCCTGAATGTGCCACCGCAGGATGATCTGTGCAGGACTCTTTTTGTATTTTTCTCCCAGCTTTGCAAATACCGGCTCCTGTAAAAGTGCCGCGTCTCCATGTCCCAGCGGATACCATGCCTGGATCACGATATCATATTTGGCAAGGAATTCTTTCAGATCTTTTTCCTGATCGTATGGATGCACTTCTGTCTGGAGAACTGCCGGTTTCACCTCACACTTATCAAGAATCTCCTGGATCTGTTCTTTATTGAAATTGGAAAGACCGATGGCTTTTACTTTGCCTTCTTTATAAGCCTTTTCCATCTGCCGGTATCCTGCCAGATAGTTTCCTGCAGGCTGGTGGATCAGGAGCAGATCAATATAATCTGTGTCCAGTCTTTCCAGTGTCTTTTCCACTGCATCCTCCTGCTCATAGAAAGATGGCCACAGTTTCGTCTCCAGAAAGATCTCACTGCGGTCAATACCGGATTTTTTCATGGCACGGCCCACAGCTTTTTCATTCACATAAGCGTTTGCCGTATCAATCAGACGGTATCCGTCTTTCAGTGCATGAGCAACTGAATTCTCCGCTTCGTCCGGTGTCAGAAGGAAGGTTCCGATTCCTGCCATCGGCATTTTTACTCCGTTATTTAATGTTACATATTCCATGATGATTCCTCCTGTCTTCGTTTATAGCTTTATTCTTATCTTTATTATAGACTTGCTTCTCATAAAGCAGAAGTTCCTTCTGGTTATTCTGTATATACCTTAAGGTTTTAGCTCAAGAGAGTTAAACATTTCTCACCAGTCCGGCAAGATTCTCAACTACCGCCGGGTCTCTGTGATCGAAGAAGCAGCTCATGCCTGTATTCAGAGCAGCAATCTTTGCGAAATCTTCTTCATCAAGCGTAAAATCAAATACCTGAAAGTTCTCTTCCATTCTCTCTTTCTTTACGCTTTTCGGAATGCATACGATTCCTCTCTGCAGGAGCCAGCGAAGCACTACCTGAGCAATGCTCTTTCCATGCTTCTCCCCGATCTCTTTTAACGTCTCATTGTGGAAGAGATCATTCTTTCCTTCCGCAAATGGCGCCCAGCCTTCCATGACCACGCCTTTGGACTGCATATATCTCTGTGATTCATTCTGCTGGAAGAATACATTTGCTTCTACCTGATTTACCGCCGGGGCCACTTCATGAAATGCGATCAGGTCTGCCAGACGATCCGGATAGAAACTGCACACACCGATTGCCCGAACCTTTCCCTCTTTATACAACTCCTCCATTGCTCTCCATGCGCCGTAGTAGTCGTTCAGGGGCTGATGGATCAGATACAGATCAAGATAGTCCAGTCCTAATTTATCAAGGGATTTCTGAAAAGCTGCTTTTGCTCCCTCATAAGTGGTATCTGAGATCCAGAGTTTTGTGGTAATAAACAGTTCTTCTCTGGGAACACCGCACCGTTTGATCGCTTTCCCTACTGCTTCTTCATTCCCGTAGGAAGCCGCTGTGTCGATCAGACGATATCCTGTGGATACTGCGTCCACAACCGCCTGTTCGCACTCTGCCGGATCTTTGATCTGAAATACTCCAAAACCAAGCTGCGGCATTTTTACTCCATTGTTCAATGTTACATACTCCATAATGCATCTTCCTTTCCATTAAATGTTTTATTCAAAATTGCTTTGCATGCTTATCTTTTCCCATGCTTCGAGTTCATTGAGTTTTCTCTCATAAACACTTTTAACAAAACTTACAGCATCGCTTCCCATAACCAGAATCCGTGGATAATTCTCCTTCTCAATGGTTTCAACGATCAAGCGTCCACCCTTGTCCGGATCCCCCGGCTGGTCGTGATGATTCATGATATTTTCTTTTCTCCTCTTCCCTGCAGTTCCGGCATAGTCTTCAATCTTCACTTTTGTTCCTTTCAGGGAATCGTCAAAGAATCTGGTACGAAACGCTCCCGGTTCTACTACCATGACCTTGATTCCAAGCGGAGACACTTCCTGATAGAGAGCGTCGCTCAAAAGTTCCAGTGCCGCTTTTGTAGATGCATAGTAACCGGAACCTGCTCCTGAACTCACAGCAGCAATCGATGAAAGGTTGATAATGGCACCACTCCTTCTCTTTCTCATCTGCGGAAGGATCAGGCGGAATAACTCCACTGGTCCGAACACATTTGTCCCGTAGAGTTCTTCAACACTTTCATTCTCACCCTCTTCTATCGCTGCGCGGTATCCATGCCCTGCATTATTTACCAGAACATCAATAACGCCAAATCTCGCCTCTGCTGCTTTTACAGCATTTTGAATACTTTTTTTATCTGTAAGTTCCAGAGATAAAGCCAGTGTTTGCTCCGGATACGCCTGTACCAGATCATCTAGCTTCTTTTTATCCCTCGCCATCACAACAGCATTATCTCCCTTTTCCAAAACAGCTTTCGCAATTCCTTTTCCGATTCCACTGGAGGATCCTGTAATAAACCATGTTTTCATTTATCTCACCTTCCATTTATATCTGTCAGTTCCGGCATATTATTTATCATTTTCAATTTTTGATCCGCCAAACACTCCTGACATCGGCACCGTATCCAGCATATGATCAATCGCTTTCACTTCTTCATCCGTCAGTTCCATATCCGCCGCCTGTGCATTCTCAATCAGACGGCCGTATTTTCTTGTTCCCGGGATCGGCACGATCCAAGGCTTCTTTGCCAGCATCCATGCCAGAGAGATCTGTGCCGGCGTGGCATTCTTTTTGTCCGCTGTCTCTTTCAGATACCGGATCAGCTCTGCGTTTTTATCAAATGCCTCCGCCGTAAACTGAGGCATGGCGCTGCGGTAATCCGTTCCTGCTTCAAATTTAGAATCCTTGCTGTATTTTGTGCTCAGAAGTCCGTTTGCCAACGGCGAAAATGCAACAAATCCGATATCCAGTTCCTCAAGGACAGGGAACAGTGCCTCATAATCGCGATACATCATAGAATAACGATTCTGCACCGCAGTTACCGGGCAGACTGCGTGGGCTCTTCGAAGCGTATCCTCATCCGCCTCTGAAATTCCCCAGTGGGTGATCTTTCCTGCCTCAATCAGTTCTTTCATAGCCCCTGCCGTCTCCTCTATGGGAACATTCCGGTCAATACGATGTATATAGTACAGATCCAGATGATCCGTCTGAAGGCGTTTCAGTGAACCGTCGATGGACGCTTTGATAGTTTCCGGTCTTCCATCCGGAATCAGCGGCTTATTGACGGCTGTGGAAGTCTCATCAAAACGGATCCCGCATTTAGATGCCAGAACGATTTTATTCCGGTGCGGTTTCAGCGCCTCTCCCAGAAGTTCCTCATTATCATGGGGATTCTCCGGTGTGCCATAGACCTCCGCCGTGTCAAAAAAGGTGTACCCTCTGTCCAAAGCCTGAGCAAGCAGCTCTGTCATTTCTTTCTTATCTGCCGCCGGACCGTACGCATGGCTCATTCCCATACACCCAAGGCCGATTGCAGATACCTCCAGATCTTTTCCTAAGATACGTGTTTTCATTCATCTTCTCCTCTTTTCTGCTGTTATTATTTTTCTTTTCTCCTAGAGGATCCTCTTTCCCGTCTTATATGCCTTCTCATATGCAGCGGTTTTTTCTACTTCTCCCTTTTGGTACACACCTTCCCCATAAATTTCACCTCTTACCTTTGCGCCCGGCAGGCAGTCTGTGAAACCTTTCATGGCATCCATCGTCCGGTGCATAAACCGCTCTCCGGCAGCCGCAGTTGCAATGAAGTAAACATCCTTATCCCGGATTTCTGTATAACGGGGCAGCGTCCGGTCGATCATAGTCTTCAGCTGCCCGTCCATAGAATAGAAATAGACCGGCGTGGCAAGAACAAGCACATCAGCTTCAATCATTTTGGAAAGCAATTCTTCCATGTCATCTTTCTGTACACATTTTTTTGTCCCTCTGCACCCGTAACAGGCCATGCAGTATCCGATCTTAAGATCTCTCAGAGATACTTTTTCCACTTTATTCCCTGACTCTTCTGCTCCCTGCATAAAGCGGTCACAGAGGATGTCAGAATTTCCTCCCTTTCTGGGGCTCGCCGAAATAATCAACACTCTTTTAGACATTTTCTTCTCTCCTTTTACACGATTTTCTATATGTTACTCAACAGTTGCCTTCCGGTATGAAAAGCTCCTTTTTATCTAAAAACATTCTGTAAGAATATCCAGTATTTCTTCGGGACTTAATTTTCTGTATCCGCCCATAGAGTAGTGGCTGGATCCGGCAACTTTTTTTAATACACTCTTATCTCTGATTCCCAGTTCTCTCAGTGTTGAGGGTAGTCCGATCTCGTGGATAAAATCTGTCAGTTTCTGTATCCCTGCTTCTGCCAGTTCTTCTTCTGATCTGCCTTCCTCAGGAACACGCCACACATTCACAGCAAATCTGGCAAATTTTTTTAGGCCGTCTTTATAAATGTGCCGGTAATAGACGGGCTGGAGCACGGCCATTCCCTGTCCATGATTGCAGTCTGTATATGCTCCCAGCTGATGTTCAATTAAATGGCAGCCAAAGTCTCCCTTTTTCCCCAGTTTGATCAGACGGTTTTCGGACAATGTGGAGGTCCACATCAGATTACTCCTTGCCGTATAATCCTTTGGATCCCGTACCGCCTGCAGCGTGTTTCTGATCACACTTCTCATCAGGGCCTCTCCGATCTCATCGGATACATTCTGTTCATCCGGCTCGCTGAAATAAGTTTCCATGATATGGGAAAGGCTGTCAAATGCTCCGGAAACCATCTGTTTTTCCGGAACACTGTATGTGTATACCGGATCCATCAGGGCAAATACAGGATTGCATTTTGCGTAATCATATCCGATCTTCACTTTTATCTTTTCATTTGTAATCACCGCTGCTCCATTGCATTCACTTCCCGTTCCTGCAATCGTAGGTATTACTCCCACAGGAATTGGTACAAAATCCACAATTCCTTTTCTTTCCCAGAAGTATTCCCATGGATCACCGCTGCATCCGGCCCCAAGGGAAACCGCCTTGGCACAGTCCATGACCGATCCTCCGCCAATCCCCAAGATCAGATCAATGTTATGGCTTTTTACAAGCTGAATTCCCTCAAGAACCTTTCCGTATGTGGGGTTCGGCATGATCCCGGAAAAATCAACTATGTTTTTTCCGGACTTCATCAGGATATTCAGTATTTCATCGTAAATCCCGTTCTTTTTTGCTGAACTTATTCCGCAGGCAAGGAGAATATTCCTGCTGTCCTTTGTCAGACTGGAAAGGAATTCTTTCACACACCCCCGGCCAAAATATACTTTTGTACTGTTCTCATATATGAAGTTATTCATAAACTGAAAAACCTCCCTTTTCTTTCTGTTCTTATTGTAATAAAAAAGAAACTTCCGCAGAAGTCTCAATTAGTTTTGGCGTATATACCTTCAGGTTTATAGCATTTTTAATTTTCAATCTCCTTTTTTATCGCCTTCAGGAACCGCTTTACCAGCTTAGACGGTTCCGGGGAATAAAGGATCCCATAGGGAATCGTATATTTCCATTCAACCGGGATTACTTTCAGCATCGGGTGAATATCTTTCCAGTTTTCTGCCACCATCAGGATGTCGCTGCTGTTTTCACAGTGATTGAAAATATCCATACTGTAAATATTAAAGTCCACCACATGGATCTGCGGGTGATTCTTCCAGATATCGTCTCTCAGTTCATCCACGTAATTGCTCCATCCCCTGTGCATCATGAGAAAATTTTCTCCATAGAGATCCTGATAAGTCAGCATTTCTTTTTCTGCAAGCCTGTGGCTTAGAGAAACTGCTGCACAGATCCTCTGGCGGGACAGTTCCATTCCCGCGCACTGTCTGAGTCTGAGCATAGTTTCATCAAAGATTCCACCCACAATATCAATGTTCGTCCCCAGATTTTTCAGGATTTCCCGGGCGCTCTCCTGACTGTTCATATAAGGGATCAGCTGAAGTTTGATATCCGGATACCTTTTCTGTACTTTTGTCCATATCTCTACGATCGGGTTTGCAGACGTCATGGACGAAGTCCCTATCCGGACGATATTATCTTTTTCTTCCATAACTTTTCTGGCCCGTTCCACGGAATCCTTACAATACTGGATCACATATTTTGCATCTTTATACAGTGATTTCCCGGCTTCTGTCAGGGTAAGACCTCTGTGCGTCCGATTAAAAAGCTGAAGTCCCAGATCATTTTCAAGGAGGTTAATCTGCTTGGTTACAGCCGGCGGAGTAATATAAAGCGCCTCTGCCGCCTTGTTAAAGCTTCCCATATCTGCTACAACGATAAATGTCTCAAGCTGTGGATTATACATAGCATCGCCTCCTTTTGTACTATTTTAAAATACAGAAATTTTGTTTTTCTGTCAAACAATGAATCTGTCGGTCTTATCTGACAAAATTCGTATGGATCCGATCTTCCTGTACAGGAAGATCAATCCCATTCTTCTGTCTCTTTATCTGTCAAACAGCCATCCCATGATCTCGTCATCCGCCGCAAACAGATTGCCTCCTCCATGCTGAACCGTCACTCCCTGGCTTTCAAAATAATCTGTATTTTTGATATCCAGAACAAGAATCTCGTCAATCTCTTCATCCGTTAAGCCCTCATCCTGATACATTTTCCTCAGGGTCTCATAAGCCTCACGGGATGGTCCGGAACCGTAATACTCATCATCCTCTCCGATCACAAAGTATACCGGCGTCCGGTTCTCCACTACCGGTTCGTAGTCTCCGTCCCACTGGGAACTGCACTGGAGGTATGCTGTAAAAAGTTCTGGCCGTTTTCCCATGACCTGAGACATAGTCTCCCCGCCGCCGGAGTATCCTTCTCCGAAAACTTTTGACTCATCTATGTTGTAGTTTGCAAGGAAATATTCCGTAAGGGCAATGGTCTGGTCAGCGGACGTCTCTCCCCAGTCCGAAAGCTGGGGCGCCACAATGATCATCTCCGGGTTGTACTCCTGAGCCGTAAACCCGAAATCCTCACTGTATAAATTTTCTCCCACGCCCTGAAAATACAGTCCCTCATATCCGGGAAGTGTCATGAACAAAGCATAGGGCCTGCTCCCGTCATAGCTGTCAGGGATATACAGGTTAAAATGAATGTCTCCCGCCGATTCAGAGTGAAGCACATTGTCTAACGTAAATCCCCGGTATTCTTCTGTTCCTTCCGTCACGGAAGCGTTTTCCTCTGCGTCCTGCACCGGACTGCTCTGTGTCTGCTCTTCCGGATTCTGTCCTGCATCGGAAGATGTCGAAGCAGCAGCCCGGCTGTCCTCTGTATTTTCCTGATCCGCACAGCCTGTGCTCAAGGCGAGCATTGCCAGAAACAATACTGCCGGCAGAAGATGTCTTCTCAATTTTCTTCCCATCAAACTCTCTACTCCTTCCTCTTTTACTTTTGTCCTATCGTTTTCTCAGGTTTCTCCGTTCCCGGAAGCCTGCGCCATGTATGCATATACATTCCCAGAGATACCGGCAGCATGATCAGCTCCACAATGAGCTGTGTCCAGATCATGCCGAACAGTCCCACGGCCATGTTCATCAATATCAGCAGAGGAATGTTCAGAAGACCCTGCCGACTGAATGTCAGTGTTGCGGACTGTAGCCCTTTTCCCATTGCCTGAAGCGTATAGCTGATCAGGAAGTTGACCGCTGTAAAAGGCACGGCAATGCAGGCAATCCGAAGGAAACTTGCTCCCAGAGTACTCGTCTGTACCTCCGGAATAAACAGATGCAGGATTGGTCGGGCAAAGATGGCAAAGCATGCCACAAAACAGGCGGACATGACCACTGCCGCTTTCCACGAAAAGAAGGAGACGTCTTTCATTCTCTTATAATTGCCGGAGGCATAATTGTATCCCACCAGCGGCATAAAGCCCTGACAAAGCCCCATGGAAACGTTCAGTGGAAACTGGTCGATCCGCTTTACGATTCCATACGCCGCCACAGGGATGTCTCCATATCCGGACGCCAGACTGACCATGACCATGTTGGAAAGATTTCCTAAAGTTGTGGCAAGAGCGGATGCCAATCCTACGGAAAAGATCTGGCGTATGAACCGGAATGTAAAATATCCCGGGAAGAGAGAAACAGCCGTCCTATCACCAAGACAGATATATGCGATCACAAAAAAGACAACAGATGCCAAGTTGGACAGCGCCGTTGCGATCGCCGCTCCTGCCGCGTCAAGCCCGAATCCGAAGATCATGACCGGATCCAGCACTACATTCAGAATGCCGCCAAACATCATGCCGATACTCGCTGGTCTGACGTGCCCCTCGCTTCTTAAGAGATGTCCCATACTCAGGCTCAGCACTGTAGGCACTCCACCCAGCACGACCACCCAGATCAGGTAACTCTCAGCATAATCATAAGTGTCCGGGCTTGCGCCCAGAAAGTTTAAAAGAGGCGTCCGCAGCAGAAACGTCAGGAGAGAAAACACAAGCGTAGTCACAGCGCCGCCCCATATACTGAAGGCAGACACATGTTTTACATCCTCATGATCGCTGCGCCCCAGCATCCGTGAAATCAGACTTCCACCACCCAGACCGAACAGATTGCCAAGAGCCGTTAAAAGGTTGAACCACGGCGACACCAGAGATACCGCCGCCACCATATAGGGATTCCCGATCTGCCCCACGAAAAAAGTGTCAGCCAGGTTGTAGATCATGGTCACGACCTGGCTGATCACTGTAGGGATGGCAAGGATGGCAACTGCTTTCGCCACCGGCATTTTCTCAAACAGTTCCTTTTCTGATATTTCTTTTCTCCTTACTCTCATCACTGATTCGCTTCTTTCCTCCCGTTTTTCTTCTGAAAACAAAGCACGGCTTTACTGAAAATATCCCCTGCGGCTTATCTCCATCCACTGACGGATTTTCTCTGTGTTCCCATTACATACATTCCTTCAGGATATCATAGATTTCATCATGGGTCAGTTCTCTCGGATTGGATTTGATGATGTTGCAGGAATCCGCCACCTTCCTCAGAAGTTCCGGCGTGATCTCCACCCGGGATTTCAGCTCACTCATCTTCGTAGGCAGACCGCAGGATTTGATAAAGTCAGCCAGTGCTTCCACTGCTTTTTCTGCCGTATCAACACCGAACACTTCTTTTCCGAATCTTGCGAACTTCGCCTCTGCGTTCTTCACAATATGACGGTAGTATGCCGGATGGATTACTGCAAGCCCCTGACCGTGGTTG
This sequence comes from uncultured Fusicatenibacter sp., assembly GCA_902493585.1. Taxonomy (GTDB): domain Bacteria; phylum Bacillota; class Clostridia; order Lachnospirales; family Lachnospiraceae; genus Fusicatenibacter. The sequence continues at coordinate 46,715 of CABUPZ010000004.1, read as the reverse complement.
CAGTCCGTGTATGCACCCAGCTGATGCTCCATCTGGTGTGCCTGAAAATCGGTCACTCTTCCTACTTTCAGGATGCCGTTTTCCGCCATAGCGGAATCCCACATCAGGTTGCTTCTCGCCTGCATATCGTCTATATTTTCCATAAGGCGCTTCATATTCGCAACCGTATTATGCATAATGGAAAGCGCCACATCATCGGACACATTATCCTGGTCGGAATTGCCGAAATACGTCTCCATGGCATGGCTCAGGGTGTCAAATGCCCCGGAGATCACCTGCATTCTCGGAACCGTTGCGGTATAGGCAGGATCCAGAATCGCAAACCTGGGCGCTGCTGCCGCCATGCCTCCCTTAATCCTCTTCTCTTCATTGGTGATTACTGCGCCGTTATTCATCTCTGATCCGGTGCCGGACGCAGTGACAATCACGCCCATGGGAATGACTTCTGTGGGAAACTGATGCTCCGTCATCTCCATCTCCCACAGGTCTTTCTCTGTCTTTGCCTGGGCTGCCACGATCTTGCAGCAGTCACTGACAGAACCACCGCCTACAGCAAGGATGAAATCAATCTGATTCTCCTTTGCCAGTTTCGCACCCTCCTGTACTTTCGCATAGGTAGGGTTTGACATAATCCCGCTGAAATCGGTTACCTTTTTCCCTGCTTTCTCCAGAATCCTTTTTACTTCGTCATAAATCCCGTTCTTCTTTACAGAACCGCCACCGTAGGCAAGCATCACATTCTCCCCGTAACCGGAGACTGCCGCCTCCAGATGCTCTTTGGCTGCCCCTTCCCCGAAATAAACCTTTGTGGCATATTCATAAACAAATTTCTGCATAACTGAAAACTCCTTTCCTGAAAGACTGTTTCTAAATAAAATATGCTCTACTCCACCTGATTCTGATTATAGTCCTGCGGGCTGGTTTGTTGAAGAAACAATAAGTTCAACGGTATATACCTGCGAGTTATCACTATCTCTTCTATCTCTTCTATCCCTTAATAACTGCTAATGCATCACTTATTCATCATACTGTTAACTGTCCATATCCTAAGATTGATGTATTTCTAATGCTGTACTGATGCTGCCACACTCCTCTTACACTCTCTCCATTCACCCTGGTACCTGTATTCCCTTACATAGTATGGACGCCCCTGTTCTCAGCAGATCAACATGAACCTCACCGCGTATTATAAAGCCAGAACGTCTTCTCATAGCCAGAAAAAGTAAAACACTGATACAGCCTGCAAATGCAGGGAATATCAGTGTTTTCTTTATTTCTCCCTTAGTTATAAGGTTCATGTGTTCATAATAGTTAAGAGAACATTACTATAAAAAATTTGCAGGCACCAAACTGCTTTTTTTACACAGGATAAGGTGACTGATACTTAAATATAATATCACAACAATCTTCTCGATCAATCTCTTCCGCTGCATTACAAATACCGTTTACCACTCTGGCCCCTTCCAATTTGGTCATAAGTTTTCAACTCTTCCGTAATACTCTGCTTCTCCATCATCTGACGCACCTGAATGTCCATCCTCTCCTGTGCATCTTTCCATATTTCCCGTAATACAGTTCTTCATCTGTACTGACAAGATTCGAATAGTAAGTTCTATCTGTTCTCAGTGTGTAGGTTCGGTTCCATCCATTTTTTCAAATGTACTTATCATATGCTTTTCCTCCTTGAAATCAATTATGTCTGATTTTAGATCATCATAAAATATTTCAGGGCAGCCTTAATAGCATCTTCTTTCTCTTTCGGGCATTGCGGAACTCTTGTATTTACTGATCTGGGAAGATTATAATTCTCTCCCACTTCAAGTCCACATTTACGTTTTACTTGAGAAATATATAAATTGGTAACCTTTAAACCAAATTCCTTCAGCACATACTCTTTGATTTCCTGATAAGTTGCTTTCAACTCAGAACTGGTTGCATCCAATTCATCCAAATCCGGGTCGATCTCTATGGTGTCATCCGGTTTTAGTTGGGACAAAAGAACAACCGTCTCCACATGCCCCGTCATCGGAAACATATCCACCCCTCGGACCTTCTCCAGCTCATACCCTTCCGCACAAAGCCACTTCAGATCCCGCGCCAGCGTCGCCGAATCACAGGAAACATACACGATCCGTTCCGGCTGCATCTTTACAACCGTTTCCAGCAGCGCCGCGTCACAGCCCTTCCTCGGCGGATCCACCACGATCACATCCGCCCGTGCCTCGCCTTTCGCATACATCTCCGGCAACACTTCTTCCGCCTTGCCGACAAAGAATTCCGCATTCGTAATCCCATTCAGTTCCGCATTTTTCCTGGCGTCCTCAATCGCCGCAGGAACGATCTCCACACCATATACCTTCTTCGCCTTCTGCGCCAGAAACAGAGAAATCGTCCCAATTCCGCAGTACAGATCCCAGACAGTTTCATTTCCATCAAGTCCCGCGTACTCCAGCGCGGTTCCGTACAGTTTCTCTGTCTGTACCGGATTCACCTGATAAAAGGAAAGCGGAGAAATCTGGTATTTCACTTCTCCGATATAATCAGAAATATACGGCGTCCCCCAAAGCGTCCGGATCTCGCTGCCCATGATTACATTGGTCCGTTCCTGATTGGTGCTGGTGGTAATACTGGTCATTCCGGGAATTTCCCGCAGCCGTTCCACCAAAACCTCCTGCTTCGGCACCCGCTCCCCATTGATCACCAGGCAGACCATCATCTCCCCGGTTTTGAATCCATAGCGGATCAGGATATGGCGCACAAGACCCGTCCCGGTTTTTTCATCATAGTCGGGAACTCCATATTCCTCCATCCAGCCCAGTACCACATCCAGCACCTGCCGGTTTTCTTCTACGCCAAGATAGCAGTTCCGGTTATTGATAATGTCATGGGTACGTCCCGCATAGAATCCGGTAACCAGATTCCCTTCCTTATCCTTTCCGACCGGAAACTGTGCCTTGTTGCGGTACCGGAGCGGACGTTCCATACCGATGATCGGCTCCATGGGAATCTGTTCAAATCCTCCGATCCTCCGCAGATTGTCCTCGATCTTTTTCTGTTTGAAACGCAGCTGTTCCTGATAGTCCATCATCTGCAGCTGACATCCTCCGCAGGGACGCGCCATGGGACAGACAGGTTCCACCCGATGGGGAGACGGTTCGAGAATCCGCATCAGCCGCGCATAGGCATAATTTTTCTTTGCTTTCATGATCTTTGCTTCGATGACATCTCCGATCACTGCATCCTTCACAAAGAGGGTATAGCCATCTGCTTTGCCTATACCCTCTCCATCGTGTCCCATATCTTCGATTGTCACCGTCAGAATATCATTCTTCTGGTAATTCATCATATCTCTCCTGTCTTTCGAATGTTTGACTCAAAGAACCGGTTATAGCCGATCCAGTCGCCGGACGCTTCCCCACTGGATGCGAACAATTCCGTCAGCGTCTCCATCTTGGCGTCCGCATTGTCCGCAAGATTCAGAGCCATAGCCTCCGCCAACGCGGGCTTCTTCGGAGAACCATACTCCAGCTCGCCGTGATGCGCCAGGATGCAGTGTTTCAGCTTGTTTTCCAGATCTGCCGGAAATCCTTCGATCTTCCTTGCTTCGTCGTGGATCATCTCAGCGCCGATCATAATGTGTCCCAGCAGCTGCCCGTCATCCGTATAATCATTCTGAGGAAATTCAGAAAGTTCCCGCGTCTTTCCGATATCATGCAGGATCGCCCCGGTGATCAGCAGATCCCAGTTCAGGATCTGATATGCTTTTGCCATATAATTGCAGAAGCGTGCCACGCTCAGCGTATGCTCCAGCAGCCCTCCGACAAACCCATGATGGACACTTTTTGCGGCGGAACTCATTTTAAAGCGTTTCACCATCTGCGGATCTTTGACCAGCAGATTTTCCAGAAGCTTCCGAAGCCATGGATTTTTTACTGCATTTATGTATTTCAGAAGCTCCTGATACATCTGTTCAATATCATACCGGCTGGTGGGAAGATAGTCGGCCGGATTGTATTCTCCCTCCTGCGCTTTGCGCACGCGTTTGATGGAGACCTGCAGGGCGCCGTTGTAGCTGCTGACATCTCCGACAATGTCCACATAATCAAACACGTCAAATTCATCGATTCCCTGAGAATTCGGCTCCCAGATCTTTGCGTCGATGGTTCCGGTGCGGTCCTGAAGGATCACATTTTCATAAGGTTTTCCATTTTTTGTAACTGCCGCCTGACGGTGCCTGCACAGATAAATCCCTGACATGCGGCTTCCTTCGCGCAGCTCATTGATATACTTCATATTGTCTGTACTCCTCATTTTCCTGTCTGCCGCAGTCTCCGTAACAATGATTCTGTTTCCGCCCTGCTGCAGGATCTTTCCTGTTATGCCCAATACGGCATAAGAAACTTCAACTGCTTTATTATATAGTATCTTTCATGCGGTTGCAATCTCTTTATACACAAGCATTATGATTTCAACAAACAAACTCAGATCTCTCCCACGACAATATCAAACTCCATCTCCGCATAACCTTCCGCGCCCTTTCGCATGGCAGTGATCCGGATCGTCTCGCCTGGACTGCATTTTCCCAGCTGTTCCTGATACTGTTTTACCGTCTGGACTTTTTCCTCTCCAATCTGTACGATCACATCGTACTCCATAATACCGGAAAACATCGCAGGGGAATCCTCCGCGACACTGTTGACCAGCACGCCTTTGGGAATACCGGTCTGTTGGGAAAGTTCTTCCGTGACATCCTGGCCTTTGATCCCGATGTACGGCCGCGCCTCATCGTTGGACAGGCTTTCGATCAGCGACTTGATCTGTGAGATCGCCAGCCCGGTCACAATATTTTTACTGTCGGAACTGTAATTCTGTGCGATAATTCCAACAATCTCTCCCTCCAGATTGATCAGGATTCCGCTTCCATCAGGACTTCCCAGAATATCCGTGGTCAGAAGCGTGTATTCCGTATCCAGCGTCGATATTTTATTGGTCACAGAGGTCACCACGCCGTATGCAATCGAGTCGCTGTAGCCCATGGGGCTTCCAAGCGCCAGTACCGGATCGCCCTGAGATACGCCGTAAGAATTTCCCAGCGGCGCGATCTGCATTCCGTCTCTGGTTGGCTGGGAAAGCTGTGCCGCTTCCACCTTCAGAACCGTCAGCCCCGTATTGGCATCATGCCTCTGGTAAATGGCATCCACCGTCGAAGAATCCCAGAAAGTCACCTGGATCCTCTCCACATTCTCCACAATCCGGTATTCTGTCAGAATAAACAGATCAGCACCTTTTTCCGCGACGATGAGACCGGTAATCTGCTGCTGATTTTCGTAATTCTGATTGAAATAGTCCATCTGATTCGTGATCCCGATCACAGTAACCAGAGAACGCTGTGGTTCTTCTGCGACAGAAAGCATTTCACTGTACAGCTTCTGGTAATCTTCCAGAGTAATCTCCCGTTCCGGTTCCGTGGTGGGTGTCGGGGACGGGGTTGGCGTCGAGGAAGCCGTCACGCCACTTTCCGGATCTTCATCCGGTTCCGGCTCTGCATCCGCCGGAATATTCACCTTTCCGGTCCCATGGACCGCTGCCGAGATTTTCGGTTCCGCCACCGCGAATGTCACGGCCGCGATGAGTCCGAAACCCACGGCCGCACATACGAAAATCACGCTGCGGATGATCCATCTTTTTCTGTCCGGCGGATCTTTTTTGATCGTTTCTTTGATAAATTTATAGGATTTTGGATTACTGTCCATAGGCACAATCCTCCCGCTGACAAAATTCAAAATATATATTAATAATTTACCAGAAAAATATGAACAATTTATGAAGAAATACATGAACTTTCTCCGTAACTGTTCCGCTTGCTGAACGGCTGCCTTTCTCTCCTTTCCGGTGTATATTGGAAAATTGTTTTCTGCAGGATATGCGCCGCTGTTTGTAAGGAATTTGTTCGGAAAATTTCCTTTCCCTCCCAGACATTTTACGTTATAATGAAATTGATTGACCTATTTTATCATCCGGAGGAAACAAACATGAATCAAAAAGCTCTTCAGACTCTTGAGTTCGATAAGATCATAGAACAACTGACCACTTACGCCAGCTCCCCGATGGGGCAGAAACTCTGCCGGGATCTGCATCCGTCTTCTGACATTGCTGAGATCACTCATATGCAGACGGAAACCCACGATGCGCTGAACCGCCTGTTCAAGAAAGGCCATATCTCGTTCGGAGGCGCAAAGGATATCCGCGGTTCCCTGAAACGTCTGGAAATCGGAAGTTCCCTGAATATCCCGGAGCTGCTCCAGGTAGCCGGTCTTCTGGAAAACACTGCCCGGGTCAAATCCTACGGCCGCCATGAAAATGCCGATACCGCCGGGGATTCCCTGGATATCCTTTTCGATTCTTTGGAACCGCTGACACCGCTCTCCACAGAGATCTGCAGATGCATTGTCTCGGAGGATGAGGTCAGCGATGACGCCAGCCCTACACTGAAACAGATCCGGCGCTCCATCCGTGCAGCCGGCGACAAGATCCATGCCCAGTTGAATTCCCTGGTCAACGGATCCTACCGCACCTATCTGCAGGATGCCGTCATCACCATGCGTGACGGCCGCTACTGTATCCCTGTCAAATCAGAATACAAGAGCCAGGTTCCGGGTATGATCCACGACCAGTCTTCCACCGGTTCCACCATTTTCGTCGAGCCGATGGCTGTCGTAAAACTGAACAATGATATCCGCGAGCTGGAGCTGAAGGAGGAGGAAGAGACCCAGGTCATTCTCTCCAGGCTGAGTGAGCAGGTTGCCGAACACCTGGAAACCCTGCGCTATAATCTGGAAAATATGGTGGCCCTGGATTTCATCTTCGCCCGCGCTTCTCTGGCCATGGAGCAGAACGCCAATCAGCCGATCTTCAATACAGAAGGGAAAATCCATCTGAGAAAAGCCCGCCATCCGCTGATCGACAAAAAGAAGGTTGTTCCCATCGACGTCACCCTCGGGGAAGATTTTGACCTGCTGATCGTCACGGGCCCGAACACCGGCGGTAAAACCGTTTCCCTGAAGACCGTAGGACTGCTCACACTGATGGGACAGTCCGGCCTTCACATTCCGGCTCTGGACCGCTGCTCCCTGGCTGTCTTTGATGAAGTCTATGCGGATATCGGGGATGAACAGAGTATTGAGCAGTCTCTGAGTACGTTTTCTTCCCATATGACCAACGTAGTCTCCTTCCTTTCTAAGGCGGATCCCCGATCCCTCGTCCTGTTTGACGAGTTGGGCGCCGGAACCGACCCGACGGAAGGCGCAGCCCTTGCCATCGCCATCCTTTCTTCCCTCCACGAGCAGGGAATTCGGACCATGGCGACCACCCATTACAGCGAACTGAAAATTTATGCCCTTTCCACACCGGGCGTGGAAAATGCCTGCTGCGAATTTGACGTGGAAACCCTGAGCCCGATGTACCGCCTGCTCATCGGCGTTCCCGGAAAGAGCAACGCCTTTGCGATTTCCAGCAAGCTAGGGCTCCCAGACTACATCATCGAAAAGGCAAAGGAACAGATCAGCGAGCAGGATGAATCTTTTGAGGACGTTCTGACAACGCTGGAGCAGAACCGCATCACAATGGAAAAAGAACAGGAGGAACTGCGCCGCTACCGTGAGGAAGTTCAGGAATTGAAGACCCGTCTTGCCAAAGAACGGGAACGCCTCGATGAACGCAGGGACAAGATCATTGCCCAGGCTTCCGAAAAGGCGGAAGCGATCCTGCGGGAGGCAAAGGATTATGCGGACCAGACCATGCGGGACTTCCAGAAATTCGGAAAAGAAAATGTTTCCGTCAGTGAAATGGAAAAGAAACGTACCGCCCTCCGGGAAAAAATGGAGCGGATGGAAAAGAAAAAGGCAAAAGCCGAACAGCCCAAACGCACCGGAAACCTCAAACCGTCCGACCTTTCTCTCGGGGATTCCGTCAAAGTTCTCAGCATGAACCTGAAAGGAACTGTCAGCTCCAAACCGGACAGCAAAGGCTTCCTGTTCGTCCAGATGGGAATCATGCGCTCCAAGGTGCATATCTCCGATCTGGTACTGGTAGACGAGCCGGTGATCACCGGGCCTTCTCTGTCCAAAACCGGAACAGGGAAACTGAAACTCTCCAAATCTGCTTCCATCTCCACCGAGATCAACCTTATTGGCAAGACAGTGGACGAAGCAATCGCAGAACTGGATAAATATCTGGACGACGCATACCTGGCACACCTGCCCAGCGTACGTGTGGTCCACGGAAAAGGAACCGGCGCCCTGCGCAAAGGCGTTCACAACTATCTCCGCCGCCTGAAGTATGTTTCCGAATTCCATCTTGCAGAATTCGGCGAAGGCGACGCAGGCGTAACCATTGTAACTTTTAAAAAATAGCAGATAACAGCTCAGCAGGCTGAACTGATACAAAAGTGCTACATGTAAAAAGGAGGCTCCCATGGTATCCAAACAGAAAATCCTGATCGTCGATGACGATAACAATATTGCAGAACTGATCTCCCTGTACCTGACAAAGGAATGTTACGACACCCAGATCGTCAATGACGGGGAGGAAGCGCTCCGGGCATTCGAAACCTTCCGCCCGAATCTGATCCTGCTGGATCTGATGCTGCCGGGAATGGACGGCTATCAGGTCTGCCGAGAGCTCCGCCACAGTTCGGACGTGCCAATCATCATGCTCTCAGCAAAAGGAGAGGTCTTCGACAAAGTCCTTGGGCTGGAACTGGGCGCGGACGATTACATCATCAAACCCTTTGATTCCAAAGAACTGGTAGCACGGGTCAAAGCAGTCCTTCGCCGCTTTCAGGCGGCACGGCCGGTACCCGCGGCACAGCCAAACGCGAAATGTGTGGAGTACCCGGATCTGATCATTAATCAAACCAACTATTCTGTCATTTATCAGGGAAAAGCCATCGACATGCCGCCGAAAGAACTGGAGCTTCTGTACTTCCTCGCCTCCTCCCCCAACCAGGTATTCACCAGAGAACAGCTTCTGGATCACATCTGGGGCTATGAATATATCGGCGACACCCGTACCGTAGACGTACATATCAAACGTCTCCGGGAAAAGATCAAAGATCATGAAACCTGGTCCATCAGCACAGTCTGGGGCATCGGTTATAAATTTGAGGTCAAAACATCATGAACCGAACGCTTTACAAAAAGTTCATCCTGGCCTACGTCATTTTTGGAATTGCAGGATTCGTCTTTCTGTCCACTGTTGGTTCCCGCGTCATTGAACAGTATCTGATCGAGTCCTGCAGTTCCTCCCTGACCAGGGAGGCACGGAACATCGCCACCCGGCAGGCAAGCCTGTATTATAAGGAAGAACGCACCCTTCAGTCCCTCTACAACGCCCTTTCCGCTCTGAGCGCTTTTCATGACGCCCAGATCTGGCTGATCAGTCCCGACGGAGAGATCCTGCTGAACACAGAGGAACCTTTGGACATGGAAAATCACGAAACGATCCAGGACTTTGACCCGATAGAGCTCGGAAGCAATTATTATTCCACCGGAGACTTTTTCGGCCAGTTCGACACAGAAATGCTCACCGTCATGGTTCCTGTCACATCCAACTATTCCATCAACGGATACGTTGCCATCCACAGACCGCTCACCGATCTCTACCTCGAACGGGAATCCCTGCTTCTGCGGGTCGATCTGATGTTTCTGGTCATTTTCCTTCTGTCCTTTGGAATCCTGGCACTTTTCGCCTTTACGGTTTACCGTCCGCTCCAGAAAATCATCCAGGGAGCCGACGAATACGCGGAAGGAAATCTGACCTATCAGATCCAGGTGGATTCCCAGGACGAATTGGGCTATCTGGCACGAACCCTGAACTACATGTCCGGGGAACTGAACAAAACCGGGGAATATCAGAAAAAATTCGTCGCCAACGTCTCCCACGATTTCCGGTCGCCGCTGACCTCCATCAAAGGCTATGTGGAAGCCATCGCCGACGGCACCATTCCGCCGGAAATGCAGGACCGTTATCTGAACATCGTCCTGTTCGAAACCGAACGGCTGAACAAGCTGACCCAGAGCCTGCTGACCCTGAACGATATCGACAGCAAAGGCAACATGCTGGAAATCACAAAATTTGATATCAACGCAGTGATCAAAAACACCGCCGCGGCATTTGAAGGTATCTGTACCTCAAGAAAAATCACGATCAGCCTGGTAATCCCCTCCCAGACCCTGTATGTGTCAGCAGATATGGGAAAAATCCAGCAGGTACTCTACAACCTGATCGACAATGCCATCAAATTTTCCAACAACGATTCAACGATCACCGTAGAGACGACGGAAAAATACCGGAAGGTATTCGTCTCCGTGAAAGACACAGGAATCGGAATACCAAAAGAAAGTCTTTCCAAGATCTGGGAAAGATTTTACAAGATCGACGCCTCCCGCGGAAAAGACCGCAAAGGCACCGGGCTGGGGCTGTCGATCGTCAAAGAGATCATCAACGCCCACAACCAGAACATCAACGTGATCAGTACGGAAGGCGTCGGAACTGAATTCATCTTCACCCTCGACAAAGCGGAGTAGGGGGGACGGAGGGAAGAGGGAGACGTGGGATGCAGGTGGTAATTTCCATTCTCCCGCCAATTCCTCCGCTTTATCTTCCGATACCCGCAGAAAATCCCTTTTCATTTCTCCCCTATCCCCTCTCCACCCCATTGTTACCAGCCAACTACCTCCCTCAACCCTCCCGCCGCCACAATCAGAAGACCGCCGCTGCCACCCTCACGCCGCGCGTGGGGGCGGCAGCGGCGGTCTTCGTCCCTACCACTTAAAGTTTCGGAGTTGGCCTTCCAGCTGCATATGTTCAAAATTATGCTGCCGAAGTGCCTCATACAAAACGATCGCCACGGAGTTTGCCAGATTCAGCGACCGGATATTCTCGTTCATCGGAATCCGGATTGCCGTGTCCGGATGCTGCACCAGGATTTCCTCCGGGATTCCCGCGCTTTCCTTTCCGAACATAATATAACATTCCTCTTCATACTGCACTTCCGCATAGGTCTGTCTTGCCTTTGTGGTCGCCATATAAATTTTGGCTCCTGGGTTCTTTGCCAGAAAATCTTCGTAATTCAAATAGGTGGTCACATCCAGATCTTTCCAGTAATCCATACCGGCTCTCTGGATCGCCTTTTCATTCAGCCGGAATCCCAGCGGCTCGATCAGATGGAGCCGTGTTCCTGTCGCAACGCAGGTGCGCCCGATGTTTCCGGTGTTGGACGGGATTTCCGGTTCAAACAATACAATATTCAGCTTTGACATTCTCTTCTTTCCTCTCCAGCATACCATTCATCCATCTGCGGTTTATCCAGATAGCGGATCTCCTCCCCGTTTCGAAGGATCCTTTCTTTTCCTTTGATCGTCCGTCCGATGACTGCAGCCGGGATCTGTGCGCCGGCAAGTTTCCGTACCAGCTGTGCGCCGTCGGGCACTGCCGCCAGCAGGGTATCCGTGCAGAACATCTGATAGGGATTCAGGGAAAAATATTCGCAGATTTCAATGGTTTCCTGGCGGATCGGTATGCGTTTCAGTTCCACATCCAGTCCCACTTTTGCCTGCTCTGCCATCTCCCACAGTGCCCCGAAGATCCCGCCTCTGAAGACTGCCTTCATTGGACAGGCACCATTCTCTGAGGCAATCTTTACGGCCTCCGGGAGATTTCGTTCCTCCCCCATCTTCACAGTATCGTTCAGGAATCCTTCCGAAAAGCATTCCAGCAGCTGTTCTCTGTGATCGGCTGCCAGTCTGGCCGCAGCGGATCCCGCAATCGTTCCCACAACAACCAGATCCAGTTCCGGCTCCGCCTTCACCGGAAGGCTTTTTGCCTTCCCAACAGCAGTGATTGTGATCAAAGGCACGGCGATCCCTGGGACCACTTCCGTATGACCGCCTAAAATAACCGCTCCGTAATGTCCCGCCGCCTGGTCCAGGCTGGCAGTCAGCGTTTTCAGTTCCGGCTCGCTGTATTCCTCGGGCAGAAGGAGCTGTACCGTAACCCCTGTCGGCTCCGCCCCGGCGGCAAGCAGATGACTGCATGCCTCATATACCGCAAACTCTGGAGTGCTTTCGGGAAATCCTGCGGAAGTTCCGCATGCAGTTACCGTCAGTGTCCCGCCTGCTTCCCCTCCGTTTCGGAATGCACCGTATCCGCAGCCGTACTCCGGATACTGGACAACATCTTCCCGTTTTCCATTCAGTACCCGGAGCACTGAGCGGGCAAGCGCCGCCTGCGTCAGTTTTCCTTTTCTCATGTGCCGCCCCCTTCTCCGGAAGCACTGCTGCCCTGTCCGGATGTTGTCTGTTCCGATGTTCCCTGACTGCCGTCTCCGCCGGAAGCGACGCTTTCCTGGGACGAGGCATCCGAACCGCCCTGGGCGCCTGTATTGTCCCCATTGTTTGTGCTGTTTCCACTGTTGGCGTCTGTATTTCCCGTTTCTCCCGAATCGTCAGAAGTGTCCTCACCGGAATCTGTCGTCGGTGTCGGTGCTGTTGTCGCTGTCGGCTGCGGGGTCGTCTGGGGCGACTGTCCTCCCGGATAAGCGGACGCTGCTGCATCGACTTTGCTCAGATCGTTGGATTCGATCGCCGAACGCATTGCCGACAGTGCCGCAGAGTCATCGGTATTTGTCCCGACAGCATAGGTGTCCGGAGTCATATTGTAGGTACTGGAATTCACCTGCTCCCTTGTCTCCTCCCCATTGATCGTCACCACCTTCCACAGCCGCGCCGTATAGCCGGTATGGCCGCTGGATTTCTGGGTCACGGAACCGTAAGACGCGGAGGAATCTTCCACCAGCTCTGTCGTGGATTCTGTCGTGGTCAGTGTCTCACTTTCATAAGTTACCGTCCGATTGGGATCTCTGGTCTCATGACCGTAAATGATAAATCCAATCTCACTTCCGTCCGCATATCCCATGATATAGATCGGTGCGTCCGTATTGTTGACAAAGCGGAAATCCTTATACCCCTCTGCGATAGCAGCGTCCATCGATGGTTTTACATAATTGACGATCATCGAATGGTTGGAACGCTCTGTGACCTCCAGTTCAGCCCGAAGTACCGCCAGATACAGCGTGGTGGATACCTGACAGATACCGCCTCCATAGGTTTCCACAACGTTACCCATTTCGTAGGAAGCCGCCGGAGCATATCCGTTCTCTTCATTAAACGGCACAACCGCCTCCTCCACGGAAAATTCTTCACCAGGATAAAGGACAGTGCCATTGATCAGTTCCGCTCCTCTCCGGACGTTCTGTTTCCGGTTGGAATTGCTGCCGGAATAGTCGGTACTGCTGCTTCCCAAAGCATCATGAACCAGGGCAAGCTGTTCCGTGTCGCCCTGCGCCTCATCCACATCGGTAACCAGTACGACACCGCCGTTCCCTCCGTGCCATTCTTCCGACATGTAATTGACAACTTTTTCCACGGAAGCATCCGCATTGATCACATAGCCGTCCTGTCCCTCATGAACAACAAAACTGCCGTCCTCCAGTGTCAGGCTGGCGTCTACCGCCTCCGTATTCATCGCTGCGGCCTGATTTTCCATCACACTGCGCACTGCCTCCGCATCCACGGAAAACTGCAGCTCCAGAACCTCCGGCCCTGTCTCTTCCAGATGGCGCTGTACCCGGAACCGTTCCAGGACATTTCCTCTCTGTCCCGCAAACAGTGCCTGGCAGGCGATATCCGTATTTGTATAATTCAGTCCCAGGTCCCCGGCTGTGACCTGGATCGACTGGTTTCCCGCATTGAGCTGAATGGTTGAGTTTTTCAGTTCGTCCATCTTTGCATTGACCGCCTGGGTAATCTCTTCCTCGGTCATCCCACCGACGCTGATATTTTCCACATAGATACCCTCCAGCGCCGTCTCAGGCTCAGCGGCCTGCACTGCCTCCGGAATTCCAAATACGGCAAAAAGGCTGACTGCCGCAGCAGCCAAACCCCAGATCCATTTTTTTCTCATTGGCAATCTTTCCTTCCCAGAGCATGTTTCAACATTCATTCCTGCAATCCTTAAACACACTCAGATTAAAAATGATAATATTGTAGGTACCACCATTGCGATCACCAAAATCACAGCGATCACTCCGGCAAAAATTCTTTTCCGTTTCGGATCTCTAAACATTTCTTTTCCTCACTATTCTTCCATAATTTGACAAAATCGAATCGATCATCCGCGATGCTTCGTTTTTTGTCATACTTTCCATTTCCACATCCAGAGTCAGATGATGATATTTCAACAGATCCTTCAGATAGCCAATCTGTGCTCTGGTGATCGGCCCCTCTTTTTTGACCTTACAGATCAGCGGCTTTGCCTGAAACCACTCCGGATGCCCCGCCGCAAACCGCTCTTCCAGGATTCGGTATAATTCCAGCGTCTCCATCGCATCATCCATGGCACGGTGAGCGTTTTCCCGACGGATGCCATAGTAACTGCAGAGAAATTCCAGACTGCGGCTCTCCAGTTCAGGAAGTGCCTGACGGGCGATCTGCAAGGTATCCAGCGCCTCTTTTTCAAACACAAGACCAAGATTCACCGCATCATGCTTGACAAAACTATAATCAAACAGAATATTATGGCCAAGCAGCGGCAGGTCCTGACAAAACTCCACCAGAGCGCGCACTGCCTCCTCTCGAAGCGGCGCATCCTTCACCATGTCCCCGGTGATCCCGGTCAGTTCCGTGATCCTCCTCGGAATCTCCATCTGAGGATTGATAAAAGTAGCATAACGCTCTTTGATTTCCCCGTCAACCACTTTGACGGCTCCGATCTCCAGGATCCGGTCTGTCTTCGGGGTCAGTCCCGTAGTCTCCAGATCCAGCACAACAAAATTATTCATTCTTCTCTCCATCTCTTTTTGTATTCCCGGAAATGTTCATCCATGTCTATCTGCAGGATCTTCGCGTTTCCTGTCAGCGGATCTCTTCTGCTGTAGTCGAACAGCAGAACCGTCTCTCCTTCTGTTCCCTGTGGATCTGCCGGAAACACTTCCAGATGCGTCATACGCATCAGCTGTTTCCACGGATAACCCTCATAGTGTTTCAGATATCTGTGTTCCTGCTCTTCGCACTGATAGAAACGGCGAACCATCTCTTTCTGTTCCGTAAGATCCGGTGCAAATGCCGGTCGGGATTTCAGATTTTCCCGGGCATACAGATCGATCAGCGCCAAGGCCTCGCACACCCTTCGCGCTGCCTTCTTTTTCTTCGTCAGAAACTCCAGCAGAATTTCATATCTGCGAACCCGTGTATGGGAAAGCCTTTCGTAACCGCTGACTTCATAAAACTGCCCCAGCTCCGAAAAAAAGTCAAACATATTTTCGTAGAGACGCTCCGCCAGTCCCAGCATACAATGAAACTGGCCGCTGTTGTAATAGACCTCGACCATTTCCTCCACGTTTTTCAGACGCAGCACATCCTCATAAGGAAGCCATCTCGTAGACAGTACCTCGTATGGCTCTTCTTCCTGATAAAGGCACTGGTAATCCGCCGTATGCTCCGCCATATAAGATCCGCTGAGCACCTTCAAAAATCCCAGCTGCAGCTGCTGCGGCTTCAGCCGGTAAACGTCTGCAAACGACCGGCGGAAACTGTCATAATCCTCGAAAGGCAGCCCTGCGATCAAGTCCAGATGCTGATGAATGTTCCTTCCTTTCTGAATCTCGCGAACGATGAACGATACCTTTTCAAAATCCATTTTTCTGTGGATTTCCCGGATTGTATCCGGATTGGTGGACTGAACGCCGATTTCCAGCTGGATCAGACCCGGACGCATTCTTCGGAACAGCTCCAGTTCCTCCGGTGTGATCAGATCCGCCGCGATCTCGAAATGGAAATTCGTCTTCTGATTGTCATGCTCTGTCAAATATTTCCAGATCTCCATCGCATGGTCTTTTCTGCAGTTGAACGTTCTGTCCACAAATTTCACCTGTGGCACTTCATGATCCAGGAAAAACTGCAGTTCCTTCTTCACCAGTTCCATGGAACGGAATCTCAGTCTCTTGTCAATGGACGACAGACAGTAACTGCAGGAAAACGGACAGCCGCGGCTGGATTCATAATAGATGATACGATTGGAAAAATCCTGCAGATTCTCATAAGGAAACGGCACCTCGCTCAGATTCATCACTTCCCGCCAGGGATTTTCATGGATTTCTCCGTCTGCATCCCTCCAGGTGATTCCCGGCATTCCGGCCAGCTTCTCAAAAAACTTCCCGTTTTCCGGCACGTCTGACTCATTGATCGGTCTATCATTGTCGGATATCTTCTCCCCGCTTTCGATTTCCTGATAACTCAGCGCCAGTTCAGCGAATGTCTTTTCCCCTTCGCCTTTCATGATTCCCCGCAGGCACGGATGTTTTTCCAGCATCTGCGCCGCGCGGAAAGACACCTCCGGACCGCCGAGCCACAGCTCCGTCCGGGGCAGTATTTTGGAAATCTCTGTCACCAGAGCCTCCACATAAGAAATATTCCAGATATAACAGGAAATGCAAAGTACATCCGGCCGCTTCCGGAAGAGACTTTTCAGGATCTCGTCCTTTTGCTGGTTGATCGTATACTCGGCGATCTCCGCCTGAACGCCCTTCGCTTTCGCATAGGCGCTCAGCGTGTAAACCGCAAGGTTCGAATGAATGTACTTTGCATTGACTGCTGCTAATACAATTTTCATAACTGTTTCAAAACTTCCTCTAAGGTTGGCATTGCCGGGATCGCGCCGCGCCGTTCCACACAGATTCCCGCCACCGCGTTGGCAAAGCGAACGTAGATCCGGGCATTTTCTTCTGTCAGTGTCTCCGGCCTCTCATCATTCTGAGCCAGCTCATACAGCAGGCCTCCCCAGAAAGAATCTCCTGCGCCGGTAGTATCCACAACCCTGCACTCTCTTCCTTTTTCCTGCACTTCAAGATCCTTCGTCTTCAGAAGCGCACCGTCTTTTCCAAGCGTAACGACCACGCAGCCCACTCCCTGCGCCAGCAGCGCTTCCGCCGCTTCGTGGGGATCCGCGAAATCTGTCAGCAGCGCTGTTTCCTCATCGGAGATCTTCATAATATCAGCATATGGAATCATGGATCTCATATATTTTTTCGCTTCTTCCTCACTGTCCCAGAGCAGGGGACGGTAATTGGGGTCATAGGAGATCATCGCACCTGCCTTTTTCGCTTCCTCTACCGCATACATGGTAGCGCTTCTTGCCGGCTCGTCGGTCAGTGACAGCGAACCGCAGTGAAAGATCTTTGTGTTCTGCAGGATCTCTACCGGGATTTCCTCTTTACAAAGTTGTGTATCCGCTCCCGGTTTTCTCGCAAAGGAAAAACTTCTCTCTCCATTCTTCAGCGCTACAAACGCCAGCGTGGTAAAGTACCTGGGATCCTGAATCATTCCACGGACATTGATCCCCTCCTTTTCCAGCGTTTCTCTCAGAAGCTTTCCGTGCATATCGTCACCGACTTTTCCGATAAAAGCCGCCGTTCCCCCAAGGCGTGCGACCGCTGCCAGTACATTGGCCGGGGCTCCTCCCGGATTCTGTTCAAACAGCGCCTGTCCGCCTTCGGATGTGCCATACGGTGTAAAATCAATCAATACTTCCCCCAATGCTGTTACATCTGCCATCATTTTCCTCTCCTTATCTTCAAACATACTCTGGAGTTTTTTCATCCTGATTATAGTATCATGCAAGACGGAAAATTTCAAGAAAACTGCTGCCCCGTCTTCTCAACAGGGTAAGCGTTCCGCCCGCTGAATGGTCACGCTTTCTTTTCCTTCAGAAACCGCTCTTCAAATTCCACAGCCGGAATCGGACGGCTGTAATAGTAGCCCTGCCCATAATCGCAGTCGATCTCCTGCAGGAAATGCTCATTTTCCTCCGTCTCCACTCCTTCCGCCACGGTGCGGATGCTGAAATCTTTCGCAATCTGGACCACATTCCGCATCATTGCTTTCTGCTTTTCCTCTTTTGTGGTTCCCATCGCCAGAAGGAATTCTCTGTCCAGCTTCACTTCATCGATCTCCAGACTGGAAAGGATATTCAAAGAAGAATACCCGCTTCCGAAATCGTCCATGGAAATCTGAAAGCCCAGTTCCTTCAGCCGGAAGATCGTATGATTCAGCTCGTCCAGGTTCTCCGCCGCCAATCCCTCCAGGATCTCCAGAACAATATAGTTTCTGGAAATTCCGTACCGGTCAGTGATCTCGCACAGCCGTTCAATATAATCTTCCTGATAAAACAGCAGCTTGGACTGGTTCACCGAAATAGGAACGATCTCTTTGCCCATATCCAGCCACCTACGCTGCATCTGGCAGACCAGTTCCACCATGTACAGATCCAGCTGGGCACAAAATCCATTCTTTTCAAACACAGGGATAAAGCGGGCCGGATAGATCATTGTGCCATCCTTCCGGATCCATCGTACCAGCGCCTCCGCGCCGGAAATCCTTTCTTCCCGGAGATCTTTTTTGGCCTGGAGATACAGCCGAAATTCCCCTGTGTCCAGCGCCTCCTGCATACTGCTCTCGATCATAAGTCCCATCTGATTTTCTTCATGCATCTTCTGATCATAGAACGCAATGTCATTCTCATGTCCATTCTTGATCATCTTCGTGGCAAATTCTGCATGAAACAAAAGCTTCTTTCTCAGTTCTTCTCCCTCAAGCCCCTCCTGTTCCACAGAGGCTCCGCAGTACAGAGTGATCGGATAATTTTTGTGGAAAATAGCCGTCAGCCCGCTGATCCGGTCCAGGATCTTCTGCAGCCTGTGCCGTATTGCAGCCTGTTCCGTTTCCGCCAAAAGCAGATAGAACTGATCCGTTTTTCCACGGCAGCATCTCTCGTTTTCATGGATGGATGCTTCCAGCAGCTTCGCAGTCTCCACCAGCAGTTCGTCCGCCTGATCCATGCCGAAAATGTCATTGATATACTGAAAATGGCGGAAATTGATAACAGCAATACAGTAATTCCGGTCTTTCGCCAGCAGTTTGTCCGCTTCCTGCTGAAATTTGCTGAGGTTGGCAATTCCGGTAAGCTGATCCTGTTCCGCCAGGGAGCGGATCCGCCGGTTGTCCTTTTTGGTATTTTTATAGGTATAGATAATGACTGTGATACATGCCAGAAAGAGGATCGCAAAAGCGCATGCCACCAGAATGATCATCTGATAAATAGGGCTGTGGATATCTTTTCCATTATCAATATAAATCAGGTTCCATCCATTCGTCCCCACCGACGCACAGTAAAGCGTATAGGGCCCCCCATCCCACCGGACCGTTTTCCTTGCGATCTTTTCCCGGTCCTGCTCCGCCTCGCTTCCGAAATCCGCTTTCTCAATCATCGTGGCTCCATATCCCGAAGCAGGTTCCTCCGCCGAAGTGATAATTACGGTTCCGTCTGTCTCTGTCCAGAAAATATGGATCTTATCCCCAGACGTGGTTCCTCCACAGATGATATCATAAAACTGATTCAGTTCCTGAACGCCCGCAAGCGCTCCCTGCACCTCATTCTCCTGATACACCGGTATTGCGTAAGTGAGCACCTGGACGCCATCCTGTTCATATACCTGAGAAACCGCCGTCTCACCTTCCCACGCTTTTTGCACTGCCTCCTGCGCTTCCTCCGGGCAGTTGCTGAACTCATACTCCGCATCGCTGCCCGGAAGCTGGAACAGCTGCTCTTCCGACCGGATATCATAATAACTCAGTTTAAAGAAAGAAGAATTTTCCGACAGATTCTGAATCTGATCTGTGACGATACTCTCCTTTGACAGAAGTCCGTCCTCCATCAGTTCTCCCAGAAGCTGCAGGGTCTCAAACGCCGATGCCATCCGCTCTTCAAACCGCAGCCGGTATTCATTGACCAGCGAATCCACATAAGCCGTATAGGAACGTTCCTCCGCCTTTCTCACAGCCACCACTACGATTGCAGAACAGCCGATGATCACTGCGCTGATCACTGCAAGCACCACGGTATATTTGATAACTTTTTTTCTCAGATTTTTCTCTTCCATTTTTCCCCGTCCGCTTTCCGTCTCTTTCAGACATAAAACAGCCTGTGTGCCCCACGATTCGTTGTCCTCATTTTATAGCATCTGCGCCGGATTGTCCATGTGTTTTTGCCGAAACCAAAAAATCCCGGCAACTGTTACAAATCCTGCCTCCGTCTGCACTGGACAACGGGAACAATGAGGGCTATAATAATTTCACAGCACTGCAGGCCGGTGCCCTTCGGCGGATACCGCTGCTGCTATGATACCAAAGAGAAAGGATACTATGATCATGAGTTCTAATCGTTCAAGAAAATCAAAGAAAAAGCCCCGGATACCCGGCACGGTTCTCACGCTGCTGCTTTTGGTTGTCTCCATTCTTTTCCTTTTCATGCTTTCTTTGACGCAGCTGCTCACAAACACCCATCTGGTCGCTGCGGCGGCCGTATGTCTTTTGGCTGTCCTGCTCACTTTCCTGCTTACCCGGAATTTCAGAAACCGGCTGGCCTTTGTCCTGGGCACCGCATGGTGGCTGATCTGTCTGGGTGTATTCGCGGTGGGCGGCATTTACCTCTACCAGACCCAGTCGACACTGAGGACCATTGCAGGCATTCAGACGGAGGCTTCCAATATTTCCGCCTATGTCCTGACCGATGATCCTGCCCAGGTACTCGCCGATGCTTCCGGCTATTCCTTCGGAATTCTCAGCACCCCGGACCGTAAAAATACAGATACCGTTGTATCACGGATCAACGAACAGCTCGGCACAACGATCCAGACAGCGGAATATGCGGGACTGACGCAGCTTGCCGACGGTCTGCGAAGCGGCGAAGTGGGCGCTGTCATTTTGAATGACGCCTATCTGGACCTGTATGAAGAATTTGACGAATATGCGGATTTCCCCTCTTCCATACGCGCTCTGACAACGGAGATCGTGGAAACCACCATTCTGGATCCAGCGGATCAGGCACAGGCATCTACTCCGTCTCTCGATGAAAATCCGGTGGTGAATATTTACATCAGCGGAAGCGATACCCGTTCGTCCACGCTGCCGTCCCGCAGCCGAAGCGATGTGAATATTCTGGCAAGCATCAATACAAAGACACGCCAGGTACTCCTGATTTCCACGCCGCGTGATTATTATGTGCCACTGTCTATTTCCAACGGCGCTCCGGACAAACTGACCCACGCGGGCATCTACGGCGTCCAGGTCAGCATGGATACTCTGTCCATGCTCTATGGAGTTCCTGTGGATTATTATTTCCGTGTGAATTTCAACGGATTTGTCGATATCATCGACGCCCTGGGCGGAATCGAAGTCTATTCCGACTATACCTTTGATACCGGAAATGTGCAGGGCTATCATTTCAACGAAGGCTGGAATACGGTAAACGGAGAAGAAGCGCTGGCATTCTGCCGGGAACGTTATGCCTTTTCTTCCGGCGACCGTCAGCGCGGAAAGAATCAGATGGCCGTTATCCAGGGCGTGCTGAACAAAGCCACCAGCCCTGCGATCCTGACCAACTATACTTCCGTACTGAACAGCGCGGAAGGCTGCATGGAGACAAATCTCCCCTATGACACCATCGCTGAAGTGGTCCGCAAGCAGCTGTCCGACGGCGGAAGCTGGAACGTGGTAAGCTACAGCGTCGACGGAAGCGGGGACAGCCAGGTTCCTTATTCCATGAGTTCTTCCGTCTATGTCATGATCCCGGATACCTCTACCGTGGATCAGGCAAAATCACTGCTGGCCCAGGTGGCGGCGGGAGAAACCCTGCAGCAGCCATAACACTGCCGTATACGGCAAAGAGAAACACTTGATAAAAAGTCCAAAAACCCCTCCGAATTTCCACATATCTCTTGAAATCCGGAGGGGTTTTCCACATCCTGCATTTTCTTTATCAACAGTCGTGTGAACAATAGCCGTTCCATCAACGGAACAGCTGGTTTCCGTTAAACTTCAATTTCTTTCAGATACCGCTCCAACGCATCCTGCCAGGACGGAAGATGCTGGAATCCGTTCTGAGTCAGCTTTTCTTTGCTCATCCGGCTGTTGGAAGGACGTTTCGCCTTCGCCGGGTAATGGCTGCTGTCCACCGGAGTCACATGCACTTTTTCATAAACCGGGTTGATCTTGGCTACCTGGCGGAAAATCTCACAAGCGAATTCATACCAGGAGCAAAGTCCCTCATTGGTCGCATGGTATCTGCCATATTTGTCGGTCTCCACCATATCCACCAGCAGTCTTGCCAGGTCATAGGTATAGGTAGGAGAACCGATCTGATCATCCACAACCGTCAGTTCCTCATGAGTCTTTCCAAGGTTCAGCATGGTCTTGATGAAGTTCTTTCCGTTCACACCGAATACCCAGGCAATACGGACAATATAATATCTGGTCAGGTATTTTTCAACTGCCAGCTCACCCTCATATTTGGTCTGGCCATATACATTCAGCGGATGACGCTCATCATCCGGCTCCCACGGACGGGTACCCTGTCCGTCAAACACGTAATCCGTACTGATATAGATCATCTTCAGATCCAGCTCCGCACAGACCTTTGCGATATTCTCTGTACCGCCGGCATTGACCTGGCGCACTTTTTCAATCTTGTCCTCATCCTCCGCCAGATCCACAGCCGTCCATGCCGCACAGTGAATGACTGCCTCCACGTCGGATTCCCGGATCACACGCTCCACAGAAGCCGCATCCGTGATATCCATCTCCTCAATGTCCACTCCGACACCGGTATGATTCCTTTTCGCCAGTTCATTCATCACATCATGGCCAAGCTGCCCTTTGACACCTGTCACCAATACTCTCATGTCATCCATCTCCATTTCATTTTTCAAATCTGTCTTCAGGTTCCTGGTTTCTCACTGCATTCACAGGCTCGGTCCCCGTACGATCAATACAGTTTTTCCATGTATTTGCCATTCAGGACATCCATCAGATAACTGCCGTACTGATTTTTCTTCAGCGGTTGGATATCCTCCAGAAGCTGCTCCCTGCTGATCCATCCGTTCAGATAAGCAATCTCTTCCAGGCAGGCAATCTTGCGGTGCTGATGGGTCTCCACCGTCTTGACAAAATTGGTCGCTTCCACCAGAGACTCATGCGTGCCTGTATCCAGCCAGGTAAAGCCCTGTCCCAGAAGTTCCACATTCAGTTCGCCTTCTTCCAGATAAATCCGGTTCAGATCGGTGATCTCCAGTTCTCCGCGTGCGGACGGCTTCAATTCTTTGGCATATTTTACCACCCGGTTGTCGTAGAAATACAGGCCGGTCACACAATAGTTGCTCTTCGGATGTTCCGGCTTCTCCTCGATGGAAACTGCCTTTCCTTCTCCATCAAATTCCACGATCCCAAAACGCTCCGGATCGTCCACATAGTAGCCGAACACGGTTGCGCCCGTTTTTCTGGACGCAGCATTTTTCAGACGCTTGTTCAGTCCATGGCCTGCGAAAATATTGTCTCCCAGAACCATTGCCACGGAATCATCGCCGATGAATTCCTCCCCAATGATAAACGCCTGCGCCAGTCCGTCCGGCGACGGCTGTACTGCATAAGACAGAGAAATACCGAACTGATGGCCGTCTCCCAGCAGCGCTTCGAATCTCGGCGTATCGTCCGGTGTAGAGATGATCAGGATATCACGGATTCCTGCATTCATCAGTACGGAAAGGGGATAGTAGATCATCGGTTTGTCATAAATCGGCAGCAGCTGTTTGGATGTTACCATTGTCAGCGGATAAAGGCGTGTGCCGGAACCTCCGGCAAGAATAATTCCTTTCATTTGTCATTCGTCTCCTTTGTTTTTTCGTCATACAGTCTGATCTTCACTGCATCCCGGCATCCGGCCGTTCGCCAGTCACCAAAACGTAATCGTTCAGTCGGCTGAATTGTTACGCCGAAACTGCAGATTCTCTTCAAGTCTGCCCTTATTATAAAAGGTGACGTTACGTCACTTTCAAGTGTTTTCTCAAAGATTTCACAAAATTTATTATTTTTTCCAATTATGCTTTTGTGCCAATAAAGATGCCGGCATCCTTTGTGACCGAAAATACATGGGAAGTTTTCTGCTCCACATAGTTCCGGAAATCCTTATAGCGCTCCAGAAGATACTGATTCTGATTTCCATGGCAGGACAGTACATAGTCCACCAGAGGTTCCGGACGGTCCACCAGCAGACGGTCCTCGTACCGCCGTATTTCTATCTTTTCAAAATATGGCTGCAGATATTCTCTGCCATTCTCCAGTCCAAACCTCTCATACAGTTTATCCGCAGACAAGGTAACTCTGCTGTCAAAGTCCCGCACCAGTTCATTGATTTCTTTCATATGCCTGCTGCTGTAAGTGCTGCACAGAAAAGTGCCGCCCCTGCGCAGAACTCTGCACACTTCCCGGCAGACACCGTCAATATCCTCACAGTAAAACAGCACATGGTTGGCGATGACCAGATCAAACGTTTCGTCCGGAAACGGGATCCTGTGGGCATCCACATTCTCAAAGCGGAACCTGCCGTCCTCACCGCCGATCTCCCGCCGCGCGTCCCGGAGCATTCCCTCGGAGATATCCGAAACGACGATCTGTACCTCTTCGGGAAGCCGTTCTCTGTTTTCCGTCCACAAGCTTCCGCTGCCGCTTCCCAGTTCCAGGACCGTCATTCCATCGCGAAGATCACACTGCTCAAACACCCACGGAAACCATCCTTTGGGATTCTGGGAATACAGGCTGTGGAGCCGGATCCTGGCGGAAATATTGCTGGCGTTCTGATACTGGCTCTTCAGGCTCTTTTCCATGCCGGTCAGCCGGATCAGCTCCAGCATCTGGCTCCAGTCGATCTCATGCCCCGTCTCCAGCGCGGCCGTTGTGTCCTGGACTGCACGCTCCACCAGCTGAAGCTGTTCAATCCTGTCCTGCACCAGTTTCTGCTGAAGCTTCAGCGAATTGAGCATATAATGCCAGTCCATATCGTCAACGGTCATCTCACGGATATCGTCCAGGGAAAATCCCAGATACTTCAATAGAAGGATCTGTTGGAGCCGTGCAAAATCCGAATCCGTATAATAACGGATGCCCGACTCACTGACCAGGGAAGGTTTCAGGATATTCTTCTTATCATAAAACCGGATCGTCCGCACGGAAACATTTGCCATTCCGGCAAACTCCCCGGAGGTATAATACCCATCCTTTTTCACACCTGGTCTCCTTCGTCCTGCTTCTTTGCAATCTCATACATGGCTGCGGCTGTAATCTGCCAGGATTTCACCAGTTTCTCCACCTCGGCACACTCATCCGGCTGATGGATCCGTGCTGTATCTCCGGGAAATACCGGGCCAAACGCCGCCATATTCTGGAAATTCTTGGCGTAGGTTCCTCCTCCGATAGCCACCGGCTCTGCCTCCGTACCTGTCTGCTCCCGGTAGACCTTCATCAGTTTCTGCACCAGCTCAGAGTCCTTCGGAAGATACAAAAGCCGTCCTTCAGCATCCACTTCTGCCTGGAAACCATACGCTGCGGCACAGGCTTTTACGTTTCTGATCATCTCCTCACGGTCTCCGTTCTTCGGATAGCGGATATCGAGAGTCAGAGAAAGCTTCTTTTCCGTTCCCCGGACAATTCCAAGATTTACCGTAGTCTCTCCGGTCTCCTCGTCCTGATAACAGATTCCAAGAGAGGCTCCATTGGTCTCGGTTCCAATCTTCTCCAGCACAAAACGCACCATCTGTGCCAGTCCTTCCTCCAGCTCCGAATCGGCAATCGCCGCAAACAGCTTCTGCGCTGCATTGATGCCCAGCTCCGGCGTGCTTCCGTGAGCGCCTTTTCCAACTGCAGTCACAATGGTTCTTCCATTTTCCACTGTCACCGTAATGCCCTCGCTGCTCTTCACCTTCAGTCTTCCCTCCACTTCGAGGACACATTCCGGCATCACCACATTCTTTGCCGTTCCGCCTTCCAGACGGATCAGCTTCGCCGCCGGTGCATTTCCTTCTGTCGGTTTTCCCACTTTCGCCGGTCTGGTAAGTTTCCAGAACAGCTGCCCTTTTTCGCAGAAAATCAGCGGATAGTCCGCATCGGGAGTAAACCCGATGGTGGGAAGCTCCCCTCCGTTCTGAATATAATACTTTACACAGGAGGATCCATTCTCCTCATCGGTCCCGAAAATCACACGGAGTCTCCGGTCCGGTTTCAGCCCGGCATCACGGATTGCCTTCAGTCCGTAAATTGCTCCGATCACAGGGCCTTTGTCGTCCAGCACTCCGCGTCCATACATTTTGCCGTCATGGATTTCACCTCCGAACGGCGGATACGTCCAGCCGCCGCCCTCCGGCACAACATCCAGATGACCCAGAACCGCAGCCATCTCCTGTCCTTCTCCGTACTCAATCCAGCCAACCCGGTGATCCATGCTCCCTGTCCGAAAGCCCAGTTTTTTGCCCAGCTCCAGTGCATGTTCCAGCGCGCGCTTTGGTCCTTCCCCGTAAGGAGCTTCCGGTGCCGGCGCTCCCTTTACGCTCCGGATCTGAATGCTTTCCCGGAGGGACGACAGGATCTCTTCCTGCATTTCCGATATTTTACTGTTTAATCCTTCATATTTCATATGCGTTCCTCTTTCTGACGTTTTCCTGCGTTCTCTTCTTTTCCCATCTTATTCTGAAATTACTGCACTGTCAATATAAACGGGAGAAGCCCCTCACATCTACAGTTCAAATTTTTCCGAATATTTTGATTGTTTCCTCATTATTTTACAATTATTTCCTATAATCTTTTTATTTATTCTTTTATTTTCACTTTTATCTTTACTTTTATCTGAAATTAATATATGATGAAAGTAACAAGAGTAAGTGTGTAATTCCTAGAAAGAAAGGAGGTAGGAATTATGAAGAACAGAACGAAATCACGTATTCTTTCTCTTCTACTGTCGATGCTGATGTGTATCTGGCTTGTACAGCCGGTTCCGCTTTGGGCCGCCGGAAATGAAGATCCTTTCAGGGCTGCGCCAGCCTCAGAGACGAATGGCGCCGGTTCGGAAACCACTGCAGACGACCTGCAGATTCTGGACAGCACCGGCGCTCCCGCTTCCAGTGGATTTACCAAGACGGACGATACACTGACCATTACCCACAACGGTGCTTATACGGTTGTGATCGAGGGAACAGAACCCACCGCAAAACTCAGCATCGCAGAAGGATTCCAGGGAACCGTCACCATTCGGAATTCCACGGATGACACGAATACAGCAGAACGTATTTTCCTGTTTGACGGTACATCCGGAACTTTGACGCTTTCCGCCATGAAACCGGCGGATGTCTCTTCCGGCACACAGCTGGTCAACAGCCAGGGGCAGGCGGTACCTGTCTTCCGGATCGACAATCCGGAGGGAATCACTTCCCTGCTTATGGATCAGCTTACTTTCTCATTCACTGCTGTGCCTTCCGGCACCGCACTCTATCTTGTTCCGCAGGCGGCAGACCATGGGATAACGCTCACCCGCGGAACCGCTGCACCGGAACACCTGGATCTTGTCTGGAACGGAAGCGCATTCGCTGTCCGTACCCAGCAAGCCAATGCATGGATCACCAGCCCTTCCATTCAGGGATGGACATTCGGGCAGACAGCTGCCGTACCTGCAGGTGCGGCAAAATACGGCGATATCATTTTTACCTATGCTTCTTCTGAGGACGGCCCGTTTGAGGCAGCGCCGCCTTCCCATGCCGGATCCTGGTATCTGAAAGCCGAAGTAGCAGAAACACCTGATTATACAGGACTTTCGGCAATCGTTCCGTTTACCGTTGCCCAGGCAGAAAGCACACTTATCATTCTTACAGAATCCCTGGACAAAACTTACGACGGCAAACCTCCGGCTGTTCCCGAAGTTCAGAAAAACGGAAGTGCCAACGACGTCCGGTTCCAGTGGCAAAAGAACAATGGCCCCGAATGGATTCCGCTGACCGATGCTTCGGTTCACACCGGAGAATATAAAGTCATTGCCATTGTGGACGGCGATACCAACTACTCCTCCGCATCCGTGGAAAAAACCTTTACGATCTCTGCCGCTGAAAATACATGGACGGAAGCACCGGCAATTGCCGACGTCACCTACGGAACTGCTCCGGCACCCACTGCAAAGGCAGCGTTCGGTACTGTACAGTTCACTTACAGCAGTACAAAAGACGGCACTTACGGTGAGCTTCCGGAAAACGCACCGGCAGGTACCTGGTATCTGAAAGCCGAAGTTCCTTCCACCGAAGATTACAGCGGACTGAGTACGATCCTTGAA
Source organism: uncultured Fusicatenibacter sp. (assembly GCA_902493585.1). Taxonomy (GTDB): domain Bacteria; phylum Bacillota; class Clostridia; order Lachnospirales; family Lachnospiraceae; genus Fusicatenibacter. The sequence continues at coordinate 18,404 of CABUPZ010000004.1, read as the reverse complement.
TTCCATATCAACAAAGCCAAAGCCCCGGAACTGGCACTCCCGGAAGGACTTGCCTCCCAACAGGATGCTCTCCTTTCCACTGTAGCGCTTCCGGACGGATGGAGCTGGGTGGACAACAGCCAGAGAGTATCCGTAAACAACGAAGGCTATGCAGCGCGCCTAACCGTGGATGACAAGAATTATGATTACTCCGCGGTGGAAGGGTATCATGCCGACGGCCATTATGTAGAACGTTTCCTTCCTCTGACAGTTGCACAGGGAACGAACACCTGGACCGAGGCACTCACCATCAATGACTGGATTTACGGAGAGACTCCTTCTACACCTTCTGCAAAAGCAGCTCACGGCGACGTGATCTTTACCTACGGCGCATCTGTGGACGGCACTTTCACGGATCAGGTACCGACGCAGGCGGGCATCTGGTATGTAAAGGCCACCGTTCCCGCAAGCGACGCCTACGCAGAACTGACACAGACGGATGAATTTGTGATCGGCAAAGCGGTTCCTGCTCCCGACCTTCCAAAACTTCAGGCTTCCTACGGTCAGACCCTCCGCGCACTGACCCTGCCGGAAGGATTCGCCTGGGATGACCCGTCACTTTCGGTCGGCGCTGTCGGAACCCGCAGCTTCACTGCATCCTACACACCAAAAGACACTGCAAATTATGAATCCCTGTCCGGTCTGAAACTTTCCGTAACAATACAGAAAGCGGATAACCAATGGACAGAAGAACCCACGGTAAAAGGCTGGACCTACGGCAGCAAGGCAAATACACCGACCGCAAAGACAACTTTCGGCACACCGTATTTCGTATACAGCAGCAAAGCGGACGGCACCTATTCCACAACCGTTCCTTCCACCGCAGGCACCTGGTACCTGAAGGGAATCACGGACGGAACGGAAAACTACAACGAAACCGTCAGCAAGGCAATTGCGTTCACCATCGAACCGAAAGCCTATGAGGAAGACGGAAGCATCACCATTCCGAAGATCGACAGCAGCACGGATATTTCCAAGCTGGAGATCAAGGACGGAGATACAACCCTGAAACAGGGAACGGATTACGAAATCAAAAAGATACTGAAAGACAAAACCATGTCTGTGACCATCACCTTCAAGGGCAACTATAAGGGAACCGTTGTAAGAACCTACACCGCAACAGACAAGGAAATTGAAGAATATTGGGCAGCGCAGAAGAAACAGAGCGCACAGACTTCCGATGAAAACCTGACCGAATTCTGGGCAGTCCTTACGATCGTTTCCCTGTCTGTACTGCTGATGCTGATCTGCATCGTGCGGGTCAGAAAAAAGAACCATGAGCTGACTGATTTCTAACTCATACTCCTCACTTTTCTAACAAATGGCACTGCCCCGGACGGCGGATCCATAAGGATCCAGCCGCTCCGGGGCAGTGTCTTTGCATTCAATTTATAAACTTCGCAGAACGGTTACTCGTTCACTTCCACCAGCTCGATACGGAAGTTCAGTTCTTTGCCTGCCATCTCATGGTTGGCGTCAAAGGTGATCGTTGTTTCTCCCTTAGCCGCTACTTTTACAGGGAAAGGCTGTCCATACTGATTGGTCAGGTACACCTGCTGGCCTGCCTCCAGTTCTTCTGAACCGGGAAGCTGTGCGATCTCAAGGGTAAAGATGGCATTGGGATCCGGCATTCCATAAGCTTCTTCCGGCATCAGATGGACATCCACCACCTGACCCACTTCCATATCAGCCACAGCTGCGTCAAATCCTCTGATCATCTGGCCGACGCCGCAGATAAACTCCAGCGGCTCCCCGCGGTCGTAAGAAGAATCAAACTGGGTTCCATCGTTGAACGTACCTCTGTAATGGGCGCGGCAGGTTTTTCCCACATTGCGTCCCGTGAGCACAGGCTGAGATCCACATCCGCCGCAGCTTCCTCCACAGGAATGGCCATCGTCATGACCGCCGCAGCCGCCTCCGCAGGAATGTTCTTCCCCGTGACTGCCGCAGGAATGACCTTCCTCGTGATCGCCGCAGCTGTGTCCCTCCTCATGATGATGGTGGTCACAGTTTGCTCCGGTGGATACCAGTTCGCCTTTCAGATAAGCTTCCACCGCCTGATCCGCATCACCCTGCGCGCCGGCGCAAAGTTCCACACCTGCCTCCTCAAGAGCAGCCTGCGCTCCGCCGCCAATACCGCCGCAGATCAGCACATCCACGGACTGTCCGGCAAGAAGCCCTGCCAGTGCGCCATGTCCAACGCCATTGGAACCGATCACTTCGCTGGAAATTACCTTGTTGTCCTCCACTTCATATACCTTGAAAAATTCCGTTTTTCCAAAATGCTGAAAAATAGTTCCGTTATCATAAGTTACCGCTATTTTCATCTCTGAAATCCTCCTAAAATATTCTGCGGGCAGCCGATCACCCCGGGTGCGTCTGAATGTTGCCTTCTGTAATCCGCAAACACTCTCTTGTATATCGACTGTTGAAATCATATTTTATCATACACGTCCCGCCCCAAGTTTACAATAGAATTATAAAATTTTCAAATACGCGCTTATACCACTTTAAATATCAGGATCTTCTCCCTGAGATCTTTTCCTCCAAAAAAATCCCTGCAGTCTATCTCGTCGAAAAACAGCAACTGCTCCTGGGTCATAAGTTCGCTCACATACTCATCCGACGGGTAATAGAAAAACAGACGGATCTCCCTGGGATGTTCATAAAAAGAATCGTAAATCCTCGCCAGCACTTTCCGCAGAATCTCTACGGAAAACGGGTTAAAAAAGTAGCAGCAGTCCACTTCCGCCGGAACAGAGTAATTCTCTGCACTGCTCATCACAAAAGAAGTTCTTCCGGCGGAGACTGCATGATTCCGATTCTCCTCTGCCCCGGAAAAGATTCTTTCCTCGTATTCAATTCCAATGGACCGGCATCTCGTCTGATAAGACAGGAAAAAACATACACGGCCCTTTCCCGTTCCATAATCCAGCAGGACATTTTTCTTGCCGATCCGTCCGCTGTTCGCCAGTCGCTCCAGGACGCAGTACGGCGTTGGTTCGTATGGATAACGGTACTGATCCGAATGGGAGTCATCCCGCCCGGTTGTTTTGATCTTCAGCAGCTTATCCCACTGCAGTTCCATCTGGTTCATCATCGAACTTCGTCCAAAAGAATTTCTTCGATGGCGTCGTACGCATCTTCCAGTGCGTCCAGCGCTTCCGTCAGCGCGGTGACTTTTTCTTCGTCCGCATTCTGTGATTCATATTCCTCTGTCAGTTCCGCAAGGCTTGTTTTCAGCTGTTCCAGGTAACTGGAAATCTGCTCCAGTTTGTCCTCTTTGGCAGCAGCTGATGTGAACTCTATGATTTTTTTCATAATGTTGTGTTTTCTCCTTCCACTTTTTTACTTACCAGTCTGTCGCTGTTTTCTGTCTTCTTCTTCAAATATGGCAAAATTGCATTACAGATTTTATCGCTCCATTCTGCATGGAATTCCGCCATACGAGACCAGTCATCTTCCCGTGCAACACTTACCTTAGGCAGACAATAAGAAATCCACGATGCTTTATACTCATCAGCTCTTTCCCACTTCAGATCCACGCCAAGTTCCTGTTCTATCTCCTCTCTATGGCTGAAAAGCATATCAAAAACTTCCTTATTTTTCGCGGCATCTCCCTTACCCATATAAAAATCAACTCTGGCAGCATCATAATTCGCAATACAGTTAATGCTGAATCCGCTGATTCCAAAAAAACCTGAGATCATATTGGATGTTCCCGGATTTACATTTTGAAAAGTTCCGCAATGCATATGCTGTTTCTGGATGATCGGAAGTGCATAGGTCCAATATCTTTTTCGAATTTCCTCCCTGCCTGTACCATTTCCCATTTCACTGTCAGCATCTTTCAAAAAGAATACCAGATCCATCGGATCTGCACCATAAGCGGCAAACAGACGGCGTAAAATTGATACTTTCAAAACGGTACTGGTGTTTTTTTCCATATAAATATTGTCATCAATTTTTAAGGCGCTGCGCAGATTTTCTTCGGAATTGCTGATGTAATTTGTGAGTTCCACGCTGCTGTCTGTATTGTAAGCAAGCGCAGAGAGAACGGACTTGTCTTTCTGATGAAGATATTTCACTATATGCTCAAACATATCCGCCCAGCTGGAAACGGGCTGTTCCACATTCTGATAACTATATTTTACAATTCCCCTTCCAACCAGATCTTTACTGTCATCCTCCAAGGTACGGGAATCAAATTCTTTCACTGCCGGTTGAAAGGATGTCTGTGGATACGACCATATCTTTGCGGCAAGAGCCACCATCTCTTCATTGCGTTCCTCCAGTTCTGACAAGCCCCAGTTCTCCTTCGCGGCAATTTTCTGATTCATTTTGAGTCCACTTGCCTTATAGCCCCCCTCACTGGCATCCCGCTTCTCAGGAAAAGAATTATTACTGAGATGTGGATTATACCCCGTCAGGGTGAGGTTGGCAAGACGATGAAGCCATGTCGCATGAATTTTTGCATAATCTTCTCCCAGCGCTTCTGTCCATGCCGGAGTCAGGTGCTGCGGCATAATATGCTCGATGGTATACGTATTGTTGTCCAGATGCGTATAAACGTCTTTGGTCTCGACAGTACCGAAATTTTCAAAGCGTTCGAACAAATATGCCTTGTATTTCCCCCGCATCAAATACACCTGTTTGGAGGATAATGCTGCCATAAACTCTTCATCATCCGGAAATCGCCCGCTTTCTTTCTTGGACAGCAGTGCATAAATAAATTTTTCCACATAATCATTCGCCGAACCATCATACCGAAGAATTTCTTTGTTCAAATTCAGAAAAATTTTATTCAGAGCGTTCGTTGGCACTTCACAGATATTTCTTCGAAAAAGATAATTTTCTGTGATCAGAAAGACGTTCAATACCTCGTCAGACGTAATTTCGCCATCCTGATTCAGTCGGAACACTTCCATAAGAAATGGACGAGTAACAACTATTTCCAGACGTTTCATCCGATACAGACAGTCGTCCAGCCGCTGTTCTTCCAAGTTGCTCTTGCAGGTCCACAGCCTTTCAAAAAATCTTGCATAGCGCAGTAAATCCTTCAACAGGTTTTCGGCTGAAAGCCTGTTTTCTTCCGCATATTTTTTGAATGCAGGATAAACATTACTGATCGTCGGAGTCATCTGCTGTTTAATGCTGAGATAATCTCTTACAAAACCGCTGACATCATTGGCGGTACATTTTTCGATCTTCGTCCAATAGTTTTCGTAGAATTCATTTTGCTCTTCCGAAGAAAGTCCCATCAAAATATAATTCCGAATTTTATCTCCCTCTGTCAGAGCAAGGCCGGTGGAATTTAAACTCTCGAAAATCAACTGTGCATTATCACTCTGATCCAGGGTAATACTGATAATTTCCAGTTTCCCGATTGCCGCGTACAAGTCGTCGACGTTCACTTCTTTTTGCAGTATTTTATCACAGAAAAACTGGTAATTCAGCGTCAAATTGGAAGCACAGTCATAATCCTCTGCATCGCCAAACAGTCTGGCAAGAGCCTCCCTGTCACCCTTTACCGGACGAAGCTTTATCCGATCTTCTTCCTTTGCCCACGGGGAGATCAGAAAACGTTGGCTGATCTGCTCGTCCAGTCGCTCCTCCTGCGGAATGATGTTTCCCTGTGCTATCAGATTCCGGATTGCAAGAAGCAAAAGTGTAACTGTGGTCAGACGCTGCTGCCCATCAATGATATGATATTCAATTTTGCTTCCATTGGGAACAACGGAAGAAACAATGCTGCCGAAAAAATGACTTTCGCGTTTGTCAAAAATAATCTTTTTTAAATCTTCGTATAATTGACTGCAATTTTCACGTTTCCAATCGTATTTTCTTTGGTATACAGGTATCACATAGCGCTTATCGGCGCCCTCCATGAAACCTGTCATCTTAGCTTCTGATCCTTTCATCTAAGTTCCTCTCTATCTGTCCTTCAAAACATTCCCATTCAGCCAGCTGAACGGTCACAAACATTCAACCATTCCCTCAACAACGGCTCACTCCACCACCAGTTCCGGCCGAAATCCAAGATAATCTCCCGAAACCAACAGATACCGAATCCCATGAAAAGTTCCGCGGATACTGTCCCCAAACCGCTGCTCCCCGTGACAATGGGAATATACCACAGCCTCCACGCCGTACTCCTCCGCAATCTCCGTAAACGGTGAGGTTTCTTCCAGAATATTCGTGGGCGGATAATGCAGAAACATCAGATACTTTCGATACCCCGCCTCCTGCGCCATGCGAAACGATTTCCGAAGCCGGGTGATTTCCCGGGAAACAAGCTTCTTCGCCTGCTCCTCCCGCTCTTCCTCCCAGCCGATCACCCTTCCTCTTCGGTCCAGATAAAACGGTCCTTCAAACGTATATCCTTTCGTCCCGACAAGAGCATAATCCTGATACACTGCAAAGTTATTCTGCAGAAAAAACAGCTTTCCTGCAAACTCTTCATTGAGACGCTTTGTCTTTCCAACCTCCCAGAACATATCATGGTTTCCCCGAAGCAAAATCTTTCGTCCCGGAAGCCGTTCGATAAACGCAAGATCCTCCCGGCATTCTGACAGTTTTCTGCCCCAGGAATGATCGCCGGTGAGCACAAGCGTATCCTCCGGGCCGACGATCTGATTCACGTATTTCTCAATCTTACGTTCATGATGTTTCCATACTTTCCCGAACGCGTCCATTGGTTTATTTGCCTGAAAGCTGAGATGCAAATCTCCCAGCGCATACAATGCCATACCCGTACCGTCTCCTTCTTATCACTGTTTATTACTGTGTTGACAATGTTTCCAGAAACCTGTCCGCATCCGCCCGCTCATGGAAGATATGGATGCTTCTTCCCTCCCGGTATTTTTCCAGCAGCCTGCAGATCTCCGGCCGCTGCTCCCGGGGAAAATCCAGAATCCACTGGCGAAACTCCGGATCAAACTCTTTTTCCATCCAGGGCATATCCTCTCTCGGTCTTCCAATCCGGGACTCCACTCCCTGCAGACAGACTTCCAGCGGGTAATCCAGAAAAAACACCGTATCACAGGCATTCAGCCGTATCTCCAACGTGCGTAGGTAATTTCCATCCACGATCCAGCGGTCTTTTTCCATGATTCCACAAAGCCGCTGGTCAAATTCCTCCCGGGAGATATTAGTCTGGTCGGATCTGTGCCAGACCATATCCAGATAATACAGCGGAAGTCCCGTACCGTCTCTCAGCTTTCTTGCAAACGTACTCTTTCCCGCACCGGGACTTCCGATGACAAGCACTCTTTTCACATTCTGTCCTCATACTTTCTTTTCTTCTTTTGCTCGGTCTGTCATTTGAAGCGCCTCAGGAAGCCTCTCCAATTTCAATTTATAGAAGTCCTGTCTAATACCGACAGCCAGCAGTCCTTTTCTTCTCCGTAGCTGGTTTCCGTTTTCACCAGCCTGTAATGACGGAAACCGCATTTTTCCTGTGCCCTTTTCGACCGTTCATTTTCCACATAATGTCCGCAAACCAGAAAATCCAGCCCAACCTCATCAAACAGATACCGGATGATCCTCCGAACCGCTTCCGGCATGATTCCCTTGCCCCAGTAATCCTTTGAAAGCACAAATCCCAGTTCACGGCCCGCCTTTTCCTGAAATTCCGGCAGTTTTTCCTCATCATACCGCTCAATGCCCACAGAGCCAATGGCTTTCCCTTCATACTCAATGGCAAATGTCTTCTTTTCATCAATAAACATTTTGAGAATCCTCCTGGACTCCTCTCTGTCTTTGTGCGGCAGCCATCCTGCCATCTGACCGACGCCGTCCACCCTGGCATACTCATAGAAATCTTCCAGATCGGATTCTTTCCACGGTCTCAGTGTCAGCCGTTCTGTTTTCAATATTACCTGTGAAACATCAATTTCCGCATTCATTCTAAATTCCTCTCAAACTATTTTTCTTTTCTTGTTGTTTTTTCACCCTAAAACATGTTCTGTATAATAAAATTCTGTCCATCTGCCTTGATAAGAAGCACATGGCAGATGTGGATGCTTCTTTCCGGACAAAAGGCCATTCTTCAGCGCCTCTGCATCCTGAAGGTTTTTTCCAATATAATCCGGGGGAATCGGACAGTCCTGATGGCAGGGCAGCACCGTTTCCATCCTGTCCGCCAGGCTCTGAAGCTTTTTCAGACTTTCTATGTACAGCTCAAGATTTCTGTGCTCCCCAAACATATAAATCGGACCATCCTTCTGCACGGAATCTCCCGGCAACAGGAGCTTCTTTTCCCATTCCACAAAGGCAGCACTTCCATAAGTATGTCCCGGTATTTCAATTACTTCTAATGTGTATGATCCACAGTGGAAGGTATCGCCTTCCTTCAGTGGCTCCACAAGAATGCCCTCCGGGATCAGATTCCAATCGCCTTTATGAATCTGGCAGGCTCCAAATTCTTTCAGCCCGCCCGCGTGGTCTCTGTCCCCGTGCGTCATAAGAACCCGAACCGGCAGCTCTGTAATACTTTTCACAACATCATACACATGGCTGTCTTCAAATCCAGTATCAATCAAAAGCGCTTCATCTTTTCCCACGATGAGAAACTGTCTTACACGCTCATCTTCCAGGAAATAAAAATCGTCCATAAACCTTCTCTTCTGTACCATTTTTCCTCCTGACACATTTGCTGCATCATCCGGGCATATTGGGAAGTGTTTGTTTTCCTTCCAAACTTTTGCTCCGCTTCACATAATCATTTTTACGTTACTGTCCTTTCATTTTATCATGCCCCGCACAGAATCTCCATCTGTTTGCACAATTTTCGCAGATAAAAACAGTATTACAAAACCCCGGAAATGCTGTTTTTGCACTTCCGAGGTTTTGTCTGTACTTTTATCGCTACAGATTTTTCCTGCATATTCCATGTTCAGAAACCACTGACTGAATTTCCGTCAATTACATCCGTTAATTCCGCAGGAAGAATGTTTCTCCACGATTTCTTCCGGCTGCACCGGCGGCTGTCCGATCCAGGAAAACGCCTCATCGATATCCAGAGTCTTTTGTCCGTCCTCATTGACAAACAGCGGAATCCCGATTCCTCCCCGTTCTTTTACCGGCGCAAGAACAGGATCATGATCTCTGATCTGAAGAAATTCTTTCAGTTTCCCCGTATCCTCCGTGATATCCACATACTCCGCTTCAAAACCGCGGCTTTTCTGGATCGCCTTGTAGTTTCTGCAGTCCGCACAGATCTGTGCTCCATATACTTTCATATCCTCATTCCTTTCCATTCTCTCATTTGTCGTTTGAATTGTTCCATGTCAGAAACCAACTGCACTCAGGCACAGTATTCTGATCTTTTATGTGATTTTTTCATATAAACGCATTATACCGCACTCTGCATCATTAATCAATCATACAATCCCTTGATCTATCTGCAGTTCATACAAGTCCTCTTCCGCGCCCCGTTTTCACACATCCTTTCAACGCTCTGCGCGTATTGGAAAATTACTTTCTGCAAGTCTGCATCAAATTTTCAAACACGTTCTGACCAAAATTAATAAATTTCCGGTTGTTGTATGTCAAAGCTCGTGATAAACTGTTACATCGGAAACGAACTTTCCGGTTTGATGTCAAACAGTCTTTTTCAGAACCTTATGCCGGAATACTGTTCTGTATTTTACATAGCGATTGGAGTATCTTATGAAAATCCTGAAAAATCTCATAAAAAACGAAACCGTCTTCTGCGTATCATTGCTTCTCGCAATCCTGTCAGCTTTTGTCGTCCATCCCGACGCGGCATACCTGACGTATCCCGACTACCGAACGCTGGCACTTCTTTTCTGCCTGATGATCATTGTCGCAGGGCTGCAGTCTCTTGGAGTCTTTTCGATGCTGAGCCAGTTTCTTCTGAAAAAGGTCCATGGCATTCGCAGCCTGTCACTGGTCATGGTGCTGCTCTGCTTTTTCAGCAGCATGGTGATCACCAACGATGTAACACTGATCACCTTTGTCCCGTTTACGATCCTGATTTTCCGTATGGGCGGTCAGGTCCGGCGTGTACTGAAACTGATCGTTCTGGAGACGATCGCCGCAAACCTGGGCAGCATGGCTACGCCCATCGGCAATCCTCAGAATCTCTATCTGTATTCCGTATCCAATCTTACAACTGCTGAATTTGCCTGGGCGACACTGCCTTATGCCGGATTGTCTCTCCTTCTGTTGGCCGCAGTGATCGTTGCAGAAAAAGATGAACCGCTTCTGGAAGTTGTTGTAGCGGAAGCCGTGGAATCGCCAAAGGCGGGGCTTCTCCAATCTTCGATTCCTTTTTTCGGCCTGTTGATCCTGTGCCTTTTGGTGGTGTTCCGGGTTCTCCCTTACCAGCCGGTTCTGGTCTGTGTCATGGCTGCAGTCCTGCTGTTGAAACGTAAGCTTTATCTGTCTGTGGATTATTTTCTGCTTCTGACCTTTTTATGTTTCTTCGTCTTTATTGGAAACATGAAACGGATTCCGGAAATCAATGCCCTTCTTGTCTCAGCCGTGCAGGGCAGAGAACTTCTGGTCGGAATTCTTGCCAGTCAGATCATCAGCAACGTGCCTGCCGCAATCCTGCTGTCAGGATTCAGCAAGGACTTTTCCTCACTTCTGACCGGCGTGAATCTGGGCGGTCTGGGAACACTCATCGCTTCCCTGGCAAGCCTGATCTCATTTAAATTTTTCTCCCGGGAATATCCGGACAGAAAAGGGGCGTTTCTGAAAGAATTTACCATATGGAATCTCGTGTTTCTTGCCATACTGACCACCGCTGCGCTTGTACTCAGATCCGTCGCCGGATAGTCAGTCCTTGATGATTCGATTATAAAAATCCCTCTTAAGCAGTCCATTTCATTATTTCTGTTGTCTGCTTAAGAGGGGTTTTATTTATTTCCATGAAAGAAAATAAAAAACGGCAGAATATCTTTTTACTCATTCTCTGAAATGTGTTGGAATACCATTCTCTTCGCCGGCTCATCCTGCAATTCCGAACCACACCAGCAGTACAATACCAACAATCAAAAACACGATCCCCACCTGGCGAAATGGCTTTTCCTGATATTGTCCATATTCATAGAACAGGGCAAACGCAATTCCAAAAAACAGAATAGACAAACAGCCTTTCCACGCCGGATTTCCCTTAACGAGACACATCACAGTCAATACCTGCGTGACAGCAATCACCCATTCCAGAGCATAACTTCTTGCGCCTGTTTCAATTTGCTGATCACGTTCATCCTTGATCGGTCTTTGTCTTGGCTCCTGCTTCATCGCTCACTCCTCCTATCCCTTTATTCGTGATGTTCGTAGTAAATATTTATGACAATAAACGATATCCCGGCAAATATCAGCAAAAGACAGGGACCAAAGAACAGAAAGCCCAAGGCTATATTTTCCGTCACCATATAGCCGATCAGACTGACCGCCAGCAGAAAGCAAACCGCCCAGATCATCAAATCCAGCATTTTGGCTTTTGTTTTCAGCTGAATCATTTGATTCCGCTCATCCCTTTTCTCAATAAAATCTTCGCGCGACGCCTTTTTCGAATATGCCCGCACCATCGACATAATTCCGATTGCCAGCAGAAGAACAGAAACGATAAGATCTTTTATCTGCCTGATCCATTCCGGTTCCGGCATGATCAGCGCATGGATCAGCAGCGAGCTTCCCATTGCCGCCCACAAAATTCCGAACACAAGCCCTTTCTTGTTATAAATCTTCATACTGCTTATCCTCCAGTTCTTTATTTTCCTTTAAACAGCATAAATCTTCCACCGTCACGCCAAATACTTCCGCCATTCGATACGCAAGCATTAACGACGGACTGTACTGCTCTTTCTCGATGGAAATAATTGTTCTCGAAGAAACGTGAACCAAATCGGCAAGCTGCTGCTGCGTCATCTTTGCCTCCGCTCGCAATTCCTTTACTCTTGTTTTCATGCACGCCTCCCGTTAATATGAAGTCTACTTCTCGTGAAGGTAGCTTCATATTATCACACTGCTCTTATGCTGTCAATGCAAATATGAAGTTTCCTTCATATCTCTGAAATACAAAACTTACTGCATAAAGTAAAAACGGACAATTCTGCACAATCCATTCCCGTGCAGAATCGTCCACTTTGCAAAATTGCCCGCTTTTTAAGAAAATCAGTTCCAAACCCTCTCCGTTTCCCTGATTTTTCTCTCAAAGACCCCTCTTCCTTACCAGCTGCCGAACCTGTTCGTAAACCTCCACATTAAAAAGGATTCCCTCATCTCCATCCAGATACAGGCACCACTTTCCTGTACTTTGTTTCAGATACTCCCGCAATACGTTCCAATAACAGTCATCCACTGCCACCAGTTTCCGCCTTTCGTCCTGCGGCACCCGCATTGCGTATGCTCTTGCAGCTCTGACACTGGCAAAAAGGACAGGATAGCTGCTGCCTCCATGCTCCTGTGCACAGATGATTCCTGTGTTCTCCCGCCCCTCAAATTCCATAAACGTATAAAATCCATCGGAAACCGTATCCATCGTCGGCAGACTGCTTCGATAGCTCCAATACTCTTTGATCCTGATCTGCAGCGCAGATTCCAACAAAGATTTCACAAATCCGGCGCACAGCATAGAAGCTGCCTGCTGCAGCTGGCTGCCATTCCATCCCGTGCCGGATACCAAAGACATCAGCCAGGTAATCGCCTGCAGCATCTGTATTTCATCTCCAAAGCATGCAAACAATTTCAGGGAATCCTGGTTCTGCGAAGTCAGAATTTTGTCTCGCAGATTCCATTTTCTTATCAGCATTTCCGCCAGATGTTTCAATGTCGGGAAAACAAACAGAACCTCCGGTTCCTTTCTTCTCCGGAAAAACAAGACTGTATAGAAATTCTGGACATCTTCCGGATACAGATCTACAAAATACAGATCCTCTTCCAGGATCTCTCCCATCCATTGCTCACACTGATCATAATCCTCAAGAATCACAAACAGCGGCGTATTTTTCCATTCGAAATATTTCGGCCGTCCGCCGCGGCGGTCATATTCATCAAACGGAATTGCCAGCGCCTTTGCCGCTTTCAGAGCTTCTCTCAATTCGTCGTCAGATACTTCCTGCCCGATATAATTTTCCTTTCTGTTCCATCCCATCAGCATCCGGTTTGTGTCCGGATACAGCAACCGTGAGGAATGTCTGAGCACCGAAAAATATTCTTCCTTCCATTGGAAAGGAGCCATTTTCATGTTCTCCTCCGCAGACGAAAAATCGAATCCCCGCATTTTCTTTACCAGCAAGTCCTGATAATCATTTTCCGCCAGATCTTTCAGACTCTTTTCCGACAAAGATTCGGAAAGATTCCTGCTGAACTGCAACAGTTCAGCCGCATATACACAAATACCTTTCCGGATCAGCAGCGGAATCAGTTCCTGTAAATGAATCTGGGTTTCTTCCGGTTCTGTTGTTCGTTTGCTTCTTTGTTTCGCCGTCTGATTTCTGTATTTTTCCATCAGACATTCCAGCCGCCGATTCACGTTTCCTTCCTTCGCAAAATATTCCTCCAACCGTTCCGTCTCCATGAGTAGTTCTGTAAACGCATCCGCCGACATGGATGGACTGGCTGCCTTTACACATATCTCATGAATGATGGTTCTTTTCTCCTCCAGCGATCCACACTTTTCCGTGATTGGCAGAAATTGTCTGCTGTATCTCTGATAACGAACTGATTTTCTATGATACACCTGATCTGCTTCCTCTGCTCCCTGATACTCTTCGATCCACAGAAGTTCCTGACTATTCGCATACATCTCCTGCAGTTCAGAAATTGCATGTTCCAAAATTTCTGTCACTTTCTGTATCTTCTGATCATGTGCCCGGTCCGTTGTCGGTGTGCATAACTTTTCCTTCTGCAGAATTTCCGTCACCTGTCCGATTACCGTGAAATAATTCAGATGTACATGCTGTATTTCATGGATAAAAGTTGCATATGCGTCCGTCACATCCCCTGCCCTCATATTTTTGATCGGGTTGATAATTTTCCCTCTCTCGAAATCATATCTGCCAGCCAATCTGTCCATTTTTTTCCTCACTTTTCTCAAAATCTCTGCAGAAAATAGCCCTGAAAATCTTCTTCTAAAATCTTCCAGTCAATCGCTTCATCATACGCATCCTGCGCTTGTATCAGAACATTTCTGTAAATATTCCGCACAGAAAAATAGTCTTCAAATCTTCTCAGTTTCCATCCGTCATTCCGAACAAATACTGTTTTCTGATCCATTTTTTTCTGCAAACGAATCTGTGTATACAGATCCTCTGCATTCAAAAAATACGTTTTTTCCAACCCTTCATACCATTCCAGGTAATCATAAAATTCCGGAAGTGCATAATAGGTACACGCTCCGATTCCCCCCTCCACAATCGTTTTCAGCTGTCCGATGTCAATCATCCAGACCGACGAATGATTGGCCGTCATCCGCATCTGCGGCCGCTTGTATTGGACAAAAAAGAGGCTTTGACTGTCCATCTGATAGCCAAAATCGTATCCCTCCTTTTTCTCCTGTATCTGGCTGATGCTGAACGGAAAAATTCGACCCATCTGCTTTTCTTCACAGTATCTCACAATGTGATAAGTGATACATGCCTCATAATATTTTTCAGGCGGAAATTTCTCATTCTCTTCCCAGTGCTGTATCAAAACTTTCCCTCCATTCTTTACGCTTATCTTCCCATCACCAGGAGACTCCGGATGTAATCCCTCCCATAATAATCATTTGCCTTTTCCTGAAGTCTGCAGACTGCATCTTGGGATCAGCACTTCAAACCATATCCAAAGCTTATATTCTTCTCCAGCTCCCTCTCCTGTATCTTCCATTTCAGGATGATTCTCTCGAATTTTGTGAGCCTTTCCATAAACTCTTCAATCTCAAATGCCATATGCAGAATCTCACCTCCCGTCCAGAATTCCTGGAGCATACAGCTGTCATTTTCCCGTACAGACTGATTCAGAGACAGCGGAGCTTCTGCTTTCTTACATCTTCTCTGAACTCTTTTGATTTCACCCACCAGCATATAAGCATACATCAATACCAGGTACCAGATTTTCTTTCCTCCGGACGGATTGGAACACACTGCCATCCGATAAGCGAGACAATAAAACAAATCGATTTCTTCACGTTCCACCAGATTCCAGCATTTCCGATATAAGACATGGAGGATGAGCTGCTTCCAGGTTGTATCTTCTCCTGAATATTCTCCATAACGCC
The DNA here is from genome assembly GCA_902493585.1 of uncultured Fusicatenibacter sp. Lineage (GTDB taxonomy): Bacteria > Bacillota > Clostridia > Lachnospirales > Lachnospiraceae > Fusicatenibacter. The sequence goes on along the minus strand of CABUPZ010000004.1, from coordinate 3,127 downwards.
TGAGGTTTTCCCAGAGAAATGACTCCGACATTTCAGGCAGCAAAATACCTCTCCAGCCCTTCTCCGCCTCATCCCAAATACAGAGAAAACGCATATTGTCATTCACCTGAACTGCACGGGAAATTTTCCGGACAATTTCAGCACAATAATAGATGCTTTGGACTGCACCAATGTTCGTTTCCCGAACCAGAAGTTCCTTTTCATTTTGGGGATGAATGGATATCTCAACAGAGGATTTCAACTGTTCTCTCAGATTTTTCTGCAGGTAAATCTGATTCTTTTTATAGTAGATTGTCAACAATTTACTGTCCCTGATCAGCTGATCCGCACTGTATATTGAGACAGAATCTCCATCCACTGTTTCTTTGGTCCGTCTTTTTTCAGGCTCCGCTTCCAGTTCCTCCAGTTTGATATCGAGAATTCGGCACAGGCTCAGAGTATGAGCCACATTGGGGTTTCTTTCTCCTGTTTCCCACCGTCTGACCGACTCCGGTGTACACTTCAGTTCACTGGCAACCTTTTCTCTGGACAGTCCTTTGAGTTCTCGTTTTTTTCTGAGTAATTCTCCTCTTTGTTCTCTCTGATCCATACGTTTCCTCCTGGGTTTATGTTGAGGGAATTATACAATAAACAGAGCGAAAATTGTTGCCAATCTTTTGCTTTTTCTTTGATGAGTATGCGAATGGAATCGTGGGGGATTTTTTTATATAGTAGAAGGTTGGGGAAAAATAATCTTTACGAAATGCGGAAAAGGGACTATCTATTTTCTGACAGCCCCTTGTGATAAACAATCCTCTGCTCTACAGCATATTACTTATTATGATACTTTGCTTTATGATTATATTGGCAATAACAATGGTTCTATTTTCTTTACCTTGCTCTTTAAATTCTCTTTGCTATCTCGATAGCAATATACAATTTGTTCATATCATGGTTTGCATTTGCAAGTTCTGAAACATCGTAAACTGCCTGATCAAGTACATCACCCGTAACAAGAAAATCATATAACTCCCATCCATAAAAGTCACATACTGCCTGAACACCCGCAAGTTCCATTTCTACCGCTAAACAGCCCTCATTTTTTCTTGCTTCAAGCTTGGCTTTTGTTTCTCTGTACATTGCATCTGTTGTCCAAACCTTACCCGTCACACTTGGAAGATTCAATTCATCAAAGATTGTTTTGACTATTTTTGAATTCTTAATCTCTATGTAATCTTCCGGCGCAGCGTAATTATAACTCAATCCCTCCTCTCGATAACTTGCCGTTGGAATGACAAACTTTCCACTCGTTACATCTCTATCCAGAGAACCAGCTGAACCAAACATGATAAACTTTTTGGCACCTGTAAGCCAATTCACATCTATCACATCGCTTCCAGCCAATGCAGAGCCAATATGACTTAAGTACCCTGCAATTTTCATTTCATTTATTTCAAAAATGTATACCGTCGTTCTTCCATTACAGCATCGTATGATTCCTGCTTCTTCATGTGCAAATGTTTCAAGCATATATTCAAATATTACTTCCGAAAATACAATCATGCACTTTTCACATAAATGCTTTTGCTCTCCATAAAAATCTTTTGGTCCAAACAAGACCTCTGATTTATCAAATGCGTCTGTTATCATTTTATTCGATACCTCCTTAAATTTTTCGATCTATAATGACGTCCTATTGCAGCTTTTTACATAATGAACCAATGTTATCTTGTCGTTAACCACGATATCTTCTCCAATTCTGACAAAGCCATATTTTTCATACAAATGGCAATTGTGCGTTTCCTGCTTTATCGTATCTAATCGCCATTCTATTGTGTTTGGATAAATACCAAATAGTTGTTCTATCACCTTGCTCACAATTCCTTTCTTTTGATATTGGGGAATTATGAAAATAGGAGATATCCAATTAATATTTTCATATACTTTTTTACCCTGATGCCATCGGACTCTCACACCTCCAACTTTTTCTTTATGAAACAAAATGAAATAGAAATCTGAATTCTTCTCAATAATCTTCTCAGTTACTCTTTCAATACTTTCTTTCGCCGGGCTTGTGTCATCATCTTGATATTTTTCATATAATGGCATAAACGCTTCTACCTGTAGTCTATGCAGAGATTCCGCTTCCTCTTCTGTTGCCAGTTTCAATTCGATTAAATCTCTCATTCCATGCACCTTCTTCACGCAAAAAAAATCGTACTAAACATTCATTGTCCAGTGCGATAAATCCAATTTACGATGCAATATATATTAAAAACATAGCACTTACATTTCTGGTTTTATGCACTAGACAAATAGACCTACCGGCTATAAGCCAATACATAAACCTTGCAAAGCTTATAACGCAGTACGTCTACAATACATGTACATATAACTTCTGGAATGTAAGTTCTGATTCATTTTTATAGTCTCCTTGTGACTTTTATTAAAATATACTGCATGTAACCTTTTATGTCAATTAATTTTTAAATTATAAAACTTTTACCCTTTCTTAGACATGGAACGTTCCAGACCTGCTTTCTCCATACGTTCTATCCAACCAGGCCACCGATAGTGGCAGCCTCTGTCTGAATGAATGAGCGGACGCTCTCTTTCCGGCAAATGGGCGATTGCCTGATCCAGCATTGTGTTAACAAGCACAGAATCAGGAGTCGTACTGATTGTCCAACTGGGAGGCAGTCCATCAAAGCAGTCCACCAGTACCGACAGATAGACTTTTCCGGCGGGCAAGGCAAACTCGGTAATGTCCGTGAGCCATTTTGGATTCGGCTTATCCGCACGAAAATCCCGTTCTATTTTGTTGGGTACGGACGGGGAGATTTCACCCTGATAGGAATTATATTTCCTGCGTCGTTTGCAGATAACAGTACGTCTTTCTTCCCGCATGATCCGGCGAACCACTTTTTCTGAAACAGTGGTCCTTCCCGCTTCAGAAGCCCATAAATGCGCCGGTATCCATACCTCTGTTTATTTTCGCAGAAAAGCTGACGTATCCGATTGCGAATATCACTGTATTTATCGGGCTGTTTTTTGACGGCTTCTTGATAATAATAGCTGCTTTTTGATAATCCAAGCCGTTTCAACAGGTCAGGCAGTGGGTATTTACTCTTCAGGGCATCGATGATCA